>JAPPNO010000112.1 GCA_028873845.1 Gemmatimonadota bacterium | reverse complement strand
CGGGGTCGACCGAGGTGACGCCCAGGCAGTAGCACACGGCGGAGTTGGCGGCCGAGCCGCGGCCCTGGCAGAGGATGCCGAGTTCGCGCGCCTTGCGCACGATGTCCTCGACGGTGAGGAAGTAGGGCTCGTAGTTCAGTTGCGCGATGAGGGCGAGTTCGTGCTCGATGGTCGCGCGGACCTTGGGCGGGATGCCGTCCGGGTAGCGTTCGGCTGCGCCCGTCCAGGTGAGCGACGCGAGGGTCTCGCGGGGGGTGCGGCCGTCTTCGGCGACCTCGTCGGGGTACTCGTAGCGGAGTTCGGCGAGAGAGAAGCGGCATTGGTTGGCGATACGGGCGGTGTTGGCGAGGGCGTCGGGGTGGTCGCGGAAGAGGTGGGCGAGTTGGGTGGGGGATTTGAGGTGCCGCTCGGCGTTGGCTTCGAGGCGCCAGCCGGCGTTGTCGATGGTGCAGTGTTCGCGGATGCAGGTGAGGGTGTCGTGGAGGCGGCGGCGCGAGGGGTCGTGCTGGTGGATGTCGCCGGTGGTTACGAGGGGGAGGCCGTGGGTGGCGGCGAGGGTGGCGAGGTGGGCGAGACGGCGGTCGTCGTCGCCGCGATGGTAGTGGGTGGCGGCGAGGTGGAGGGGGGCGGGGAGGTGGTCGCGGTACCAGGCGAGGTCGTCGGCGAAGTTGGGGTCGGGGGTGACGGGCGGGACCGCGATGAAGAGGTGGCCGTTTGGGTCGGTGGCCTCGATGACGTCTGCACGGGTGAGCATGCATTCGCCCTTGGGCGCGCGCCGGCGTCCCGTGGTGATGAGACGGGAGAGGCGGCCGTAGCCGTGCCGGGTGGTGGGGAGGCAGAGGAGGCTGGGGCCGTCGGCGAGGTCTAGGCGGGCGCCGGGGATGAAGTGGAGGCCGGTGCGTTCGGCGGCTTCGTGGGCGCGTACGACTCCGGCCAGCGTGTTGCGGTCGGTCAGAGCCAGGGCGCGGTAACCCAGCTCGGCCGCCCGTTCAACCATCTCATCCGGGTGGGAGGCGCCCCGCAGGAAGGAGAAGTTGCTGGTGACCTGGAGTTCGGCGTAGGGGGGGGCGGTGGGCCGGTGTCGGGAGGTTGGTTCTGGAGACATGGCCCCTGAATGATAACCGAATAAATACCGAATATCAAGTTTGGCGATTCACTATGGAAAGAGAAGTTTACAAAACGTCAACTGTGATATACCATTTGCGTCAGTTCTGGTCAGCCCTTGGGACGTCAGGGGCCGTGGAGCGTTGCCGCCATGAAGTACCCCGTCGGCGGTGTCGTATTTCTGCAAACCGGCCCGCACATGCTGCAGCCAGCCATGAAGCTCCGCCTCTTCGCCGCTGCGTTGCCGACTGACAATGCAGGAGAAATCCCATGACCATCAAGATCTTTTCAGCCGCCGCCGCCTTACTGTTCGCCAGCACCCTCCCCGCCCCCCAACCCCTCCCGGCCCAGGAAGTCATCGACCTCCCCGCGCGCGATCAGCGCCTGGACGCCGACTTCGAGGAAGTCTTCCGCATCGGCGTACTGGACGGCGAGGACTGGGAGATGCTCGGCACCGTCATGCACGTCGAGTTCGATGAGAACGGGAATCTCTACATCGTGGACGGGAGCGGTGGAATGTCCCTTGGAGACGGCACACGCGTATCGGGACTGGGCTCGGACGGAACGCGTGTCCTGGTCTTCGACCCATCCGGCAACTTCCTGCGCGAATTCGGCACCTCCGGTGAGGGGCCCGGCGAGTTCAACATGCCGGCGGGGTTCGCGGTCATGCGGGACGGCACGACCATCGTCGCCGATCTGGGGCACCGCGCCTACCAGCTCTTCGACACCGGCGGCAATTTTCTGCGCATGGTGCGGGGCAGCGAGGGCGGCGGCCCGGGAGGGTTCGCGTGGACCCTGCTGGCCGATCCCCGTGGAGGTGCCGCTTTCACGGGGAGCTTCGGGAACCGCGGCGCCACGATCGATTTCGATGGCGAAGATGCCGGTCCGCCGACGTCCCCGATCACCCGGCTCGGGCTTGCCGGCGAGGAGGTTCAAACCGACACCGTCGTCGAGGCCTGGCTTCCTCCCCGCGCGGAGGCCGGTCTCAGGCTGCCGGGGAACATCGGAGTCTCCGAGGGTGACAGGGGGACCCTGGCCGATGCGCTGAGCGGCCTTTCGCAACCTTCCATCTTCGAGCCGCCGCTGCTGGCGGGGGTGTTGCCGGACGGAGGCATCGTCTACTCCGACTCGTCGGCCTACGCCCTCAAGGTCACCCGTCCGGATGCCGGTGAAGTGACGAGGATCATTCGGCGGCCCTTCCAGCCCGAGCCGGTCACGCCGCGAATCGAGAAGGAGCATCGCGAGAAGCAGGAGACCGCACGGCGCGAGGGTTCAGGTGATGGGTCCATGCCGATGCGAATCTTCACACCGGGCGGCCGCAATTCCGGCGGGTTGAATCCGACGATCCCCCTCGATCTGCCCGAACCGGCCTACTACCATGAGCTTTCCGTATTGCGCGAGCTCTCCACCACGTGGGACGGCAGCATCTGGGTGTGCCGCCGCGGCGACGAACCGGAGAGCGACGGGCCCATCGATGTCGTCACCTCCGACGGGCGCTATATCGGAACCTTCACGGAGGACGCGACTGAAATACCCGACGCCTTCGGGCCGGAAGGCGTGGCCGCGTTCATCGAACACGACGAATTCGAGGTCGCCAGGGTGGTGGTGCGGAGGCTGCCCGCGGCTGTACGCTGATCTGGCCCACCATCCCCCTCACAAGGACTCCCGCCATGAAGATCGTCTCCAGTTTCGAAGTCACCGGCTGGGACACCCTGCCCTACGGTGAAGAGGGCGAAGGCCCCATCCTCTCGGAAGCACACGTCGTCAAGCGCTACCACGGCGATCTGGATGGCGAGGGCCGCGTGCGCCTGCTGATGTGCCGCGCCAGCGCCGAAGGTCCCCTGCAGAACGCGGGGTACATCGCGTCGGAACGGGTCTCGGGCACGCTCGAAGGGCGCGACGGGACTTTCGTGCTCCATCACTGGGGGATTGCCGGGGCCGGAGAGCCGCCGGGGACTGCCGGGCACGTGGTGCCGGGGTCGGGGACGGGTGAGTTGGCGGGCCTGTCGGGGACGATGGAGATCCGTGTGGATGCGGAGGGGGGGCATACGCTGGTGCTGGAGTACGAAATCGAATAAGGGTTGGTGTGCTCGGAGGATCTGGACGGCTCCCGTCAGCCCGTTGGCGCACTCGCCCTTTGAGGCTCCGGAACCGGGTCGCCGTACTCCCTAGCGGTATCGAGCCAGAGCATGATGGCCTGCTCGATCTTTTCGCGAGCCGTCGCTCTGGTTGAGCCGTGAGCCATGCATCCGGGAAGTTCGGGCACTTTGGCCACGAAGAGGCGATCCTCGTCGCTCCAGTGGATGAGAACCTCGTATTGGTGACTCATTCACGTGCTCCCAGGTGGTGGTTGAGGATCACTTTGCGCACCTGTCGGACCTGGTACGGTTTCGCGTGGCTTCCGTCTCGTTGCAGGACGAGTCGTTCCGGAACGCCGTCCTTACGGAAGATATGGTGACTGCCTCGCTGACGCTCGGCGAACCCCGGTTTGGGCCTGGTGAATTCAGGGGCATTGGAGATGCGACCTGGTTCGCCGATCCCCTTCACCCAAAAACCCCGTGCAGAAACCAGCGGGACATCGCCACCGCCCCCCCCCCACCCTCCCGAAACAGCCAATACCGCCCCCCCGTCTCGTCCTCGACCAGGTAGTAGTCTCGGCGCGGAGCGTCCTCGCGCCACCATTCACACTCCAGCCGCTCGGGTCCCTCGGCCATTCGCAGCTGGTGGAACCGTCCCTGCCGGCGAAACCCTCGCAGCCCATGGCAGAGGTCGCCGCTTCCGGCGGGTTGTGACGTTTCACTCAGGACCGCCGGAAGCGGATCACCGGACCCCAGGCTGACGACCTCCACCCGCTCCGGGGGCGACAGCAGCCGCAGCGGCCTGCAACGGTCCTCCGGCCACCCCGCGGCGGACGCGGGTTGCGAGCCTGATTCACGGCGTGCCGCCCGCTCCGGCAACCAGCTCTGCTGCGGTACCGGCCGCCCGATCCTGCCGAAGCCGAACCGGTTCCCCAGCCGGTCGAGCAGGTCCGCCAGCTCTTCCTCGTCCGCGGCGCGGTATCGCGCGGGGGCCGCGACGGACCACCCCTCCTGCACCTCCTCGATCGTCTCCACCACATCGGTGGCCAACACGATCTCGTCGATCCCGAAACCGGGCTCCACCTGCTCCAGCTTCTCGGCGAAGAGTCCCATGAGCGGCCTCTTGCGGCGCAGCGGCCGACTTGTGCCGATGGTGAGACTGCGGCGGTCGCCGTCGACCCGGTGGCAGACGAGGTGCAGCCGCCGCGCGCCCTCGCCGGAACGGCTCAGCTCCAGGCAGAGATCGTCCAGGAGGCCGTCGACAGCGGCGCGGATGTCGAACGGCGTCGAGATCGGTTCGGCGAAGGCGCGGTGGGCCTCGCGCGGAGGCAGGGGGCGGAGCGGGATGATCGGCTCGTCGACCTGGCCCAGGGCCTGCTGAAGCCGCCTGACCGGCTCCACCCCGAAGCGCCGGATCAGCTTGACGGATTCGATGCCGGATAGTGTGCGGATCCTGTCCAGGCCGAAGGATACGAGCCCGTCCGCGACTTCGGCGCTCAGTCGCAGGGCGGCAACGGGCAGTTCGGCCAGCGCATCCTTGAGCCCGGACGGTCCGGTGCCGGCCGCCACCACGGCGGGGTCCTCGGTGCCGCAGTGCGCCAGCGCCCAGGCCGCGCCCGGGGTGTCGGCCAGCGCCAGCCGCACGGTCAGGCCGAAGTTCTCGAGCGCGGTCCGCAGCGTGGCCAGCAGCGACTCCTCGCCGCCGAAGAGGCGGGCGCAGCCGGCGATGTCGAGGTAGATCGTGTCCACGCCGTCGGGCATGACGCGCGGGGTGAAGCGGTCCGCCCAGCGCGCGAGGCGCTCCAGCGCGAGGGCGTCGGCGGTGGGATCGGCGGAGCGGACGACCACGCCGGGCACGATGGCGCGGGCGTCGGCGAGCGGCATGCCGGGTGTGAGGCCGGCCCGGACGGCGCACGGATTGGCGGCGGCGATGACCAGCCGGTTCCGGTTCTCGCCGGTGGTGACGAAGGGGTGGGTGCGCGCTTCGGGGTGGTGGCGGACCAATCTCTCGGTGGGCCACCACGGCAGCCGCAGGGCAATGATGCGGCGGGGGATGCGGGGGGCGGGCGGGGACGCCGCCGCGCGCGTGGGGGCGGCTGTGGGCTCAGGAGACATGGCCCGTGAACGATAACCGAATAAATACCGAATTTTCAATATCGGGGAATCCGTGGATCCGCGGACGCCGGGGATTCTCCAGGGTTGCAAGGTGTGTTGGACGGGTGGGAAAGACGGGTGCTGCGGACTGCGGCCCGAAAAAAATCCTTTGCAAATCGCGGCGGAGGGAAACATATTGTTCCCTTCCTCCTCCTCCCCCAGCGTCACCCCGGCCGTACTCCTCCCCCAGCATTCCCCCTCCGCAGGAGCCAAGGGACCCGTGTATCCCATTTTCCGATGTTCCGAGCGATCCGTCGTCACGATGGACGGCCGCTGCCGGACCGCTCTGGCGCCGGGCCATCCGGGCTCATCGGTCGCATCCGGCCCAACCGACCCTGACCGCGGCGATCCGGAATCGCGCGGGAACGCCTGAGTACCTTCACCATGTTGAACCGCATCAGCCGGGAACTGACCCAGCGCCAGGACCGTCCCGCGGCGCGCGCGATGCTCTTCGCCGCGGGGCTGACCGAGGCCGACCTCGATCGCCCTCAGGTGGGTATCGTCAGTTCCGGCTTCGAGGGCAATCCCTGCAACATGCACCTGAACGGGCTGGCCGCGGCCGTCAAGGAGAGCGTGCAGTCGGCGGAGATGGTCGGCTTCGTGTCCAACACGACCGGGGTGAGCGACGGGATCTCGATGGGGACGGCGGGGATGCGCTATTCGCTTCCTTCGCGCGACCTGATCGCGGATTCGATCGAGACCATCGCGTCGGCGCAGCACTACGACGGTCTCGTGACGATCATGGGGTGCGACAAGAACATGCCCGGCGCCATGATCGCAATGGCGCGCCTCGACCGGCCCGCGCTGATGATCTACGGCGGGACGATCGCGCCCGGGCGCCACAACGGCGACCGGCTGGATGTGGTCTCCTCGTTCGAGGCGCTGGGGCGGCGGCTGGCGGGGACGATCACTTCGGAGGAGTTCCGCCGTATCGTTCGCCTGAGCTGTCCGGGGGCGGGTGCCTGTGGCGGGATGTTCACGGCCAACACGATGGCATCCGTCATCGAGGTCATGGGCATGAGCCTGCCGTCCAGTTCGTCCAATCCGGCGACGAGCACGGACAAGGTGGCCGAGTGCGAACGGGCCGGTGCGGCCATCCGGGTGCTCCTCGAGCGCAACCTTCGCCCCTCCGACATCCTGACGCGCAAGGCCTTCGAGAACGCGATCACGCTGGCCATCGCGCTCGGGGGATCCACGAACGTCGTCCTTCACCTGCTGGCCATCGCGCGCACGCTCGAAATCGACCTCACACTGGACGATTTCCAGCGCATCTGCGACCGCACGCCGCTCCTTGCCGACTTCAGGCCCAGCGGCCCGTACGTCATGGAAGACCTGCACGCGATCGGCGGGATGCCGGCGGTGATCAGGATGCTGCTGGACGAGGGCCTGATCCACGGCAACTGCATGACGGTGACGGGTGGCACTCTGGCCGAGAACTCGACCGCAGCCCCCCCGCTGTCCCCCGGCCAGAGGGTGATCCGCGATGTCGACGACCCGATCAAGGGGACCGGACACCTGCGGATCCTGTACGGCAACGTGGCCGAAGGGGGCGCCGTGGCGAAGATCACCGGCAAGGAGGGCGAGGTCTTCGAGGGGCCGGCGAGGGTCTTCGACAGCGAGGCCGAGGCGAACCGCGCGATCGGCGAGGGGTGCATCCGGAAGGGTGACGTGATCGTGATCCGGTATGAAGGGCCGCGGGGCGGACCCGGCATGCCCGAGATGCTCACGCCGACCTCGATGATCATGGGTAGTGGGCTCGGGGGCGACGTGGCCCTGGTCACCGACGGCCGTTTTTCCGGCGGCACCCACGGGTTCGTCGTCGGCCACATCACCCCGGAAGCGCAGGAGGGCGGCCTGATCGCGCTGATCGCCGACGGCGACGTCATACGAATCGACGCAATTCGTAATACGATCGATGCCGACATTCCCGTGGCGGAGATCGAAACCCGCCGGAAGCGGTGGAGCGCGCCCCCCCTTCGCGTGACATCCGGCGCACTCTACCGCTACGCCCAAACCGTGTCCCCCGCCTCGCACGGGTGCACCACGGATCGGCCCTCCGATGCCTGAGCAGGCGACCGCCGTCATCGGCCCCGGCGAGGCGACCGGCCTGGTGGCCGATCGCGAAGACCTGCTGCGGCCCGGGCGAACGATGACCGGCGCCGAAGCCCTCGTCCTCTCCCTGGCCCGGGGTGGAGTGGACCTCGTGTTCGGCTATCCCGGCGGCGCGATCATGCCCGTGTACGACGCCCTCCTCGAGCACGAGGACCGGGTCCGCCACATCCTGGTCCGCCACGAGCAGGGTTCGATCCACGCCGCGGAGGGGTACGCCCGCGCGTCGGGCAGAACCGGCGTGTGCATCGCCACCTCCGGCCCGGGCGCGACCAACATGCTCACCGGCATGGCCGACGCGAAGATGGACAGCACGCCGGTGGTGTGCATTACCGGCCAGGTTCCGTCGCCCCTGCTGGGTTCGGACGCCTTCCAGGAAACCGACGTGATGTCGGTGAGCGCGCCGGTCACGAAGTGGAACTGTCAGATCACGAAGGCGAGCGAAATCCCGGGCGCGGTGGCGAAGGCGCTCCACATCGCCCGCAGCGGTCGTCCGGGGCCGGTCCTGATCGACATTACCAAGGACGCGCAGTTCGAGAGCTTCGAGTACCGACCGCCGATACCGGTGCCGCGGATCCCCGGATATGTGCCGAGTCCGCCGCTGGATCCGGGCGCCGTCGACGCGGCCTGCCGCCTGATCGACCGCGCGCGGAAGCCGCTCGTCCTGGTCGGCCAGGGGGTGCTGTTGTCGGATGCCCGCGAGGAGCTGAAGCGCTTCGTGGAAACGGCGGGCCTTCCCTTCGCCAGCACCCTGCTGGGACTGGGAGCCCTCCCCACCCGTCATCCCCTGTACGTCGGCCTGTTGGGCATGCACGGCAACTACGGCTCCAACGTCAAGACGGACGATGCCGACCTCCTGGTCGCCGTCGGCATGCGGTTCGACGACCGCGTCACCGGCAATCTCGCGAAGTATGCACCCCGCGCGCGCGTCATCCACGTCGACATCGACGTCTCCGAGATCGGGAAGAACGTGCCCGTCGATGTGGGGATCGTCGCGGACGCGAAGCAGGCTCTCGCCGCCATGGCGGATCGAGTGGCCGCCCGGTCGCATGCGGCGTGGCTGGACGAGTTCCGCGAGTGCATGGCGATCGAGCACGCCCGGGTGATCGACGGGGACCTCTTCCCCGGCTCCCCCGAAATCCGCATGGCCGAGGTGATCCACCGGCTGTCCGAGCGGACCGCGGGCCGTGCAATCGTCGTCGCGGATGTGGGGCAGCACCAGATGGCGGCCGCGCGCTACTACCGGTTCGACGGCGGGGCCGGGATCATCACGTCGGGTGGCCTGGGTACGATGGGGTACGCGCTGCCGGCGGCGATGGGGGCCGCGCTTGCCAGGGGCGACCGCCAGGTCGTGGCGGTGATCGGCGACGGCGGCTTCCAGATGACCATCCAGGAGCTTGCCACCATCGTGCAGGACGAGATCCCGGTGAAGGCGGTGATCCTGAACAACGGGTACCTGGGCATGGTTCGGCAGTGGCAGGAGATGTTCTTCGAGCGCCGCTACTCGGCCATCGAGCTGGCAAATCCCGACTTCGTGGGGGTCGCCGAGGCCTTCGGCTTGAAGGGCCGGCGGGTCGCCGACCGGGCCGAACTCGACGCTGCGATCGACGAGATGCTGGCATGCGAGGGGCCGTTCGTCCTGGATTTCATGGTCGAGCGTGAGGAGAACGTCTTCCCGATGATCCCGGTCGGGGCGGGGTGCGCGGAGATTCGGCTGGGATAGGAGGTTGGGATCGTGACTTCGCAATACGAAATCTCGGCGCTGGCGGAGAACAGCAGTCCGCTGCTGCTGCGCCTGATCGCGTGCCTGGTGCGCCATCGCATCGAGATCGTGAGCGTGGACTGGATCGACGGGGGGCGCGGTACGCTCTTCCAGCTCGACCTGCTCGTCCGCGCCGACGCCGACCATGTGCGCCGGGCCGTGAAGCAGATGGGGGCGTGCGTGGGGGTTGCGGGAATCGACTATCGTATGGAGGAGGACGATTCGCCGGGGGCGATGTCGTCGTATTGAGAGCCGACCGACGGGCGGGACCGAGGACCGCTCAAACACGAGGAACACAGACCGTGGCGAGAATGCGAGTAGGCGACGAGCATGAGGACGTGATCACGCGCGACGAGTGGCCGCTGGATCGTGCCCGTGCGTCACTGAAGGACGAAACGATCGCGGTGCTGGGGTACGGTGTGCAGGGACCGGGGCAGGCCATGAACCTCCGGGACAACGGCTTTCGGGTGATCGTCGGCCAGCGCAGGGGTTCTCCCTCGTGGGACAGGGCGGTCGGGGACGGGTGGGTGGATGGCGAGACGCTCTTCGGGATCGAGAAGGCGGCCCGGCGTGGCACGATCCTCCAGTACCTGCTCTCCGACGCGGGCCAGATCGCGTGCTGGCAAGCGGTCAAGCCGCATCTGACGGCGGGGAAATGCCTCTACTTTTCCCACGGATTCGGCATCACCTATTGCGAGCAGACCGGGATCGTCCCGCCGGGTGACGTCGATGTGGTACTGGTGGCACCCAAGGGGTCCGGACTGTCGCTAAGGCGGCTCTTCGTGGCGGGCAAGGGACTGAACTCGAGCTACGCCATCGCCCGGGACGCCACGGGCCGCGCGAAGGAGAGAGTCGTTTCGCTGGGGATCGGCGTCGGCTCCGCCTATCTCTTCGAGACTGATTTCCAGAAGGAGGTCTGGTCCGATCTGACCGGCGAGCGGGGCATTCTGATGGGCGCGCTCGCGGGCGTCTTCGAGGCCCAGTTCGCGGTGCTCCGCAAGCACGGCCACTCCCCGTCCGAGGCCTTCAACGAGACGGTCGAGGAGCTCACCCAGAGCCTCATGCCGCTGGTGGCCGAGAACGGCATGGACTGGATGTACAGCAACTGCTCGACCACGGCGCAACGCGGCGCGCTCGACTGGCGGCACCGATTCCGGGATGCCGTGGCCCCCCTCTTCGACGAGTTGTACGAGCGCGTCAGGACGGGCGAAGAGGCCCGGATCGTTATCGAGGAATGCGGCCGGGCGGATTACCGGGAACGCCTCGAGGCGGAACTCGGCGAGATGGCCGACGAGGAGATATGGCGGGCCGGTAAGCGGCTGCGCCAGCTGAGGCCGTAGCCGTCGTCCTCCCAGACCACTGTCCACTCGGCCGGCCTGCCGCCCCGGCAGTGCTGCAACTCGACACGCCACCTGGTCCCGTCCTTCTCCGCCCGCTCCAGCCCGCCCGGCACGGCCGTGACCCGCCACCGGCTGGCCGCCACCCCCACCCCACCCCGCTTCCCCCCACCCTCGCGCGCCAGCATCAACCCCAACACCCCCGTCCCCTCGGCGGCCAGCATCAGGCGCCGCCCCGCCGCAAGCCCGATCCCCCCGGTCTCGGCCACCACCCCCCGCACGGCCCGGCAGCGCAGCGCTTCCTCCATGGCCCACAACATGTCGGCCTGGCGGTGCAGCCCCGAGACGACCAGCAGCCCCCCCGCCCCGATCCCGTAGCGCACCAGACCCGGCGCGTACAGGTCGTCCCCGCGGGCGAGCCACAGCAGCGATCCCCCCCGCCCCTCTCCGCCGCCGGGCCCCCCGCCCCCGGCGCGCGCGAGCAGAGCGGCGCAGAAACCGGTGGCGGCCTCGTCGCCCGTCACCTCGTGGACGCAGCCCGCACGGAGTCCCCCGCCCGGGAGAGCCCGGTCGATTTCGGGGACGCCCAGCGGCAGACGCGGCCGACCCGGCGATCCTCCCTCCTCGATTCCTTGAATCGCCCGGCGGAGCGCCTCCGCGGTCCTCCGCTTCGCCTTCGATACGATGGTCATGGGCCGGACAAGATACCGAATAAAAACCGTAATGTCAACATCCGACCGCGTTTTGGGCGCCCGGCGGGCCGCTGGAGGCCTCTCTCGAAGTGATCCGCAGCTCCACCGCCCTGCCGGTCCCCGTCGCTGAACCGATTGACAATCACAGGTGATCGACCGCCACTTTCCCTGCGTAACCAGATGGCAGGCAGCCCGCGGACAAGACCCCGGGCACCAACATCGACCTCGAACGGGAGACCACCTCATGTTCCCGAAGCTGCTGCTGACCGCCATGGGAGTCCGCAGACAAAACCCACACGGCATTCGACCGGCGATGCATCCGCGCTGGACCGCTTCGCTCGGCGTTGCTCCTCGGGCGAATAGCGCTGCTATTCCCCCTTCGTCGCGCCTTGCCA
>JAPPNO010000098.1 GCA_028873845.1 Gemmatimonadota bacterium | reverse complement strand
AGCCACGTCAACAAGCCAAGCATCGGTCGAAATCAGGACGCCTTGCAGGATCTGGCTTGAATTGAATTGATAGACTGAATGACTGGCTTTCCCCCCGCCACCCCCCGCGCGTGACCCTCGCCGTGGCCGGCGACGGAGACTCCTCTCACGCGCTCACGATCCGCTCGCGAAGCGAACCGATCTCCCACAACGGGACCACCGTGATCCGCTCGGTCACCTGGTATGTCCGCGGGGCGGGGCACACCACGAACAGGTGATCCACCCCCAGCGCATCCGCCGAGGCGCGAGTTCTGCGCGACACCGACGGCGACTCGCTGAACTTGATTTCAAATCCCGTCCAGCGACCCTCGACGGGGGCCAGCAAGTCCAGCTCGCCGCCGCTGTGAAAACTCGGAGTGTGCATCCGAGTTTTCGCAGCACGCGCCGGGCGGCCCCGTAGTGCTCCCGTTACCTGGCCATCACGTCGCCGGTCCGGCGGTAATGTTTCCAGCGGTCCCATCCATCTTGACCCGCCCAGACGTGCACAGCTCACATTTCGGAATCGTTGTTTCCACTTTTCGACGCAAAATGGCGCTGATCACACGATTCTTCCAGGTGCCGGAGCAGAGCTTCTTCCCACTGGGGCCGCGTGGCACCGGAAGGTCCGCCTGGTTGCGGGCGGCGCTGGCGGGCGCTCCCGCCGCCCGGACGGTTGTGATCGGCGAGATCCAGCTGCGCATTCCGCCGATTCCGATCACCCCTTCCCGGGACTCGGTAGTCCGGGCTCGTTCGCCTCACAGGGTGCCAGCCTCGCTCGCGCAGGCGTCGCGCGCGGCGCAACGGATCCGATCCGTCAAAACGGAGGTTTGAAGCCGTCCTTGCCCTCGCCCACCTCCGGCAATCTGTGGCGCAGCACGCTCCGAGCGGCCTCGTAGTGCTGCCGATATCCGGCCATCACGTCGCTGGTGCGGCACCCGAGCTTCTTCGCAGTGATGTCCAGGGCGGCGTCCCGCGTGCCCGCCACGAACTTGCCGCGCTGGAAGTGGAAGGGCTGTACGATGAACTTCCGCACGCCCGTCTCCAGAAGGTCGTCGGCGAACCGCTCGGCGTTCTCGACCAGTAGCAACGGGGTCATCGTCACGCAGGTCTCGATTCCCTGTTCCACAAGCTCCTGCGCGGCGGCAAGGCGTCTGGCGTTGCCTGGACACGAAGGCTCGAAGGCGCGTCGCACATCCTCGTCGTCGGTGGTCACTGTCAGGTTGACCTGCACCTGTCCGCCTCTGTCGGCGATCCTGCGGAACAGGTCCACGTCGCGCACCACGTCGGAACTCCGCGTCTGCACGACCAGCCTTGGCCGGTGCCGAGTCGCGAGAATCTCCAGGAGCCCGCGCGTGAGCCTCAGCTTGCGCTCGATGGGCTGATACGGGTCGGTGACGCTGCTCATGTAGATCAGCGTGCCGTCCAGGGGCTTGCGCCGCCGCTCGAGAAGGCCGACCGCGTTCTCCTTGACCTCGACCCACTTGCCCCAGTTGTCACGCCTTTCAGCTCCGGTCATCGAGTCGGAGGCCCGTGAGAAGAACGCGGCGTAGCAGTAGGTGCAGCCGAACGCGCAGCCCGAGTAGGGATTCAGCGTGAAGTCGTAGGCGTCCATGAATCCGGTCGCCTTGGTGAGGATGGCACCAGCCGGCTTGTAGTCGATGGACGCGCGGCCCAGGTGGGTGGGGCGGGGTGGGGACTGAGCGCCTAGGAGGGCGAGCTCCTGTTGGTCGGCACGGATCATTGACTTGCCTTCCAGACCCAGACAGCGTATCGCTGGATCGGGTTGCGGCTAGGATCCCACCTAACCGGATTCTTCAGGTAGTTCATATGCTTGTCGGTCATCGGACTTCGGCATTCCTCCAAGAGCTTGTGAAGTTCCTCTCTCACCCCGGTGGTGGCCGACAAATTGCCCTTCCAGATTGGCTGTGGCACAATCCACCTGCCCGATCCATCGACCACGAGGCTCTCCAGCAGATGCCTCTTGGACCTGTCCGTCGTAAGGATCTCGTACTGGAGTCGGCTCGCGTGCCGTGTTCGATGGGTCTGCAGGAAATCTCTGACGTCGCGTTGAGGCTCACGGTGGCCGTACACAGCATGAATCGCCAGCAGCCAGGATTCGGCGGAAGCGTCACCGGCAAGAGGATCGGGATACGCTGCGGATGTGATGATTCTGTCTGTCACCCGGTCGGCGAAACGGGTATCTAACCCCCGTGCCTTAGCCGCACAGCGGAACTCCCGCCACAACTCCCGTCCTATTCTCATCATCGGCCCGCTTGAATCGAACCCGTGGATCGACACCTGACAATCACACAGCCATCGGTGGCCTCTCACAGCGAGCATGGCGAGCGCAATGGGCACCGCCCAAGCCCCGCATCCCACGTCCACCACGCGGAGCGGCCCTCCTGACGGCGGTGGCGGATACCGTTTGAGGATTGCGCACAGCAGATGTACCTGTCGCGCCTGATACCAGCTGACATAGAGAGGGGCGTCCCACTCGTCGTAGCGAGGTTGCTTATTAGGGGACTGCAATCGCTCAATCGAATCGAAAGCACGGCCAAGCTGTGTGGTAAACCCCTCGGGTTGCTGGCAGAATAATCGGAGGCACTCCTTGAGGAACACATTGGAGATCGCTTCGTCAAGGGCTTCAAACCACTTCTCTTCGTCGGGCGACCAATAGTCCCAGCAACGGGGATAATAGGCACTGTGGCTGGAGCATCCAGGGTTGCCCAATGCGACGACATCCCACCTCCCAGTGGTGGGGTCGAATGCGCCATCTTCGAGTGTCTCCACCCGAAACCGACGCCTGCACATCACACATTCCTCAAGGCCGCCAACCGCGGGCCTCCAGTTCGCTCCCCCCCTCACAACCCCACCTCCCGCCCCGACATCGCGCTCGGGCGACCTCGGCCCACGACCACAGTCCTCACGAAGCCCCCCCATCCCGATAGCCACGCTTCAACACCTCCGCCATACGATCAAGCTTCCCCACGACTTCGGGGTGAATCTCTTCCGGCTTCATCGCCTCGGCGATCAGGTACAAGTCGATCTTGTTGGTGGGGTACCCAACCGCCTCAAGCAGCGGCATGAGCAGTTCCGTACTTCCCTTCGACCGGACGAAGACGACGGAGTCTCCGAACACGTCAGCACCCGGCGGAACCACCCCCCGGAACTCCCGCCGGACACCCTCCATGCTCAGCGGGAATCTCAGGACGCGGGCGATCGGGTCGGGGTGGAAGAGGTAGTTCTCGATCTCGTAACGCTTCCAGCGGAATACCTCCATCCCGAGCCTCGTCGTCTCGCGTTCGGACGCCTCCCGGTTGTCGCCGTCGAGCAGGCACACCGCGGGAATCCCGGGAAACGCCTCGTGAAGCGCGAAATGATGTTCCTTGGCGTGCTCCAGCCGACGTCCCCCTAGCCAGTGGACGTAGGCGTGGGAGAAGAACTCTTGGAGCGGGTGACCCAGAATCCCGGCCCATGCCCGCAGAATCCGCTCGTCGCTCTGGTCTTCCACGTAGAGCACCGCCCCCACGTCCTGGCCGAGAAGGAGATCGGTGGTGTTGAGTTGCCGCAACGCCTCGATGGTCCGGTCGCGCTCCGCGCCGGTTCGCAGCGCGCGTGGAGAATCCCCCGCGAACGTCAGGACCCGTTCCGGCTCCGTGGCATCCAGGATGGTGGGAGAGTGCGTCGCCATGATCACCTGGCCGTCGCGCTCGCGGGCGATCTTCCGCAGGAGCGCGTACACGTCTCGCTGCAGGATGATGTGCTGGTGTGCGTCGGGTTCGTCCAGGAGCATCACCGTGCCGGGCCGGGCATAGAGGAAGCCGAGCAGCAGAAGCACCTGGAGCGTGCCGCTGCCTGCGCTGGATAGGTCGAGGGGGCGGCGGTGGGGCGGCTTGCGGCCGAGGAAGGACTCGCCCGACGACTCGCGGTACTGACAGGTGATGTACGGCTGCCCCGCGCCGTAGGACGGTCGCATGAGGTCGATCCGGAAGAGATCCCTCATGTGCCGGGTCAGGGACTCCCAGGCCGATTCCCGGGCATTGTCGCTCCCGCCGCCTGCTACGGTGCGGCCGCCGACCTCCAGGAGCAGGTTCCGCAGGATGTCGCCGCTCCGACCCTGGCCGATCAGGAGATCCTGCATTCCACGTTCGTGCTTGGGCTCATCGCGCTGTATTCCGAACAGAGCCGGGACATGCACGACTCGAAGATCCTTGGCCGCCTGTGGAGGAAACCCTTTGATTTCCTCCGGCCCCATGTGCTTCGCGCCGAGCGGTCGCACGTACACCATCTCGCGGTTCGCATACTGGAACTCCAGCCCGCACTCCCAGTTCCCGTCTTTCGACCGCCCCTCTACAACGATCTCCAGGAGGCGGGAAGCACCCGGCCCCTCGCCTCCCGACACCACGCGGTCCTTCCACAGCAGGTTCATCTCGCGAATCGGAACCGCCGTGAAGTCCCTCCTGGTAAGTGCCACCCCCGTCCGCCTGACACCCCTGCCGCCACCCTCGCGCTGCGCGAGCCAATGGTCGAGACCGAACTTCCACGTAGCGATGGCCTGCAGCAGGGTCGACTTCCCGGAGTGGTTGGGACCGGCAAGAACGACCGCGTCGTCCAACTCGAAGGACTGGTCCCCGAAGCGCTTGAAGCTGCCCAGGCGGACGCGGTGGATCATGGCTACAACTCCACGTTGGGGCCCGACATGGCGGTGAGATTCGCCATGATCCCCTCCCGCCGCTCCCGCTCCCCCTCCTCGTCCGCCACCGCCTCGTCCGGATTGGTCGCGTAGGGCGGGAACGGAAACCGCAACGGGATCGGCTCCGGCACGATCGGCTGCGACAGCACCATCGTCCCCGGCATGAAGCGCGACGCCCGTTCGCGCAGCGCGGACGACAGGAAGCGGTAGGCGTCCGCCTCGTTCGCGTCGAGCCGGCCGGCCACCTTGATCGACGCATTGCGCGGGAGCGCCGGAGCGACCGCCGAAGCCGCCTGCTGCGCCCCCACCAGGAGCACGCCCAGGGAGCGTCCTCGCTCGGCGATGTCGACCAGAAGCTCGCGAAGCGGCGAGAACCCCTTGGCCGGCGCGTACTTGTTGAGCTCGTCCAGCACCACGAACCGCAGCGGAACGCGCCCCGTCCCCTGCTTCTCGCGCCAGACGCCGTCCAGCAGCGATCCCACCACGAACCGCTGCGCGTCGTCGTGCAGGGTGGAGATGTCCACCACGTGCAGGCGGGCGTTCTCCGACGACACGGGCTCCAGTCCGCAGCCGATCAGCGGCCCGATGTGCTTGCGCAGCCGGAGCAGCCGGCGCAAGTAGGCCTGCCGCGTCCCCGACTGGGTGCGCCCGAACCACGCCTTGAGCGCCTCGTCGTCGTCCCGGTTCGCCATCTTCTCGGTGAAGTCGACGAAGTCCCCGAAGTCCTCGATCACGTGGCCGGCGCCCGCGCGCACCGACTCGGGCTCCCTCGCCGCCAACCGGTCCGGGTCGAAACTCGTGTCCTCGGGGACGGTCGGCAGGATCACCACCGCGCCCGTTTCTCCGCCCTCGAGGCGGCGGAGGTGGCGCAGAAGCTGGATGCGGAACTGCTGTTCGATGAAGCCGACCTGGGTCGAGCGGTCGTCCTCCGCGGTGAAGCAGAACTGCAGCAGCTCGTCGCGGATGAACCGTTCCGGGGTCCACCCGTAGGCGTGCACGTCGCCGGTGTCGCGGGACTTGACGCCGGGCACCGTCCCCGAGACGCCGGGCCGCCGGGGGGCGTACAGCCGCACCGAGCGGAAGGGGCCGGGATCGCCGACGCCGAGTGCCTGCCACTGGCCGCGTGCCCCCGGCCTTCCGGGGAACTCCGAGTTCGGCCGATCGAGGTGGAGCAGGTCCTCGCCCTTGGTGTTGAAGACGAGGGCGCGCACGGCCTCGCGCTCGGCGCGGCCTCCGAGCAGCGCCATCCCGCCTTCGGTCTCGAGGAGCTGGTAGAGGATGTACAGCGCGTACGAGGTCTTGGTCGCGACGCCGGAGATCCCCGAGATCGAGAAGTGCCCCCCCGAGCGCCCGTCGACGAAGCGCATGTCGGCGTGGACGGGCTCGCCCCCCATGTCCAGGCCGACCGGAAGCCGGCCGCGCTTCATCTCGTCCTCGAAGAGGGCGATTGCGCGGTCCGCCCCCACGGCGCGCATGGCCACGGAACCGGCGTTCGGTGCCACGAAGAGCTCGGGGACGACGCGCAGCACCCGCACCTCGGCCAGACGCACGTGCTCGGCGGGCATGACCCGATCGACGACCCGGGCCGTGTCGGAGGGCAGGTCGGCGCCCTCGAAACGGCTGCGCAGCTCGGTGACGATTCCGTAGTGGGTGACCTGCGTCCCGTCGGGGAGCTCGTTGCGGACGGCGACCAGTTCGTCCAGCTGCATGTTCGCCCCCGCGTCGAGGACCACCTGGAAGTCGCGCGAATTGCTTCCGTGCGAGCCGTCGACGAGCCCGATTCGGGGGTCAGGCAGCGGGTTGCCGTCCAGGTTTGCAGTCAACTGGCCGTCCCGGTGCTCGGTGATCCGTCCGTCCCGGTCGCTCACGCCGCCTCCTCTCCTCGGTTGTGTTGCATGACGGCCTCCCGCACGGCGCGCAGCGCCAGCCGCGAGTCGCCGAGCAGGTGGTGAAGGTGCCCTTCCAGCCGCGCGACGGGGGCGAGGTTGACCGGCGCGCGGGCGTCGCGGTGGGGCGCGGACGCGAAGGCGGGAAGCCAGCTCGCCGCGCGGTCCACGGTAGCGATCGCCCGGCCGCTGCCCGAACTCGCCGGCACCTCCAGGCGCGCGATCCCCGCCCACGGCCCCGCCCAGGGACCGGGGTCGCCCACCCGGACGTAGCAGGCGTAGCGGTCGTCCTTCATGGCGAAGATGCTCGTCCGCTCCCCCACTCCGAGGCTCGGCACCGTCTGCCAGTGCTCGATCGCGAGCGTGCGCCGGTGGTGGGTCTTCACGTAGCCGACCACGGGCGTCCTGCGGCTGCGGCGGATGCTGTGGAGCGGTCCGTCGAAGACGACCGTCCAGCCTTCCGCGAAGAGTCGGTCGGCGATCGCGGCCTCGGTGTCCCGCATGAGGCGCTGGAGGTGTTGCGACGCCGCGTGAGGCTCCTCGCTCTCGACCGAAAGGGACATCCAGCGCCACCCTCCGGGATGCCCGCGCAGCCGCGCCCGCTCCCCGCCGGAGAAGATGACCGCCCGACCGATGTCCACATGACCGATGGCCGCCGGGCCGCCCGCGCCGATCAGGACCGCTCCCGCTCCCCACGCGCCCGCGAGCCCCGTGATCGTCTCCCCGTCCGAATTCGTGCGCGTCAGGTGCGCCTCCGTCCGCCGCACCCCGTCCACGAAGCAGAGCCTTGCCGGGGGGCCCGCGTCGCGGGGCCGGTGAATGCGGAAGCGGCCCCCGTCCTCCACAATCCGGCATTCGACGGTGTGCTCAGCCTCCTCGTCCGCGCGGAAGCCGGCGCCGTAGGACGCATCGAACGGCTCGACTCCGATGAACGGGCGCTTGGTGGCGGTGTTCGCGTCGGGGATGGCCATGTGGGGGGACGCGGGCGGATTGGGGGACGGAGCCGCGCAAAGTGCATCGCGGGCACCACGGAAGTTAGCAGTCCACGGATGAAGGCGCCGGAGGGCCGGTCTCCGGGGACTCGCGTCCGGGAGCCCGGGCCATTATACTACTAGTTTAGTCAACTAGTTTATAGGAGAAACGCATGCTCAAGGTCGGCTCCTTCGAGGCGAAGACGCACCTGTCGTCGCTGCTGGCCAAGGTCGCCCGCGGCGAGGAGGTGCTGATCACGAAACGCGGCAAACCGATGGCCCGCCTGGTCCCCGCCGGGCGGGCGGACCGGGCCGATGTGGCGGAGGCCGTCCGGGAGCTCCGCGCTCTGGACGACGGGCTGCGGCTGGGCGGTCTCGACTGGAAAGAGCTGCGCGACAAGGGCCGCCGGTGAGTTCGTTCGTGCTCGATTGCTCCGTCGCCGTCGCCTGGCTGCTCGAGGACGAACGGGTGCCCGCCGCCGATGCGTTGCTCGAACGGCTGGAGGGTGACGGCGAGGCGGTCGTGCCCGGGCTGTGGCGGCTGGAGTTGGGCAAC
The DNA here is from genome assembly GCA_028873845.1 of Gemmatimonadota bacterium. Classification (GTDB taxonomy): domain Bacteria; phylum Gemmatimonadota; class Gemmatimonadetes; order Longimicrobiales; family Gaopeijiaceae; genus Bin94. Next base: position 4,569 of record JAPPNO010000098.1, on the reverse strand, counting down.
GTCCTGGCGGGTGCCGAACGGCGCGGCCGCATCGCCGCGACGGGGATCGCCAGGTGCCTCGGCCTCCTGGCCAGGTTGCCGATCGTCACGGATCCGGCCACCGACGAGCGCGCGCTGAGGGAGATCCTGGAACTCGCCCGCCGCGAGTACCTCACCGCCTACGACGCGGCGTACCTCGAGCTGGCGATGAGGCGGGGACTGCCGCTCGCGACGCTGGACCGGCCGCTGGGTCGCGCCGCCCGGCGGGCGGGGGTGGAGGTGCTGCCGGGGTGACCACGAACCCGTGCTCTGACGTGCGGGCTGCGAGCCGGGCTTCCTCCCACTCTCGGACATCCACCGCGCGTCCCGTCACTACTGAACAATTTTACTCAAGAGCGTAATCAACCCCCCCCTACCCCCCCCAACCGCACCCCCCCATCCACCACGATCACCTCGCCCGTCACGTACTCGGCCCGCGCCAGAAACCGCACCGCTTCCACCACATCACCCGGCGTCCCGATCCGCCCCAACGGCACCCGATCACGCACCCGCTCGGCGTCCGCTTCGCTGTAGTGCGCCGGCAGCAGCACGGCGCCCGGTGCGATCGCGTTCACCCGCACCTCGGGCGCAAGCCGTCGCGCCATCACCCGGGTGAGATGCAGCAGGCCGGCCTTCGCCACCGAGTGGACCGGGTGGCTCGTCCAGGGTTGCAGCGCAGACAGGTCGACGATGTTCACGATCGACCCGTGTGCGGCGCGCAGGAGCTCGGCAGTCTCCCGCACCATGAGGAACGGGGCCCGCAGGTTCACCGCCATGACCGCGTCCCACTCCTCGACGGCGACCTCCAGCAGATCGCCCGCGACGAAGGACGCCGCCGAGTTCACCAGCAGGTCGAGTCTGCCGAATTGCTCGTTGGCGGCGCTGGCCAGCCGAACCGCGTCATCCTCGCGCGAGAGGTCGGCCCGGACCGTGTGGACGCGTCTCCCGAGATCCCCGGCCGCCTCCGCGACTTCCGCGGCACCCGCCGCCGACGTCCGGTAGTTCACAACCAGATTGTAGCCGTCCTCCGCCAGGCCGAGCGCGATGGCCCGGCCGACTCTGATCCCTCCGCCGGTCACGAGCGCGACCGGACCGCTTGTGCCTTCCATCCGAAGGGGTCCCCCTGCCGCCACCTTCGCGGCGGCTCGCTAGATTTATCGGCGGTTCAGTGCAAACCCCACAGCCACAAGCAAACAACAATGTCCCAATCCCACCGAATCGAAAAGGACTCCATGGGCGAGGTGCGGGTTCCCGCCGACGCCCTCTACGGCGCCCAGACCCAGCGGGCCGCCGAGAACTTCCCCATCAGCGGACGGCGCTTCACGCGGGGCTTCATCGAGGCGCTGGGGCGGCTCAAGGAGGCGGCCGCCGAGACCAACGCCGAACTCGGGCTGGTCGACGCCCGGCTCACCGGCGCGATCGCAGCGGCCTCCCGTGAAGTCGCGGATGGCGACTGGGACGACCACTTCCCCCTCGACATCTACCAGACCGGGTCGGGCACCTCGACCAACATGAACGCGAACGAGGTGATCGCGGCGCTGGCCGACCGGGCGCTCGCCGGTGCGGCCCACGTCCACCCCAACGACCACGTCAACTACGGCCAGTCGTCGAACGACATCATCCCGACGGCGATCCACGTCTCGTGCCGGGCCGCGATCCGCGACGAACTCGTCCCCGCACTCGGCGCCCTCCATGACGCGCTGGCCGCGAAGGCCCGCGAGTTCGACGGCATCGTCAAGTCCGGCCGCACCCACCTCATGGATGCGACGCCCGTCCGCCTGGGCCAGGAGTTCGGGGGGTACGCGCGGCAGGTGGCGAAGGGGATCGAGCGCGTGGAGAGGGCCAGCGAGGAGATGGCCGAGGTCGCGCTGGGCGGGACCGCCACGGGATCGGGCATCAACACACACCCGGAGTTCGCCGCGCGCACGATGGCGCGGCTCGCCGAGCGGTACGGCATCGGCTTCCGCGAGGCCGAGGACCACTTCGAGGCCCAGGGCGCGAAGGACGCCTGCGTGTCGCTGGCGGGCGCGCTCAACACCGTGGCCGCGAGCCTCATGAAGATCGCCGACGACGTGCGCTGGCTCGCGAGCGGCCCCACCTCGGGCATCTCCGAAATCCAGCTACCGGCGGTGCAGCCCGGCAGCTCGATCATGCCCGGCAAGGTCAACCCGGTGATCTGCGAGGCGCTCATGATGGTGTGTGCGCGCGTCGCCGGGAACACGACCACCGTCACCATCGCCGGCCAGCGCGGCAACTTCGAACTCAACGTGATGATGCCGGTCATCGCCGACGCGCTCCTCGAGTCGATCACCCTGGTGGCTAACGCGTCCCGGGTCTTCACCGACCGGTGCGTGGCCGGGATCACCGCGCGGCCGGAACGCGCCCGGGAACTCCTCGAGCGCAATCCGTCGATCGCGACCGCGCTCAACGCCTACATCGGGTACGACAAGGCGGCGGTGGTGGCGAAGAAGGCGGCCGCCGAAGGGCGCTCGGTGCGCGAGGTGGTGGAGGAGATGGGGCTGATTTCGGCGGAGCAGACGGACGATGCGCTGGATGTGCGGGGGATGACGGAGCCGGGGATTCCGGGGAAGGGCTGACGGGCGCGCGCATGCCGATTCGGGACCGATTTCCGGCCCCCCATTGCGGCCCGCCCGATCCCTCCCCATATTCGGCTCGTGCTGGAGGGTCTCGTATTTGAGCCAACACTGGAAGAGCCGGGACTACCTCCCGCCGCGGACGTCACGCCTCGGTTCCGGGGACGGCGAAACCGGTGGGGGAGTCACCATGAGTTGACCCCGGGCTTCAGCTTACTCCCTCCGGCACAACCGGCGGCCTCGGCCGCCGAAGGCCGGCGCTCCTTCGCGGGACGCCGGCCTTTACTTTTGTATGCCACCGATTCCGCCACCGAGGGGAGCACCCATGCCACGCGTCCGCATCACCCGGCGCCTGCACTTTTGCGCCGCCCACCGCCTGGCCCGCGACGACTGGAGCGAGGAAGAGAACCGGCGCGTCTTCGGCGACTGCGCCAACCCGAACTGGCACGGCCACAACTACGACCTGGAGGTGACCGTGGCCGGCCCGGTCGACCCCGAGACCGGATACGTGATGGACCTGGGAGCGCTGAAGGCCCTCGTGAACCGGCGGGTGGTGGACGATCTGGATCACAGCAACCTCAACCTCGATGTCCCGTGGCTGGACGGCGTCATCCCGTCCACCGAGAACCTGGCGGTGGCGATCTGGGGGCGGATCGCCGAGCACGTCCCGGCGCCGGCCGCGCTGGACAGGGTGGTGCTGTGGGAGACGCCGCGGCAGTGGGCGGAGTATCGGGGTGAGTGACCGTGGCGTCGCCCTGGTGACGGGGGCGACGGGAGGGATCGGCGAAGCGGTTGCGTGGAGGCTGGCCGCGGACGGATTCAAGGTGTATGCGGGTGGACGCCGTAAAGGGCGGCTGGAGCGGCTGGCGGGCGGGATCGGCGGGGTGGCCCTCCCCTTCGACGTGACCGTGGGGACGGATGTGGAGGTTGCGAGGGCCGTGGTGGAGTCCGGCGGCGCACAGTTGGACGTGCTCGTCAACGCCGCCGGGGTCTTCGATCTGGCACCGGTGGTCGGCACCCGCGAGGCGATCCTGGCCCGCAACCTGGGAGTGAACCTGGCCGGGGCCATCAATGTTACGCGGGCGTTCCTGCCGGGCATGCTGGAGGCCGCATCTGGACTCGTCATCAACGTGGGGTCGGTGGCGGGATGGCGGGCGTTTCCGGACAACGCCGCCTACTCCGCGTCCAAGTACGGCCTGCGCGGCTTCCACGATGTGCTGCTCGAGGAACTGCGGGGCACCGGCGTGAGGGCGTGCCTGCTTGAGCCGGGGGCCGTGGACACCGCGCTGTGGGATCCGCTTGACCCGGATTCGGCGCCGCACCTGCCTGATCGCGCTGAAATGCTTCGCCCCGAAGATGTGGCCCGCGCGGCGGGTTTCGTGGCCGGCCTGCCCCGGACCGTCGCGGTGCCTCTGCTCAGAATCGAGCGCGCGTGAACGTCACCCTCACCGATCACCTGGTCTGTCCGCGCTGCGGGCCGCCGTTCGGGCTGGTGCTGCTGGCGCGCGAGGTGCGGGATCGGAGGGTGTGCGAGGGGGAATTCGGGTGCCCGAATTGCCGGGACAGGTTTCCGGTGGAAGGGGGATTCGGGGATTTGAGGCCGCCGCCGAGGGGGGTGGGGCCGGGGGAAGGGCGTCGCGTTGCGGAGGTCGAGGGGGAGAGCGGGGTTGGGGGGTCCGAAGGGGGCTTGCGCGACGTTGGTGACCGGCAGGCTGCGGCGCTGCGTCTGGCCGCGGCGCTTGGCGTGACGTCCGGGCCTGGGCTGGTGGTTGTGTCCGATGGTCACCGGGACGAGGCGCCGGCGCTGGCGCAACTGATGCGCGGGATCGAGGTGGTGGTGGTGGGGTGGGGGGGGCGGGGGCTGACCGGAGACGGAGTTGGCGCGATCTCGACGGGGCCGAGGATGCCGATGCGCCATGCGGTGGCGCGGGGGGAGGTGGCGGAGGGGGCGAGGGCG
>JAPPNO010000055.1 GCA_028873845.1 Gemmatimonadota bacterium | reverse complement strand
CGCCGCTCCTACAACCGGCTTCCCGGCAGACCACTTCTTCCACGGCCTGCTAGTGAACTCCCCAGGACCCTCGCCCCTTCCCCCGGTACGCTCCAGGAAGCCGCCTTCCCCGTCGAAGAAGCGTAACTCGCAACTCTCTCTGTCCAGGACCACAACCCGCCCGTCCAAGAGGCGCCGCGCGCCGGCTATTCTCGTAAAGAGGTACGGCTCCGAACCCTCCACCTCCCCTATCTGGTATTCCGGGATGGTATCCACCAGCCATCCGACCGGGGTTCTCGCCCGCGCACCCAACGTCGTGGCCACCAGCACCCCGGTGCTGTCTCGCTCCACGAAGGGTACGCGAGCGGGCGACCCGCGATTATCTTGCTGCTCACACGCCGCCGTGACGACGAACAAGACCAGGCAGGGTAGCTTGGACCTAACGCCCGAGCTACCAGCTAGGCGCGTCTGGCTCCAACACGCACAAAACGCGCTGACCGTCGACCGGCCCTTCGGGGTCCTGAGTTCGACACCTGTTGTGTTTACCACTTGTGCACTTCCATTCGTAGCAACCGCTGCATCGGGGAAGGACGTTTTTCGGCTGGCAATCGTGTCCTTCGTAAAACTGGCAGTCAGACAAACAATGCGAGTGAGACCACGCGGGACAGTCCGAGCAATCCGGGACACTGGCACTACTCGTCGTGGCGGCCGTCATGGCCATGAGCGTGATCGCCAAGACGCCAAGTGAGCGGATCACCAGTGGGGAGAGCCGACTCCTTCTCTTCTGATTCGGTCGCATCGTGCCATCTCCTCTTTTCAGGGTTCGCGAGACCGATGTGGACGCGGTCAACCAACCGCAAGATATAGTATCGCTTTGCCGAGGCCACCGGGCGAGTGAGAAATCACCTCAATGTGGATGAGAAACCTCATTCGTTCGGCGCTGCACGTGCGCGCGGACTCGTCAACCCTAAAAGACAGGTGTCCTGACCATGCTACGCCACGACAGAGTGACGGATCCGACCGCGCCGGTTACGCCTCTCCCTCCAGCAGCCCGGCAGCGTGGGCAAAGGCTACGAGGTCAGCCCGTGTCCTGAGCCGCAGTTTTCTCCGGACGCGACCCCTCGCGTTGTCCACCGACTTCGGGGTCATGAAGACCCGGCGTCCGATCTCCTTCGAGGTGAAGCCGCGCGCGGTCAGCGCCACGATCTTGCGTTCCTTCCCGTTCAACCTGGCCAACCGCGCTTCCGCCCCGGATCCGTTGGTCGCAACCCTCCGCTGGACCAGCCGCGAGGCCTGCCGCGGCAAACGCAACCGGCCGGCGGCGACCAGTTCCACCGCGATCACCAGATCGCCGGCCGTCCGGTTCTTGCCGATGCATCCTCTGGCGCCCGCCTCGATGATCCCGTCCAGTGACTCCCGGTGTTCAGGATCGGTGAGCACGAGCACGTTGGTTTCCGGTTCCAGGGCTCTCAGCTTCCGTATCGCCCGCGTGACTCTTCTCTCCTGCCCCCCGAAGCCGATCACCAGAACATCGGGCTTCGCACGGCTGGAGATCCGCACCGCTTCCTCCGTACAACCCGTCTCGCCCACGACCTTCATCCGCCCGGTGGCCTCGAGCGCGAGCCTGAGTCCTTCGCGCACCATGGCGTGCGGATCCGCGAGGACGACCGTCGTTCCTGTGTCCATTGATCCCTCCCTTTCGGATCGGGTTCCGAGCCCACCCGGTCGGCGTGAAGTGAAGTGAATTCTTCCCCTCTACCCTTTCTGACAGGGCTCGCACCCAAAACGTGCAAAACGGGTGCGACGAGGCGACCGACAACCCCGCCGGTCCTACCGCAGGTCCAACCCCCGGCACTACCTTGTTTCAAGCGCGACCCTTCCATCCCCGTCAGCCGGAGGCAACGGCCCTGCAACACCGGAGCGAACCGAAGCCGCGGCTGCGCCCCCGGTCCCCCCTGGCCATGGCGGCGCCCGTCACGTTGGCATTCCTCTTCCCCGCCGCACCGGCCGAAAGCCAGCTCATTCAGCTCCTGAAGGCCATCGGCGACGGCGGCAGCTGGATCAGCTTGCCGGTCGAGAAGGGGCGCGCGTCCCTCAGCAGTCCGGTGGTACCGCTCGCGGGAATGTCCATCAACGGATGCCTGCACGTATGGACCGGTCATTCGGGCAAGTGGACCGTGCGTGCAAAGGACACGCTCGGCGACGAGACGCTCGATGTCGTCGCGGAGCCGGGCAAACCGGTCAGGTTCGACTACAAGGCCGGACTCCGGGCGCAACTCGACCTCGACATCGAGTGGAGCGAGCCGCGCGACACGACCCTGTTCATGTGGATCGGACTGGCCCGTGGGAAGAAGGAGGACGAGAAGGAGGAGGGGGAGGAGAAGGAGGAGGAGGAGAGGGACATCTGCCGCCCGGCGCAGTCGTGAAGGAGTCGGCGCGGTGGAGAGCGCTCATGCCGGGGGCATGACGCGCAACTGCATCGCGTTGGCCGCCACGCTGGCGGTTTTCGCCCCGGGACCGTGGACCGGGCCCGCCCAAGCCCAGACCCTCGCGCTCTCCGGCGCGACCATCCTCAACCCCGCCGACGAATCGGTCCGGCACGGCGTCCTCCTCATCGAGGACGGCATAGTGTCCCGCCTCGCCGAATCCGTCCCCCTGGACTTCCCCGGCGAGACCCTGGACCTGACCGGCAAGTTCGTCATCCCGGCGCTCGCCGACCTGCACAGCCACACCTTCGGCAACAATTCCCCCGCCGGAATGCCCCAGCTGCTGGGACCCCAGGGGACGGCGAACGCAGCCCTCTACACCGGCGTCGCCTTCGTGCTCGACCTCTTCAGCCCCGAAGAGATGATCCTCTCGTTCCGGGACCGGCAGCGGGCAGAAGGTGGGCAGGGGGCCGAGATACTTGCCGCCGGACCGTGCTTCACCGCCACGAACGGGCACTGCACCGAGTACGGCGTCCCCACCCGCACCGTCGACACGCCCAAGGAGGCGCGCCGCGAGGTGGCCGATCTGGCCATGGCCAGGCCCGATGTGGTGAAGGTCGTCTTTGACCACCAGGTCTACGGTGGCCGGAGCTTTCCGACGATCGACCTGCCCACGCTGACGGCCGTGCTGGAGACGGCCCGGGAACACGGCATCAAGACGATCGCCCATGTGGGAACCTGGCAGGATATCCGCGACGCCGCGCTGGCCGGCGCCAGTGCGGTCACCCACACGCCCGGCCCCGACCCCCTTCCTGCCGACCTCCCCGAAATCCTGTTACAGGCGGGGACCGTTCACATCCCCACCCTGGCGGTGCAGGGCGACTTCGCGCGCTTGCTGGATGATCCCACCCTCCTCGGCGACCCCCTCCTCGAGCGGACCGTCCCGACCGCGCTCCTGGACGCCTACCGCACCGACGCGTCCGCGAATCCGCGGATCGAGAGCTGGCTGGGATGGCAGCGCACCCTGATGGCACCGAATCTGGCGGCTGTCGGGACCCTTGCCGCCGCGGGCGTGCCGATGCTCACGGGGACCGACGGGGGCAATTTCGGGGTCTTCCAAGGGTACACGGTGCACCGGGAGCTGGAGTTGCTTGTGGAGGCCGGGTTGTCGCCTTGGGCTGCGCTGCGCGCCGCCACGAGCGACGCGGGGCGATTCCTGGACAGGCGTTGGGGCGTCGAGCCGGGAGACGAGGCGACGCTGCTGGTGCTTGATGCGTCCCCGGTCGAGGACATCGCGAACACGAAGCGGGTGAAAGCGGTGGTGCAGAGAGGAGTGGTGGTGGACCGGGAAGCCTTGAAGACCTGGCCGTAGGAGGCTCTGGAGGTCGCTACGACTTGAGGGTTCGCGGATTCGCCAGGATCCTCGCCATTTCGGCCAACCCGATCACCTCGACCGATTCCGCCACCGGGTAACGCTCATTCCCGGCGTAGACGACGAAGGCGCGCTCCGGCGCCAGATCCGCGTGTGCGCTGTGGAACCCCTTGCCGAGGCTCGGCGAGAGGCCGCGCTTGATCTCGATGGCCAACGGTCGACGGAACCCGGGAACCTCGAGAACCAGGTCGATCTCGGCCCCCGCCGCCGTCCGGTAGAAGCTGGCCCGGGTCCGAGGATGACCGGCGGCCAGCAGATTCTCGATCACGAATCCCTCCCAGCTCGCGCCGACGACGGAATGACCGGCCAATGCGTGAAAGCTCTCGATGTCGAGCAGCGCGTGCAGGAGCCCGCTGTCGCGGATGTAGACCCTGGGCGACTTCACGAGTCGCTTGCGCACGTTGGCCACGAAGGGAGGAAGCCGGCGAACCAGGAGCAGGCCCGCCAGCACGTCGACGTATCGCGTCACCGCCGGAGCGCTGATCGAGAGGTTTCTGGCCAGCTTGGAGATCGTCAGCGGTCCCCCCTGATCGTGGGCCAGCATCGTCCAGAGGCGTGCGAGCGTCTCCGACGGGATCCGCATCTGGATGAACTCCGCCAGGTCGCGCTCCAGGTAGGTGCGGATGAAGTTCTGCCGGAAGGCGAGGCTGTCCCCGTCGCTCCGGGCGAGAAAGCTGTCCGGAAAGCCGCCGCGGACCCACAGAGATGTCATCGCCTCGTCGTCCGGGGCGGCCTCGAGCACATCCAGCGGATCGAGGGAAACGAATTCGATGCGCCCCGCCAGGCTCTCGCCCGCCTGCTTCAGGAGGTCCACCGAGGCCGATCCGAGGATGAGGAAGCGTCCGGTCCGCCGACCGCGCCGCCGCCCCTCGTCGATCAGTCCGCGGAGCTCGGGAAAGAGTTCGGGAACCTGGTGAATCTCGTCGAGGATCACGAGGCGGTCCTCGTAGTTGCGCAGGAATAGGCGTGGGTCCGAGAGCCGGGTTCGGTCGGCCCTGGACTGAAGATCCAGGTAGAGCGATTTCGTCGTGCGCGCGATTTCCTGGGCGAGCGTTGTCTTGCCCACCTGGCGCGGACCGAGCAACGCCGTGGCGGCCTGGCGGGTCAGTGCCCGGCGGACGTCATCGAGGGCTTTTCGTGGGATCATCCTTGCAAAATCATAGGTATAACTGTGATTTGCAAGGATAATCGGTCGAATGTCAGTGGCACTATTGCTGGCTGGACAAAAGCTTGCTGAACCTATTCGCCGCCGGATGAGCGCCTCGGACTCCGTCGCCGCGGTACAGCCCGATAGCGCCGACTCGATTCCGGCCGGTCGGTCAGCAGTCCCGGCTGCCCCTCGGCTTCACGCTGGACGTAGCTCAGCGCCGCGCGGGCGAGCAATCCGGAACGCGATTCTCCTTCGCGCACCGCGGCCTGGTCCACGATCGCCAGCACCCGCTCCGGCAATGTGATGTTGACCCGTGTCGTCTTGCTGGAAAGCTTGGAGACATCCACGGGGACGAGGACCCAAACGCCATCCTTGTAGTCCTCGTTGGCCTGGTGCATTTCCAGTGAGGCGCGTTCGGGGATCGGCTCGCCGTCCAGGAGCAGTCCCTCGATATGGCAGGCGATAGCCTCCCGGGCCGATTCGATAGCCTCTTCCAGGGTGTCACCGGCCGAAAAACACCCCGGAAGATCGGGCACGGTCACTCCGTACCCGGTTCCCGTGTCCTTATGAATCACGGCCATAAAACGCATCAGCGATCCTCCCAACTCCACCGAGCCTGTCGGTAGATGTTACGCAGGGTCCCGACCGGAACGTCCATGCTGGGGTGCTTCACCGTCACTCGGCCGGGTTTGTCAAGGTGAACGAACTGGTGGTGGCTTCCGCGGACGTTACGAAGCGACCAGCCGTCCGCGACCAGCCTGCGAATGATCTCCCTGCTCGACATGGTGTGTATTATACACACTCACGTCTGTTTCCGCCAGTCGCCTCCTTGGCGGACGGTCCCCCAGAGGAATCCTGCGGTGGCCTCCGTCACCGGGCCTGTGGAGAGGACTCCGAAAACACTCCCTGCGTGGGCCCTGTGCAGGGGTTAGAACAAGGCAGTTGTTGGTCTAACATTAGATCATTCACTAAATTGATGTTTACTCCTAATAGTCTCCAACGATCAGGTGGACCCCATGGAAGCTGCAATTGGATTTCGGAACCCGTTTCGCCCCGGGGCCGGCCACACGCCCCCGTATCTCGCCGGACGGAAGGAGGAACGAAAGGAGTTCCTCAAGCTCCTGAGCCAGGAAATCGTCCTTTCCAACCTCGTCCTCACCGGGCTCCGCGGCGTCGGCAAGACGGTTCTGCTCGACACCTTCAAGCCACTGGCGGTCCGGGAAGGCTGGCTCTGGGTGGGCGCGGACCTTTCCGAGAGTACGACGGTCAACGAGGAGCGCCTGGTCACACGGATCCTCACTGACGTGGCCCTGGCGACGTCCAACTTCGTCTACGACCGGCAGGAGGTGCTTCGTCCCGGTTTCGGTCGCCAGGCGGAGCTGCTCGATGCCACCCTCAACTATCCGACGCTTCGCGCAGTGTACGAACAGACGGAGGGCCTGGTTGCCGATCGACTGAAGGCTGCGCTGACACTCGTCTGGCTGGCTCTTCGCGCGTCGCCGAAGCCACCCCGCGGTATCGTCTTCGCCTACGACGAGGCCCAGAACATGGCGGACCACGCCGGGAAGGACGAATACCCGCTCTCGGTGATGCTTGACGTGTTCCAGTCCATCCAGAGACAGGGTGCTCCGTTTCTCCTGGCCCTGACCGGACTGCCCACGCTCTTCCCCAAGCTGGTCGAGGCCAGAACCTACTCGGAACGAATGTTCCGCGTGCTTTTCCTCAATCGCCTGGATCGCCCCGATGTCCGAGAGGCGATCGTGAAGCCGATCCAGGAAGATGGCTGCCCGATCACCTTCACCGAGGAGTCCATCCGCCAGATCGAGGAGCACTCGGCCGGATACCCGTACTTCATCCAGTTCATCTGCCATGAGGCCTTCGACGTTTTCGTGTCGCAGATCACCACCGGATCGAGCAACCCGAGCGTCCCGATCAGGGAGATCACGGCGAAGCTGGACAGCGATTTCTTTGCGGGCCGGTGGTCCGGGGTGACCGACCGGCAGCGTGATCTCCTACATGTCGTATCGCGGCTGGAATATCCCGAATCCGAGTTCAGCGTTCAGGAGATTGTCGAGCTTTCCAGGGAAATGCCGGTGAAGGGGTTCAGCCCCAGTCACGCGAGCCAGATCCTCGCGGCGCTCATCAACTCAGGCGTCGTCTTCAGGAACCGGTATGGGAAGTACTCCTTCGCAGTTCCTCTTCTCGGGGACTTCATCCGGCGGCAGTACCCCGACGAACAGCGCGAGCTCATCGATGAGCGAAGTCATACACCGCGACGCTCTCCACCCCCATCTCGTCCGTCATGACGCCCAGCACCCGCCCCCAGCCGACATCCAGAATGCGAAGCCCGGCCGGCCCGTCCACCATCCCCAGCCACTCCCCTTCCGGCGAAATGACGGTGTACGGAGGGACGCCTTCGCCCGGGATGCCCGGCATGGAAGTGGGGAGCCAGACCCGGCCCTCCGCATCGGCGAACGGGGACTTGAAGTGCTCGATGGGATTGCCCAGATCCGCCTCGTGTCTGGCCATGTTCCGCCTGGTCATGCTCTCAACCTCCTCGTCCGAGGCTCCGGGATTCACGAAACGGAGCCTGTCCCGGAGGATCGGCTCGATCGTCTCCAGGTCTTCCGCGGTGAGGTACCGGGGATCGAGCTGCCAGCGCGCGATCTGTCTCACCGTGCCGTCGGCCAGGTGCCAGACGACCTCGGGGATGTCCGTGCGCACGTTGACGAACTGCCCGCCCGAGACGATGACGCGTCCCGTACCGGGAGCGGGGTTCGACTCTCCCGGCACGTACTGGTAGGATCCGACCGTGTCGACCGACCCAGTCTCCGGGTCGTACCGGGCCATGTGCCCTAAGAGCCATTCCTCCTCGAACCCGGGCAGGAACGAACTGGTGGCGACGAGGAACCGACCGTCGTCGTCGACTCCCATCGGCCAGAGCGATGTGGCGCTCCGGAGGTCCAGGATGGATGCCGTGTGGGCGAGGGCATCGTTGACGAACAGCGTGGACCGGGTCTGACCCAGGTCCAGGATGAGAATGCTGTCCTGGCCCAGCGCATACATCGATGTCACCAATCGGCTCACTTCCCCGGGCCCCTCGCCTTCGGGCGCGAGCACCGAGTGGAAGGTGCCGTCGGGGTTGAGTCGCACGACCTCCGAACTGCCGGCATCGAAGATCGCCGCGCTCCCGTCGCCGAGCAGGATACCCCTCCAGATGCGCGCGAACGTGTAGTCTCCCGGGCCGTTCCCGTGGCGGTAGATCGGTTCCGGCGCGAAGGCGAAGGGGGCCTGGCCGTCTCCTGGCCCCGTGTGCTGGACGATGCGCACGCCCGCGCTGTCTTCGACGACTGCGTCCGCGATTTGGGTGGTGTCGCCGCCGCAGGCGAAGAGGGCCAGGGTCGGGACGGTGGTGAGGAAGGGGTGGAGGGGACTGCGGCTGGGGGATTCAGGGCGGCTGGTCATTTCCTGTACCTTTTGTGGTGTGTATCATACACACTCCTGTCGGTTTTCCACCGGTGCACCGTTCACCACCCTACCAGCTCATACACGGCCACGCTCTCCACATCCATCTCGTCCTTGACCACAACCAGGGCGTGCCGCCCGGCGACACCCAGGAGTTCGAACCCGTCCGGGGGTTCGAAGGCGCCCAACCAGGTACCATCGGGGCCGATGACGGTGAAGCGGAGCCGGTTGTGGCAGGGCATCTCCCAGTGCCATAGCCATGCCCTGCCTTCGTCGTCGCCGAAGATCGTCGTGAACAACGGCTCCGGCTCGTCATGGTTGAATCGCCAGCGTGCCAGGTCCATATCGATGATGGCCTCGGGCCTGTCCGGATCCTCTCTGAGCAGCGACTCCCAGCACGCCAGAAACCGTTCCCGGCTCTCGTGGGTCGTATAGGTCCACTCCGGTTGCCAGCGCATGATCTGGCGCACCGAGCCGTCCGGCCGCCGCCAGACGAGTTCGGGGATGTCGTTGCGGCCGTGGACGAATTCTCCTCCGGCGGCCCCGACGACACCGAAGTGCCGGAAGAACGGGGTGCCGTCCTGGCCCGGCGGCTCCGACTGCACATGGTCGAAGGACGCGACCGTATCCAACTGTCGCGTCTCAAGGTCGAATCGGGCCATGTGGCCGGGTTTCCACGGTGCTTTGAAGCCGCGGCCGGAGGACACACCCGACGACATGAGGACCTGGCCGGCCGGGTCGAGGCCGTGGGCGTGCAGGTCCGCCCCTTCCCCGGGGCTTGGCGCGCTCACGGTCCGGACCAGCGATCCGTCGGCGAACAACGTCAGCCTTCGATTGCCGCGGTCGTCCACAAGGAGGGTGCCCGAACTCCCCGCGTACAGAAAGGAGGCCCAGCCGACCTCGCCTGGCCCTTCGCCCGCCCTCGCAATGACTTCGTGTCGGGTCCCGTCCTGGCTGAGCACGACGATCTCCCGGCTTCCCCAGTCCCTCACCGCTGCCCTGCCGCCCGGGAACAGCACACCGCCCATCCAGGAATCAATGTTGGAAAACAGGTAGTCGCCGGGGCGGGTTCCGTGGGTGTAGACCGGCTCGCCGGAAAGCGTGAGCGTGGGAGGCGACGGGGCTCCCGCGTATTCGACGATGCGAATGCCGACGCTGTCGCGGATGTGGATGTCGGTACCGCTTGTGGGGCCGGGTGCGTCGCCGCATCCGCCGAGGGTTAGCGTGAGAAGCCCGGCCACGCGGAGCCCGCACCACTTTGAGCGGGGAGTCATAAGGTCAGTTGGCATCCACCAGTTCGTAGACCACCACGCTCTCCGCACCGAACTCGTCGTCCACGATGCCCAGGACGCGTCCGCCGGCCACATCCAGGACACGCAGCCCCTCCGGCGCCGCAACGCGTCCCAGCCATTCCCCGTCGCGGGAAAGCAGCGTATAGGACGGCGAAAAAAACGGTTTGGCGGCCACGATGTACTCGCCCAGCCAGATCCGGCCCTCGTCGTCCCCAGGACGGATCCTGAAAAGGGGCAGCGGCTCATCGGGCTTCATTTCATAACTTCCCAGCATGCTCTCGACCAGCGCCGCCCTCGCTTCGTCGGTCTGGGCCTGGGGATTGTAGGTGTGGGCGGTCTCGCGGATGTCGTTCGCGAAGAGTTCCCAGTGCTCATCGGTGGGGTAGACCCTTTCGGCCTCCCAGCGAACGATCTGCCGAACCGACCCGTCCGGGCGGCGCCACACGATTTGCGCAATGTCGGTGCGCCCCTACAGGAACTCCCTCCCAGCCCGAACATGGACGACAGGAAACCCACGTCGCCGGGTCCCTCTCCGCGCGATGCGAGGACGGATTGGAAGGTGCCGTCAGGATCCAGGAGCACGACTTCGCGATTCCCGGAATCGAAAACCGCGGCGCTGCCGTCGCCCAGCAGTACTCCGATCCGGATGGTGGAGAAGAGGTGGTCATCGGGGCCGGCTCCGTAGCGGTACACCGGTCTACCGGCCAACCCCTTCCGCGGACGGCACCAGCCCGTAGACCACCACGTGCTGCACCCCCAGCTCGTCGACCACCATCCCGAGCACCCGGTCGCCGGTCGCGTCGAGAAAGAGGAACCGCTCCGGGGCCGTGACCGTGCCGAGCCAGGTGCCGTCGGCGGCGATGACCATGTGGCGCAGGACGGCTTCGTGCCGATTGCCGGGCTCGTACTCCTCGAGCCAGAGGCGCCCTCTGCCGTCGGAGAGGATTGCGCGGTACAGGGGGACGGGTTCGTCGGGGACGAGTCGGTAGCGTTCCTGAAGCTGCAGGGCGGCCTCGCGGGCCATCTCTGCGGAGACCCCGGGCTGCATCTCGACGCTGCGTTGGTAGTAGGCCACGAACTGCTCCCAATGCTCCGGGGTGGGATACTCGGGATCGGGGTTCCAGCGGAGGACCTGGGCCGGGGACCCGTCCGGGCGGCGCCATGTCAGCTCGGACATGTCCGATCGGCCGGTGATGAAGTGCCCGCCGGCCGCGGCCACGGATCCGTGGGCCTCGAACGGATTGCGAACCCGTCCCTCCGACCAGCGGTGGCTCCGATACGCGCCCGCGGTGTCCGGGACGGCCGCGTCGAGTCGGTAGCGTACCAGGTACCCCATCGCCCAGCCGGGCCCGGTCCCCGAGGCCGGGTAGCTCTCCGTGGCCATCAGCAGGCCTCCGGCGCCGTCGGCTCCGAGCATCGTCAGGTTGTCCGCGCGACGGGCGCTGTACGTGCGATCGTAGGCGCCGTCGACGAAGAGCGTGAAGCGGAGGTTCCCGGGGTCGTGAATGAGGATGCTGTCCTGCGAGAGAACCAGCGGCCTCGCGCTGATGACTTCGCCCGGACCTTCGCCGCGGCGCGCCAGGATTCCGGCAAGGGCGCCGTCGGGTCCCAGGAGCACCACCTCGTCGTTCTCCGCGTCCGAAATCACGGCGCTGCCGTCGGGAAGAAAGCGGCCGCCCCTCGGCGAAAAGGATGAGATGTACTGGAAGAGGTAGTCGCCCGACCGGCTGCCGTGGCGGTACAGGGGCTCGGCGGAGAAATGGAAGGGTGGGGCGCTGTCGGGCGTTGCGGCGTAGGTCACGATCCGCACGCCGGCGCTGTCCTCGGCCGACATTTCCACGGCGGGACCGCTGTTATGACCGCCGCACGCGGTCAACGCCAGCGCGAACGCGGGAGTCATGAGGGGGCGGACGGCGGGAAACCGCATCGGTGGATTCCGGGTTCGGGGAATCGGTGAGCGCAAGATACGCACTCTCCAAACCCCGGCAACCGTTCCGCAGCGGGATCCATCCGTTAAGATTGCGGGTGCGCGCAGGGAGGCCCGTGGACCGGTGGCACTTTCCGAACGCGGCAGGTCTGTCGGACGCCGGCCGGCTCCGGTCCCGGAAATCCCCTCCACTCCCGACCCCATACCCAAAGGCAGGCATGAACCGAGACATCGAAGTCATACAGGCGAGGATCCGCGAGACGAGCGGTTTCGTGGACCGTCTCCTCGACGAGGTGGGCCGGGTGATCGTGGGCCAGAAGGCGATGGTCGAACGGCTGCTGATCGGCCTCCTCTCCGACGGACACGTCCTCATGGAGGGCGTCCCCGGACTCGCCAAGACGCTCACCATACGCACCCTGGCCGACGCGATCCGCACCTCGTTCCAGCGCATCCAGTTCACCCCGGATCTGCTGCCGGCAGACCTGATCGGAACGCTGATCTACGATCCACGCAAGACCGAGTTCGAGACCCGGAAAGGGCCCGTCTTCTCGAACGTGATCCTGGCGGACGAGATCAACCGTTCTCCCGCCAAGGTGCAGTCGGCGCTGCTCGAGGCCATGCAGGAACGCACGGTCACGATCGGCGAGAACACCTTCCAGCTGCCGTCGCCCTTCCTGGTGCTGGCCACCCAGAACCCGATCGAGCAGGAGGGGACGTATCCGCTCCCCGAGGCGCAGGTGGACCGGTTCATGCTCAAGCTGTCGGTGGGGTATCCGGACCGCGAGGAGGAGCTGGAGATCATGCGGCGGATGAGCGCGGGGCCGGAGCCCAGCGCCGAGCCGGTGGTGACGCCGGAGGAGATCCTGACCGCGCGCGAGGCCGTCGAGACGATCTACATGGACAGCAAGGTCGAGCGCTACATCGTCGACCTGGTCTTCGCCACGCGCGAACCGCGCGAGAGCGGTCTGAAGGAGCTGGAGCCGCTGATCGCGTTCGGGGGGTCGCCGCGGGCGACGATCTGTCTGGCCAGGACGGCGCGGGCGCATGCGTTTCTGCGGCATCGGGGGTATGTCACGCCCGAGGACGTGCGCTCGGTGGCCATGGACGTGCTCAGGCACCGGGTCATCCTCACCTACGAGGCGGAGGCGGAGGAGATGACGACGGAGGA
>JAPPNO010000027.1 GCA_028873845.1 Gemmatimonadota bacterium | reverse complement strand
GGCGCGACGAAGGGGGAATAGCAGCGCTATTCGCCCGAGGAGCAACGCAGAGCGGAGCCTTGGAGTCGCCGAATGTACACTGTGATTGACAGAATGTACAGTTGTCTTTACGTCGTGAATCGGTGGAGCGAAGCGCTCAGCGCGGATGCATCGCCGGTCGAATGCCGGGGGGATTTTGTCCACGGGCTGGTAGGTCACCCGGAGTCACCACCTGCCCGCAGCAGAGGATGCAATGATGGGTTTGACGCGAGTCGGAGGAACGCCGTGGTTCGTGGCCGCGGTGCTGGCGGCGGGAACGGTCGCCGCGCCCAACCTGCAAGCACAGGAGGTGGAACTCCCTGTGGACTCCACCGAGACGAGGGAGCGACCGTTCAGCGTGTCGCTTGGCTTGAGGCTGGAGCTGATGGGCGTAGCGTCTCCCGGTGCGAGCGTTGGAATGACACTGACTCCGGGCCGGGGGCTGTGGTTTTCGGCGGAGTACCTTGCTCAGATGGTACGCTGGAGAGTCCAGTACGACCCTCATACCCGGCGCGATCATGTACATTTCGGCCGTCTCGTTGCGGGCGTCGGCACGGGCGACGGCCCCATCCTGTTCGTGTTCTACGAGAGAGGCTCCGCAACGATCAAGACCCATCCCGAATCCTGGCGTGGACGGACCTATGACATGAGTGGCATCGGGCTGGGGGCGGGGTATACCGCACGAAGGGTGACGGCAACGCTCGACCTCAGCATCGGCGGGGCGAATCGAAGCAGCGGGAGTCTATATGCATCGCTGGGAGCATCGCTACGGTTTCGTCTGTTCTGACGGCCGGGCCGGTGGCGCTACCACGCGGTTTGCGTTCGCCCGCTCTTCTGGCGGAGATCCCCCCTGACGCCCATCTTGCGGTGCCCACCAGTCATCTGAATCTCCCTCGGACAGCCACACATGGAACCGACACGCTCCCTACGCGGACGCCCCCTATCGGCAGCCACCGCTTTCATTTCACTCACGGCCGTCCTCGCCCACGGTGCCACCGCCCAGGAAGTCGAATACCCCGCCGGCTTCGACGAAGAGGCCACGTACTACCCCGAAGCGCTCGGACCCCTGACCCGCGCGATCACCACCGATTCGCCCGAGGCGCAGAAGTTCTTCAACCAGGGCATCCAGATGATGTACGCCTTCACCCCGCTGCGGGCGGCGCGCTCCTTCCGGCAGGCCCAGAGAGAGGATCCGAATTGCGCGATGTGCTTCTGGGCCGAAGCGTGGGCGTGGGGACCGTACCTGAACGGTCCGATGGGCCGCGACGATGCGCCCCGGGCATACGAGAACATTCAGAAGGCGAAGACGCTGGCGGGTGACCACGCCAACGAGGTGGAGAGGGCGCTGATCGAGGCCTTGGCGATCCGTTACGAGGAGGAACACGACAGCGACACCCGCAAGATGCTGGACTCTGCCTACGCGCGGGCGATGGCCGAGGTGTACGAGCGGTTTCCGCTTGACCTGGACGTGGGCACGCTTTACGGCGAGTCGCTCATGCTGCTCGAGCCGCGGCGCGGCCGCTGGGACATCGAGAAGCCGGCCGTGCAGAAGATCCACGCCGTCCTCGAGGCCGTCCTGGCCATGGACATCACGCACCCGGGCGCGTGCCACCTCTACGTCCACGCCACCGAGCCCACGATCAAGCCGGAGAAGGCCGAGGCGTGCGCCAACCACCTGGGCTCGTCGATCCCCGGGGCGAGCCACATCCAGCACATGCCGTCGCACACCTACAATCGGATCGGGCGCTGGGGCGATGCCGTGCGGGGCAACCTCGCCGCGTGGCACACCGACCAGCGCGCCGAGGAGGACCTCGCGTGGGCCATCTACCCGTCCCACAATCTCCACATGCTCCTCTTCGCAGCTTCGATGGACGGACAGGGGGCGATTGCGATCCAGGCGGCGAAGGACTACGGGAAGATCGTGCCGGGAGGCGCCTTCTACCACGCGCTGACCCTGTTCCGATTCGGCCGCTTCGACGAGATCCTCGAGATGGACGACCCGCCCTACGGTACGATCCAGCGCGGCCTCTGGGACTTCGCCCGCGGGTACGCCTACCTGCGCACCGACGAAGAGCGACGGGCGTCGATCTACCTGGAGAGGGTCAGGGGTGCAGCGGAGAATGCGGACGAGAACGCGAGCTTCCGCGGCCATTCGGCGACCGACCTGCTCGGCACGGTGGCCGGGATCCTCGAAGGCGAGATCCTCCGCCGGGAAGGCGACAACGAAGGGGCGGTCGCGGTGCTGGAGACCGCAATCGAGCGCGAGGACGACCTGCGCTACGACGAACCCGAGCCGCTCAACTTCTCGGCGCGGCACTGGCTGGGCGATCTGCTCCTCGACATGGAGCGCTACAAGGAGGCGGAGGAGGTGTTCCGGGCCGCGCTGGAGGACCATCCCATGAACGGATGGTCGCTGTACGGGCTGGAGCAGGCGTTGCGCGCCCAGGGTCTGGGTGAAAAGGCGGACGGGGTCCACAAGCTGTTCCTGCAGGCCTGGGCCCGGTCGGACACGTGGATCAGGGGGGCGGTCTTCTAGCCGGACGTACTTGGGATTTGCGCTCGCCTGGCCTTCTTGGTGTAATGTTAACATTACATTAAGTCATGTATAGTATACATGTGTTCCGAGCTATGCCCCCACGCCCTGACTCCCTCGGGGCGTAGTGCCGCCCACATTCCCCTTCGTTGACGCCCGCCCCCCGCTCCGGTAGCTTTCAGCCCCAATCAATAATCATTATTCATAGGAAAACGCGGAGGAATTCACCTCAATGGACGATTCCCCAATCCTCGCCGTGACCGGCCTCGAGGCCGGTGTCGCGGACGGGGATCTCGAGATTCTGAAGGGCGTGGACCTGGCGATCCGGCCGGGCGAGATCCACGCGATCATGGGTCCGAACGGATCCGGCAAGAGCACGTTGGCGAAGGTCATCGCGGGCCATCCGGAGTACGAGGCCACCGGGGGCGGCGTGGCGTTCGGCGGCGAGGACCTGCTGGAGATGGAGCCCGACGAACGGGCGCAGGCCGGCGTCTTCATGGCTTTCCAGTACCCCGTCGAAATCCCCGGCGTCTCGATCGCCAATTTCCTGCGCACCGCGCTCCAGTCACGGCTCGAAGACGGCGAGGAGCTGGACCTCTTCGATTTCCAGGAACTGCTGATGGAACGCATGGAGCTCCTGGACATGGACCTCGCCTTCGCCCAGCGGCCCGTCAACGACGGCTTCAGCGGCGGCGAGAAGAAGCGCAACG
The DNA here is from genome assembly GCA_028873845.1 of Gemmatimonadota bacterium. Taxonomy (GTDB): domain Bacteria; phylum Gemmatimonadota; class Gemmatimonadetes; order Longimicrobiales; family Gaopeijiaceae; genus Bin94. The sequence goes on along the minus strand of JAPPNO010000027.1, from coordinate 9,805 downwards.
AGATCCTGCAGATGGCCGTGCTCAAGCCGGCGCTGGCGGTGATGGACGAGACCGACTCGGGGCTGGACATCGACGCGCTCCAGGTCGTCGCCCGCGGGGTCAACGCCCTCAGGGAGGAGAATCCCGAGATGTCGGTGCTGTTGATCACCCACTACCAGCGGGTCCTGAGCCACATCGTCCCGGACACGGTGCACGTCGTGGTGGACGGTAGGATAGTGGAATCGGGCGGCCCCGAGGTCGCGCTGGAGCTCGAGGCGCAGGGCTACGAGGAATACCGGAAGGCCCACGCGGCCTGACCGCGCAATACGAATCCGCCGCCCCCGGCTACGGGGTGCGGCACACGCGGCCCGCGGGCCGAAGGGAGGGACGGATGCCCAGCAACGAAATCATCCAGGGACTGGGGCTCGACGACTACAAGTTCGGGTTCGTCACCGACTCGGAGCCGGTCTTCAAGACGCGGCCCGGGCTCGACGCCGACGTGGTCCGCCAGATTTCCGCGCGTAAGGACGAGCCCGAGTGGATGCTCGAGCGCCGGCTGAAGGCGCTCCGGATCTACGAGGCGAAACCGATGCCCCAGTGGGGCGGCGACCTCTCCGAGCTCGAGGAAACGCTCAGCCGGACCTACTTCTACTCGAAGCCCCAGGAGCAGATGGAGCGTTCCTGGGACGACGTGCCCGAGAACATCAAGCAGACCTTCGAGCGGCTGGGGATCCCCGAGGCGGAGAGAAAGATACTCGCCGGGGTCGGGGCCCAGTACGACTCGGAGATGGTGTATCACTCGCTGAAGGAGGAGTGGGAATCGAAGGGTGTGATCTTCGACTCGATCGAGGACGGGCTGAAGAACCACCCCGAGCTGTTCCGGAAGCACTTCGGGACGGTGATCCCGGCCGCCGACAACAAGTTCGCCGCACTCAACTCGGCGGTGTGGTCGGGCGGATCGTTCGTGTACATCCCCCCGGGCGTGCACCTGGAGACGCCGCTGCAGGCGTACTTCCGGGTCAACCAGGAGCGGCTGGGGCAGTTCGAGCGGACGCTGATCATCGCGGGCGAGGGGTCGCGGGCGCACTACATCGAGGGGTGTACGGCGCCGGTCTACTCCACCGACTCGTTCCACTCGGGCGTGATCGAGATCGTGGTCAACCGGGACGCGCGTTTCCGCTACACGACGATCCAGAACTGGTCGAACAACATGTACAACCTGGTCACGCAGCGGGCGCTGGTGCAGCAGGGCGCGCACATGGAATGGCTGGATGGGAACCTGGGCTCGAAGCTGACCATGAAGTACCCGTCCTGCTACCTCATGGGCGAGGGCGCGCACGGCGAGATCCTCTCAATCGCGTACGCGGGCGACGGCCAGCACCAGGACACCGGCGGCAAGGTGATCCACGTGGCGCCCAGGACGACCTCGAGCATCGTGTCGAAGTCGATCTCGAAGGGGACGGGGCGGTCATCGTACCGCGGGCTTTGCAAGGTCTATGACGGCGCCACCCATGCGCGCTCGAACGTCGAGTGCGACGCGCTGCTGATCAACGAGACTTCGCGGACGGACACCTTCCCGTACATCGAGATCGACGAGAAGAGTGCGACGGTGGGCCACGAGGCGACGGTGTCGAAGGTGGGGGACGAGCAACTCTTCTACCTGATGAGCCGGGGCATGGACGAGGCCGAGGCGATGGCGCTGATCGTGCGCGGGTTCATCGAGCCGATCGCCAAGGAGCTGCCGCTCGAGTACGCGGTCGAGCTGAACCGGCTGATCGAGCTGGAGATGGAAGGGAGCGTCGGGTGAGCCAGGCGACCGCCGTGCGTGAGGAGGTGCGCCGGGTGATCGGGCGCAGTGCCGTGATGGCGGCGGGCGCCGGGGACCCGGCCTGGCTGCGGGCCCGCCGGAGTGAGGCGTGGGACGTCTTCGAGGCCACGCCGCTGCCCTCGAAACGCTCCGAGGAGTGGCGCTACACCGACGTGGCGCGGCTTTTGCCGCTTGACGGGCTTGTGCCGAACGTGGGCGAAGCAATAGCCGGACGGGCGTTGCCGGAAGGACTTCGGCGCGCAATGGCGCAGGACCGGGAGAGCGCGGGCCGGATCGTCGATGTGGACGGCGCGGTGGTATCGGTCGAGCTCGACGAAGCACTGGCCGCGCAGGGCGTGGTCCTCGCGTCGTTGCGCGACGCCGCGCGCGCCGGAGTCCCCGAAGTCGAAGCGCTTCTTGCCACCGAGGCCGTGCCAGCCGCCGACGGCAAGTTCCCCGCGCTCAACGCCGCCCTGTGGAGCGACGGAGTCTTCCTGCGGGTCCCCCGCGGGGTACGGGTCGACCGGACCATCCGCCTGAGCCGCTGGGTGTCGCAGCCGGGCACGGCCACCTTCACCCGCATCCTGATCGTGGCCGAGGAGCGGAGCCGACTCTCCTTCGTGGACGAGATCCTGTCCCCCCATTTCTCTACCGTTACCCTGGCCAATACCGCCGTCGAACTGTTTTCGCGAGGCGGCGCCCAGGTACAGTACGTATCGCTCCAGCGCATGGGCGAAGGAGGTTTCTACCTGGCCAACCAGCGCACGCTGGCGGAGCGCGATTCCACCCTCGACACCCTCAACGTCGCACTGGGGGGATCGGTCGGACGGATCGACCTGAACGCGCGGCTGCTGGGGCCGGGGGCCAACAGCGACATGCTGGGCCTCTACTTCGGCGATACGGACCAGCACTTCGACTTCAACACCAGCCAGGACCACGTTGCGCCCCACGCGCACAGCGACCTCCTCTACAAGGGTGCGCTGGACGGTGCGGCACGCGGGGTCTTCCGCGGGATCATCCGGGTGCACGAGGGCGCCCAGGGTACCGACGCGTACCAGACGAACCGCAACCTGATCCTCTCCGACAAAGCGATCGCCACATCGCTTCCCAACCTGGAGATCGAGGCCGATGACGTGCGCTGTTCGCACGGCGCAACGGTGGGACAACTCGACGCCGAGGCCCTCTTCTACCTCATGAGCCGCGGCCTGCGCAGAGAGCAGGCGGAACGGCTGGTGGTGATGGGCTTTCTCGGTGAAGTGTTGTCGAAGCTGCCGCTGGGAGGGGTCGTGGAGAAGGTCACCCAGGCCATCGAGGCCAAGCTCCGGTATGTATAGGCGGCGTTCCGCCCCCACCCGTGCCGAACCGCGCTGGGCCCGCGTCGCGGCGGCGGGGGAGGTGCCGGAGGGTGGGCTGAAGGCCGTTTCGACCGAGACCGGCGCGGTCGTGCTGGCCAACGTGGACGGCGATATCTACGCCCTGGAGGACCGGTGCTCGCACCAGGACTACCCCCTCTCGGCCGGTGAACTCGAGGGAGACGAGCTGGAGTGTCCCTTCCACGGCGCCCGTTTTGACGTCTGCTCCGGCCGGGCCCTGCAGCTGCCGGCCATTACGCCGGTTCGGTCCTTTCCGGTCGACGTGCGCAATGGCGACATCTTTATCCGGATCGGCTGAGCGTCCCGCGACCGCGAGAGCCGTCCCGGGGACCGGGGTATCGCCCGGACTGGATGTCGCCGCCGTGCGCCGCGACTTCCCCATCCTGGACCAGGCCGTGGACGGCAAGCCCCTGGTCTACCTGGACAACGCCGCCTCCTCCCAGAAACCCCGGCAGGTCATCGACGCGATCGGGACCTACTACCTGCGGGATCACGCCAACGTCCACCGCGGCGTGCACGAACTCGCCCGGCGGGCCACGGAGGCCTACGAATCCAGCCGCGAAAGGGTCGCCCGCTGGCTGAATGCCGCCGATCACCACGAACTCGTGTGGACGCGGGGGACGAGCGAGGCACTCAACCTGGTGGCGTTCTCCATCGGCCAAGCCCGCGTGGGGCCCGGCGACGAGATCGTCATCTCGGAGATGGAGCACCACTCGAACCTGGTGCCCTGGCAGCTGCTGGCGGACCGAAACGGGGCGCGCCTGCGCTACGCCGGCCTGACCGACGACGGCCGACTGGACCTGGACCGGCTGGCCGCACTGCTCGGCACCCGCACCCGGGTCGTCTCGCTGCCTCATGTGTCGAACGCCCTGGGCACCATCAATCCGGTGCGCGAGATCGGGGAGCTCGTGCGGGAGACAAGCGACGCCGTCTACATCCTGGACGGTGCGCAGGGAGCGCCCCACCTGCCGGTCGACGTGCAGGCCCTGGGCTGTGACTTCTATGCGTTTTCGGGACACAAGATGTGCGGCCCGACCGGGATCGGCGCCCTCTGGGGCAGGAAACCCCTGCTGGAGGAGATGCCTCCCTACCAGGGCGGCGGCGAGATGATCGAACGCGTGTACCACGACCACAGCACATGGGCCGAAGTGCCGCACAAGTTCGAGGCCGGGACGCCCAATATCGCGGGGGCTGTGGGGATGGCGGCCGCGGTCGACTATCTGGATGGCGTGGGGCTGGCCGCGATCCACGAGCACGAGATGGCGCTGACACGAGCGGCAATGGAGGGCCTGGCCGGGATCGAGGGATTGCACGTCCTGGGACCGGCCGACCCGGCCGGGCGCGCCGGGGTCGTCCCGTTTGTGATCGAGGGCACCTCCGCTCAGGACCTCGCGACCATTCTGGACGCGCAGGGCATTGCCGTCAGGGCCGGGCACCACTGCGCCCAGCTCGTCGTCGACCGTTTCGGCCTGACGGCAACCACGCGGGCATCCTTCTACCTGTACAACACCGTCCAAGAGGTGGAACGATTTCTCCTGGGGGTGGAGACGGCGAGGCGCATCCTGCTCGGATAGTCGTTAGCTTGCGAAATGTCCGCGATCCTTCGGCCGCGCGAGGCTCCCCCAACCGATCGAGTCCATTGAAAGGAAGACCCGTGCTCAAGCTACCGTATCGTCACATCACACCCTTGTTCGCCTCCCTGTTCGTGCTGCTCGCGGCAGCCTGCGGCGACGATTCGCGCGACCTGGATCCCTACGTTTCGACGGAAAACCCCCGCGAAACCCTGACGGAACTGGACTACGGCAACCTGGATTCGTCGCAGATCCGTCTCAACCTCCCGTGGTCGCGGAACAAGGTGTCGCGGGATCCCGACCCCGACGCCGAGCCGGCCACCCTGACCGCGGTGACCACCGAGACGTTCGAGGGCTACGACCGGGTCGTCTTCACCTTCGGCGACCGCATTCCGGGATACCTGCTGACCTATGTGGCCGAGGGCGGCGGAGGCTGCGACGGTACCGAACCGGCGGGCGACGCGCCGGTTCATCTTGTCGTCGAGTTCGAGAAGGCGCGGTCGAATGAAGGAGGCGCGCCACTGGTGGAGGACCGGGACCGAACGATCGAATCGCCGACTCTCGTCGGCGCCAGTCAGGTTTGCGACGAAGGCGACCGGGTGAGGTGGATTCTGGGCGCCGGCAGTGAAGCCGAGTATCGCATCCTCGAGATGCTTGGCAGCCCCCGGCTGGTGGTGGATCTGCGGCACCAGTAGCAACCTGCGGACAACTCCGCCGGCACGGGTTGCCACGCACTGCCTGTCAGCCGCTTCCGCGCCCGGGCGTGGACACCGGATCGGCAGGCGGCCGCCCCACGCGTGAGTGTGGCGGGGGCCGATTGGAACCTGGATCTTCGACCCCGTTGCAGGGTATCGGTGAATTGTATACAATGCCGAGTCGAGTCCAGCCCGGCCGACAAGCCGAACGAAGGGGTTGAGGTGATGAATCAGAGGCCGCGAATCACAGGATTGCCGGAATGTGCCGTCGCGGTGACGGCTCTGGTCGCCGCGTGTGGAGATCCCGATGCCCGTGGAGTGATCGAGCCGCCTCCGGACACCACGACGACCGCGGTGCCCAGCGGTTTCAAGGCGTGCACCGGCGGGATGGCGGGCGACTTCTCGTGCAGCGGCATCGATCTGATGTCGCGGCTCACACGCGCCGAAATGGGCAACACGGAGGGGAACGCGAGCGACCTCTGGGGCTGGACCGACCCCGAGACCGGTATCGAGTGGGCACTGGTCGGTCACTCGCAGGGAACGGCTTTCATCAGCCTTCAGGATCCGGCACGGCCCGTCTATGCGGGAATCCTGCCCCTGACCGAAGGAGCGCACCCCAGCCTCTGGCGCGACATCAAGGTGTACGGGAATCACGCCTTCATAGTCGCCGACGGTGCCGGGCAGCACGGCATGCAGGTCCTCGACCTCACACAGTTGCGCAGCGTATCGAGCCCTCCGGCGACTTTCTCCCCCACGACCACGTACCACAGGATCCACAGCGCCCACAACATCGCAATCAACACGGAGACCGGTTTTGCCTACTCGGTTGGCGGGAGCGGTGGGGAAGACACCTGTGGCGGCGGCCTTCACATGATCGATATCCGGACGCCATCGAACCCGGAGTTCGCGGGCTGCTTCGCCGACGAATCCACCGGCAACAGGCGCACCGGCTACACTCATGACGCGATCTGCATCGTCTACCGAGGCCCCGATACCGACCATCGCGACCGGGAGATCTGTTTCGGCTCCAACGAAACCGCGCTGAGCATCGCCGACGTGACGGACAAGTCGAACCCGGCGGCGCTGGCGTCGGTTTCCTACCCGGACATCGGCTACACACATCAGGGGTGGCTCGATGAGGCGCACGAGTATCTTTACGTGAACGACGAGTTCGACGAGTTCAACCTGGGCAAGACCCGGACCCTGGTTTGGGACGTGAAGGACCTGGACGATCCGATCGTCGCCAGCGAATTCGAACACAATACCGCCGTGTCCGATCACAACCTCTATGTCGTGGGCAACCTGATGTACCAGTCCAACTACGCCGCGGGACTCCGGATCCTGACCATATCCGACCGTGAGAATCCCAGGGAGATTGCGTTCTTCGACACCGAGCCCGGCGCTGCCGACGAGCCCGGGTTCTGGGGGTCCTGGAGCAACTATCCATTCTTCGCCAGCGGGGTGATTCCGGTGACGTCGATGGGCGGCGGCGTCCTGTTCGTCAAGAGCACGAACTAGGCACGAATTAGCCGCTCCCGCCGAGGGGCTGGCTGAGGGACGCCGGGAGACTCGCGCTCGCGAGGGTTCGCACCGTGGTTACCCCCAGCCTATTTTCCGCGGATCCGGCCCGAGGGACATCGGTCGCGGGCTCCATCCCCACCCCAATCCGGCGACGCACATGAGACGAAAGCTGGTTCCAGCCCGCCGGCCGCTCCATCCTCCGGGTGCCGGTGGACAGGGTTTCCCCGGACCCCTTCGGGCGCGTTGCGTCCTGCCCCTCATCGCGCTCGCGGCGTGTACGGGCCACAACCCGCCGGCGGACCTGCTGCTTGTGGGAGGTTCGGTGCTGGACGGAACCGGCAACGAGGCCGCACCCGCCGATGTCGCCGTGACGGGCGACCGCATCGTCTTCGTGGGTGACGCAGCGGCAGCCGGTGTCGGGGCGTTGGACACGCTCGGCGTGAACGGACTCCTGGTCACGCCCGGGTTCATCGACATGCACTCGCACGCCGAGCTGGACGCGGATCACGGACGTGACGCGCGCGCGTTCCTGTATCAGGGGATCACGAGCGTGGCGCTGGGGGTGGACGGGAGCGGGAGCGCGGAGGTCGCGGCGAGGCTGGGCGGCTGGGAGGAGGACGGGATCGGCGTGAACGCCTTCCTTTTCGTGGGCCACAACTCGGTGCGGGCGTGGGTGATGGGGATGGAGGACCGGGCACCCACTGGCGATGAGCTCGACGAGATGCGCGCGCTGGTCCGCCAGGGGATGGAGGAGGGTGCCTACGGCCTGTCGTCCGGGCTGTTCTACCTGCCGGGCAACTACGCGGAGACCGGGGAGGTGATCGAGCTGAACCGGGTCGCGGCGGAGTACCCGGGGGCGATCTACGACACGCACGACCGGGATCTGGGCGCGGCCTACCCGCCGTTCGGCTACCTGAAGTCGATCGCCGAGGGGATCCGGATCGGAGAGGAGGCCGGCACGAAAGTCATCTTCAGCCATTTCAACGCCCAGGGCGCGCACAACTACGGCAGGGCCCACGAGGGGGCGGCGCTGATCGAGGCGGCGCGCGGGCGCGGGGTCGAGGTCGCGGGTGCCCACCACTCCTACACCGCGACCCAGTCGAACCTGCGCTCCTACACGGTCCCGGGTTGGGCGGTGGAAGGCGGGGACACCGCCATGGTGCGTCGCTTCGACCACCCCGACACGGTGGAGATCATCGACCGGCAGACGCGTGAGATGCTCGCGATCCGGGGAGGCGCCGAGAGGCTCCTCTTCGCCGACCGGCGTCCCGAACTGAACGGCAGGACCCTCGCGGAGGTGGCCGACGATTGGGGCATGGAAGCTCCCGCCGCCGCGCGGCGCGTTCTTCGCGACGGCAACGCCGCCGTGATGAACCTCGGCCTCTACGACGGCGAGAACCTCCGCTACCTGGCCGGCCGCGACTGGATGATGACCTGCACCGACGGCCGCGATCCCGGCCCCACCCGCCCCGTCACCCACCCCCGCGCCTTCGGGTCCTTCACGAAGAAGATCCGCGACCTCGTGCTGGACGAGGAGCTTCTCGCCCTGCCGTTCACCATCCGCTCCATGACGGGTCTCGCAGCCGATTTCCTCGGGTGGCGGGAGCGGGGATATCTGCGCGAGGGATACCTGGCCGACATTGCAGTCCTGGACCTCGCCACGCTCGACGACATGGCCACCTACGAGAATCCCCACCGGTATTCGCGCGGCACGGTCCACGTACTCGTGAACGGGGTGTTCGCCATCCGCGACGGAGGGGCCACGATGGCGCTGGCGGGACGCCCGCTCGTGCGGGGAGGCGCGGCTTTCGATGGAGGGTAGTGAAGCCAACCCCGTGCTCGCCTCGCGCGACGGCCCCCTCCTCACGCTGACCCTGAACCGGCCACACCGGCTGAACGCGGTCAGCCGGTCCCTCTACGAGCGGCTCGTCGCCGAGCTCGAGGGCGCGGAGGGCGACCGCGATACCCGCTGCGTGATCCTCACCGGGAATGGCCGGGCCTTCTGCGCCGGCGCCGACCTCAAGGCCCACCGTGAACGTCCACAGCCCCCGGAGGAACGGCGCCGCTACACCGAGACGGCCCAGCGCGCCAACCGCCTGATCCAGACAATCGGCACCCCCGTCGTGGCGGCCGTGAACGGGCACGCGATCGGTGCGGGACTCGAGCTTGCCCTGTCGGCGGACTTCGCGATCGTGGCCGACGACGCCAGGCTGCGGCTGCCGGAAGTCGCGCTCGGCACCTTTGTGGGCGGCGGCGCGGTCTACACCCTGGCCGAACGGGTCGGTGTCCTCAAGGCCCGCGAGATCATCCTGCTGGGAGACTTCTTCTCGGGCGCGCAGGCGGCGGCCATGGGGGTCGTGAACCGCGCCGTCCCGGCGGCGGAGGTCCTCGACGAGGCCACCAGCCTCGCGCACCGACTGGCCCGCCGCGCCCCGATCCCCCTGGCCGCGGCCAAGAAGCTGATCGGACCGGCCGCCGCCCTTTCCCGGGAAGAGGCGCTGGAGCGGGAGCGTGCCGCGCTGGAGGAGATCTTCGGCACGGAGGACTGGCGCGAGGGGCTGGCCGCCTTCCATGAGAAGCGACCGCCCAGGTACAGAGGGGAATGAGAGGTCCGCGAAGATGACATGTCATGTGTAGGTGCCATAATGTAATGCACAGATGACATTCGAGTCGGTCGTGCGCTGGCCATCGGCCGCCGCCGACTCGCTCCGCCCCCACCTCGGCACCCCACCCGTCCTTGACCCCAATCGGCTGGCCCGGTAATCCTGATTGGCCGGACCAACCCTCCACGCCCCGTCACTCTGCCCACCCCCATGCCCCTCCGCAAATCCCACCTCTACTCCTCGCTCTGGCAGAGCT
>JAPPNO010000108.1 GCA_028873845.1 Gemmatimonadota bacterium | reverse complement strand
TGGCGGCGTTGATGTGGGCGCAGAGCGCGGCGATCCGGTCGCCGAGAGGATCGTCACCGGGGTCGGAGTGGCGGGGTGGTGCGGGGGCTGTTGTGGCGGGGTGGGCCGGGGCGATGGATGGGTTGTCGATGGGCATTCGGGGTGTCGTTCCTGAGTCTCTGGTGTGGTTGGGTTACGGTCTCACCTCCTTGTACACCATAATTCGGTATTTGTTCGGAATCGTTGCAACATGGGAGCCCGTAGAGTCGGCAGTCCGCGGGCAAGTCCGCCGGAGCACCGGGAGAGCAGGAAGTAACCGGTGGATAGGCCTGCTCAAGCACCGACAGCGGCGAGGCGCCGCGCTGGCAAGGACGCGACAAGGGACGCATGGCAGCGCGATTCGGATGGGGAGCAACGCGGAGCATGGCGTCGGGGACGGTCGGCCAATCCGGCCGGAATATCGGGCCGGTCCGGCGGTCTGCGGGGAGGGTCCGCCGGTGGAAACCGGGGCTCAAGGCTTGCCGCGGCGGCCCTCCCACCCCTTCACCTCGTCCCACAGCCGGTCCAGCGGCCCCAGCGGTGTCCCCGGCATCGGCAGTCCCCGCTCCCGTGCCAGCCGCCGCACCTCCGCGAACCGGCCTTCGAACTTGTCCGTCGCCCGCGACAGAGCGGCCACCGGATCCACCCCCGCCAGCCGTGCCAGGTTCACGACCGCGAAGAGCAGGTCACCAAGCTCCTCGGCCACCTCACGCCGGTCTCCACCTGCCCCCGGTCCCCGCCGCCCGGCCAACTTCTCCTCCTCCCTCGTGTCCTCCGCCTCCTCGCTCGTGTCCGCCTCCTCACTTGTCTCCACCTCCTTGCTCCCGCCCCCCTCGACGCCCGCCCCCACCTCCCGTCCCGCCATGCCCGCCGGTCCGATCAGCGCGGCCACCTCATCCGTCTCCTCCCGCACCTTTTCAAGCGCTCCGCCCGGTTCGCTCCAGTCGAACCCCACCAAGCCGGCCCGATGCTGGACGTCGCAGGCCCGCTCCAGGGCGTCGCGGTCGCGTTCGATCTCGTGCACCGGCAATCCTTTGGCTGTAACGTTCATCGCACCCGGCCTCGCGCCCCCACCGACCCGCATCCTCGGTACCGGCCCGATCCAAGTCAACGCCTCACCCGCACCCGGCGAACCTCCCATGCAGGCCACGCCCGACCGTCCCCGCCCCCGCCGCCGAGCCTGGGTCGAGGTGGACACCGCTGCCATCGGCCGCAACCTGGCGCGAATCCGCCGCCACGTCGGGAGCGGAGTCAGGATCGTTCCCATGGTGAAGTGCGGCGGGTACGGCCTCGGCGTGGAAAACGTCCTCGCGGCGCTCGCTCCGCAGCGGCCGTTCGGCTACGGCGTCGCCACGGTCGACGAGGGCCTCGAGCTGCGGGACCTCGGTGTCCGCGACTCCGTCATGGTCTGCTGCCCGGTTCCCCCAACCGACCTTCCCCGCGTCGCCGCCGCCCACCTCATCCCCACCATCTCGGACCTCCCGAGCCTTGCCGCCCTGGCGAACCTCGCCGCCGGCACCCCGGCCCCGGCCCCTCCGCTCCCCTTCCAGATCGAGGTCGACACGGGCATGGGCAGGGCGGGTTTTCCCCTCGCCGGGCAGGCCAACGCCCCCTGGTGGCCCCGCATCCGCAGCGCCGCCTCACACAATCTCCACCTCTTCGGCATCTTCACCCATCTCCACTCCGCCGACGAACCCGACCTCTCCAGCGCCCGCCGCCAGATCGCACGCTTCGACGCCTTCATTCGCGGTGCAGACGGGATCGAGCCCGGCACGCTTGTCCACTGCGCCAACAGCGCCGGCACCCTGCGCCTCACCTCGCGAACGGCCAACGCTGTGCGGCCCGGGATCTACCTGTACGGCGGGCCCGCGGGCCCCGGCACGGTGCCGCCCGAGACGGCGGTGGCGGTCCGGGCGCGGGTCGTTCTGGTGCGCGACGTCCCCGGCGGATCCACCTGCGGGTACGGCGCCACCTATCGGTCGAAGGAGTCCGAACGCTGGGCCGCAGTGGGCATCGGCTACGGCGACGGACTGCCGCGATCGCTGGGCAACCGGGGGTGGGGGATCGCGGACGGGCGCCGGGTCCCCGTTTTGGGACGGATCTCCATGGACACCACCGTGGTAGGAGTCTCGGGAGACACATCGCCCGGCGATGTCGTTACCTTTCTCGGGCGAGATGGCGAAACCGAACTGACGTTGGAGGAGGTCGCGGAGCTGGCGGACACAATCGGGCACGAGGTCCTGACCGGACTCTCGCCAAGATTGCCCAGAATCCGGATGGAGAGCTGATGGACCCCGTTCCGCTCGACAGGCTGGTCGCGCTGGCCCGCGAAATGCTCGCGTACTCGTACGCGCCGTACTCGCGTTTCAACGTGGGTGCGGCCCTGGAAACGGACACCGGAGAGGTCTTCACCGGATGCAACGTTGAGAACGCCTCCTACGGTCTAACCATCTGCGCCGAACAGAATGCGGTGGCGGCTGCGGTGTCGCGGGGCCGGAGGCGCTTCCGCAGGCTGGTCGTCGTCACCCGGGGGCAGCGGGCCGTCGCGCCGTGCGGACGCTGCCGCCAGGTACTCGCGGAGTTCGGAACCGATCTGGCGGTCTACGGCGTAGCGAACGGAGAGAAGGTGCATTGGCAGCTGAGGGACTTGATCCCCGATCATTTCGGACGGGAGTTTCTGGACGCGGATCCGGCGGACGGCGATGGTGCCGCGCGCGCGCGCTCCGGGTCACGTTAGCGGCAATCCCATGACCCGACGTACGCCAACCACTGCGCGCGCCACGCAGCGCCTTGCCGCCCCGGTGCATCGCCGGTCCCGGTGCTCACGGGGACCGGTTCTCGTCCACGGACTGCTGCTGGCGGCGGCCGGCGGGTGTTCGGAGGCCCTGCCCACCGTGCAGCGGGGGGACCTGGTGCGCTCCGGATTCGCCACCGAGGTGATCCTGGAGTACGGCGAGTTCGCGAGCGGTGCCAGGGTGTACGGCGGCTACGGGCGGCCATCGGACCTGGGCGCCGGCTTCGTGGCGCACGACTTCGGTTCGCGGGGTGGAGGCGGGGACGGCGCCCAGGTGGGGCTCGAGGCCTCGTCGCTGCTGCGTTTCGGACGGTATCCCAGGTCGGCGCAGGTGCTCGACACCACCGGCGCCAACGTGCCGGACACCGTGCTCACCTTCCTCGACGGCCAACTCGTCATGCGCTTCGACACCCTTTCGAGCGTTCACAACGACAGGCCCGTGGAGATCGTCGCGCACGCCCTCACCGAGCCGTGGGACGGTACGACCGCCACCTGGGAGTACGCGATCGACTCGGTCGGCCACCGGGAACGCTGGTCGGTGCCGGGGGGCGGTGCGGTCGAGGAGATCGGGAGCGCCACCTGGGATCCGGAGACCGGCGACAGCATCAGGATCCGGGTCGACTCCGCCTGGATCGCCGCCTGGGCGGACACCACCGACTACAGCCGGGGTATTCGCGTCAGCACGAGCACGCCCGACGTCCGTCTCCGCGTGATCGCGGGTGTGCTGCGGATCGACACCAGGCCGAGCGTCAATCCGGACACCATCGTAAAGGTGCCGTCCAGCACCGAGAACCGGACCTTCATATACGCCCCCGTACCCCGTCCTCCCCTGAAGACGCTGCGGGTGGGTGGGGTGCCCGCCTGGCGTACGGTCATGGACCTCGATGTCCCCTCGGTCCTCAACGGGCCGGACGAACTGTGCGACGTGGTGGGATGCCCGATCGAGATCACCGCCGATCACGTGTCCTACGCGGCGCTGCGCTTCACCACGCGCCCGGGGGTGCGGTCCTTCGCGCCCTCCGACACGCTACCGCTCGACCTGCGGTCGGTGCTGGCTCCGGATTTTCTTCCGAAGTCGCCACTGGGCCCTTCCCGCTCGGGACCGTTCGGGACGCTGGTGCCGGGCGAGTGGTTCCATCCCCCCGCCGGGGAGATCGTCGAACTTGCCGTCACGGGACTGGTGCGTGATCTGCTGCGCGGCGAGACGGTCGACGGGGACCCGGTGTCGAATACGATCGCCGTCCTCTCCGCTCTCGAGCCGCTGTCGGTCGAGTACGTGTCCTTCGACGGGCCGACATCGCCCGCGGCGCCCACGCTGCGCATCGTCCTGAACTTCTCGCTCGAGGACGGAACATGAGGAGAGCACACGGCGGCGGCACCGGCACATTGCCCGTCGCGGCGCTACTCGCGGTGGCGCTCCTCCAGGCCCTGGCGGCTACAGCCCCCGCCTCCGCACAGTCGTTCCTGGGATTCCGTGCGCTCGGCGTCCCCATCAGGGCGCTGGACGCGCGCGCCACCGCCATGGGCAACCTCGGGATCGGCCTGGCCCGCGTGGAGATTTCAAGCACGGACCCAGCCGCGTCGGCCGGGCTTCTCTTCCCCACCTTCGGCGTCACCATGCAACCGAGCTGGGGCAGTTTCGACATGGAGGCCGATTCGGGGACCAGCCGCACCAACCGCCTGCCGCTTCTCGGGATCGGGTATCCGGTACGGTCGCTGGGCGGCGTCGTCACCGCGAGCCTCTCGGGTCACCTGGAGCAGCGCTGGGTGGCCAAACGCAATTCGACGGTCGTCCTCAACGAGGTCGAGGTCGATGTCGAGGACAGCTACCGGAACGACGGCGGCACTTCGGTCGTCCGTCTGGGATGGGCGCAGCGGATCGGTTCCAGGCTTTCGCTCGGCGTGTCGGCGGGGTCCTACCTCGGCCGCGTTGAGCGGGTGTTCGACCGCGAGCTCGATTCGCTGGCCGTGGGCGGAGAGGTGTATACCTTCCGCGAACAGTATGCCTGGAACTACAGCGGCTTTCTCGCGGCGGCCGGTTTCAACCTCGATCCGCATCCCGTCATCCATGTCGCGGGGGCGGCGGAGTGGTCCGGAACCCTCCGGGAGCTCCCCCGCGATGACGCCCCGGGCGAGGGCAACTATGCCATACCGGTGCGCTTTTCGGCGGGTGCGACCGGCCGGCTGTCTCCGCGGCTCTCCCTGAGCGTCTCCGGTGCCTATCAGGACTGGGCGGCATCGGATGGATTCCTGGCGGGCGTGACGAGCGGCCGCAAGTGGAGCTACGGGGCGGGTGCGGAGTTGCACCTCATCGACGGCGATTCCCGCAGTCTTCCGGTGCGGTTCGGCTACCGGCGCCTCGCGCCCCCCTTCCGTTTCGAATCCGAGGATCCCGTGGAGTCGATCTGGTCGCTCGGAGCGGGCCTCAACCTGGTCGAAACGGAGAACAACCGGCTGGGGTGGCTGGACCTGGCCTTCGAACGGGGCAGCCGTTCGAGCGCCCCCCTGAATGAGCGCTACTGGCGGGGCACCGTCACCGTGGGCATCTCGCGGCGGTAGCGGCCGGTGGGTTCCGCACGCGTCCACTACAGGACCTTCGGCTGCAAGGCGAACCAGTATGATACGGAACGGATGCGGCAACGCCTCGAGGTGGGGCTCGCCACCGGCGTTCCTGCCACACTGGACGATGCCGACCTGTGCGTGATCAACACCTGCACCGTCACCAACAGGGCCGACGCCGACGCGCGCCGCTACATCCGCCGGGTCGGGCGCCGCAACCCGGACGCCGAGGTCGTGGTGGCCGGATGTTCCGCCGCGCTCCGCGCCCGCGAGTACCGGGCGATGGACGGGGTTTCGGCGGTTGTCGAGGGACACGACCCGGCCGCCGTGCTGGCCGCCGCCTCCCGCGCACTGGGCCCCCGCCGGGGCGGGCTGGTGCAGATGGGAACCCGCGCCACCCTCGAGCGCACCCACATGGAGGCCGTGGGCGCCGGGGTGCTCCGGCACCGCGCCGGCGCCACCCGCGGCTGGCTCAAGGTGCAGGACGGGTGCGACCGCAAGTGCGCCTTCTGCGCCACCCGTCTGGCGCGCGGACGAAGCCGCAGCCGGCATCCGGACCGGGTCGTGGCCGAGGCCCGCGTGCTCGCCCGCAGTCACCCCGAACTGGTCGTCACGGGCGTGCACATCGGCCACTACGGCCGCGATCTCGATCCGCCGAGCTCCCTGACCGCGCTGGTCCGCCGCCTGCTGGACGAGGTTCCGGGTCCGCGCCTGCGCCTCGGCAGCATCGAAGCCACAGAAATCGATGACCCCATGGTGGACCTTATGGCCACCTCGGGAGGACGGCTGGCACCCCATCTGCACATGCCGCTGCAGAGCGGGGCCGATCCGGTGCTGCGCCGCATGAGGCGCTGGCACACCCGCGAACAGTACCGCCGCCGCGCGCTCGAGATCGCCGCGTCGGTGGGGTCCGTCGGCCTCGGCGCCGACATCATCACGGGGTTCCCGGGCGAGACTTCCGCCGACCATGCGCGCACCGTTTCGCTCGTCGAGGAATTGCCCTTCACCTACCTTCACGTGTTCCCGTATTCGCCGCGCGACGGCACCGTTGCCGCCGGCCTTTCCGGTCCGGTCGCCCAGCGCGTGTCGCGCGAACGCGGGCGGGAACTCAGGGCCCTGGCCGACGAGAAGGGCACGCGCTATGCCAGCCGCCGCGGGGGAGCGGAAGTGGAAGTGGTGATGGAGGGGACGGGAGGAACCGCGCTCACCGGCGACTACCTGCGCGTGGCTGTGGAATCGGCGCGCCGGCCGGACCCGCTGGTCCTGCACCGCGGCCGTCTGTCGTCCGACGGAACCGGGGTCCGCATCGACGCGGCCACCTCGGACACCCTGAACCAGACTGGAACAACTGTTCCGGGGGACGCGAATGGACAGGAAACCGACATCGGCGCCGAACGGCCGGCGTGACGGCGCGCCCGTGGGCGACGGCCGTGCGAGGTGCGCCTACGTCGAGACCTACGGCTGCCAGATGAACATCGCCGATGGCGAGCTCATGGAGGGTGTCCTGGAGAAGGAGGGATACCGGATCGTGGGTACGCCCGACCAGGCCGACGTCATCCTGGTCAACACCTGCGCCATCCGCGAGAACGCCGAGGAACGCGTAATGGGGCGCATCGGCCAGCTCAGCGGCCTCAGGCGCGACCGCCCGGGGCTGGTGCTCGGGGTCACGGGGTGCATGGCCCAGCGCATGGGGGAATCGCTGCTGGGCGACGTGCGTGCCGTGGACCTGGTCGTCGGACCTGACGGCTACCGGCACCTGGGCAGGGCGCTGGAGCAGGTCGGGCCGCGCCGCCACAGCCCCGGAAGGCGCCTGTCCGTGCTGGACCTCTCGCTCGACGAGAACTACCGGGGTCTGGAGCAGCGCCGGCGCTCGAGCGTGACCGCGTGGGTTCCGGTCCAGCGGGGCTGCAACCACCGCTGCACCTTCTGCATCGTGCCGTATGTGCGGGGACCCGAAAAGAACCGCGACCCCGACGACGTGATCAACGAAATCCGGGGCCTGGCCGGCGGGGGAATCACCGAAGTCACCCTGCTGGGACAGACCGTCAACTCGTACCGGCACGGAGACCGTACCTTCGCCGGCCTCCTGCGGGCGGTGGCCCGGATCGACGGCATCCGCCGCGTGCGATTCACCTCGCCCCATCCGGTCGACCTCACCGAGGACCTGGTCGAGGTCATCGCCACCGAGCCCGCCGTGTGCGAGCAGTTCCATCTGCCGCTCCAGTCCGGGAGCAACGCCGTGCTGAAGCGCATGGTTCGCCGCTACACGAGGGAGACCTTCCGGGACAGGGTCGCGATGCTGCGCGCGGGAGTCCCCGGCATTGCACTTTCCACCGACGTCATTGCGGCCTTCCCCGGCGAGACCGACGACGACTTCGAGGAGACGATCGGCTTCCTGTCGGAGATCCGCTTCGACGAGGCGTTCACCTATCGGTACAGCGAGCGCCCCGGCACGCCGGCGACGCGGTTCCCGAGGGAGTGGTTCATACCGGAGGACGTTGCCCGTGAACGTCTGAACCGGCTGATCGAGGCGACCCGGTCCGTGCAGGCCGAGATCAACCGGGAAGAGGTGGGCCGGGTGGAGGAGATCCTGGTGGAGCGTCCGGCCCGGTCCGCCGGCATGATGCTCGGCCGCACGCGTCGCAACAAGGCGGTCGTGGCGCCCGGAGATCGTGCCGACATCGGCAACTACCTGACGGTGCGCCTCGTGGACACCACCGGGGTGACCTTCATCGCGGAGCGTGTGCCGGACGAGGCCGGGCCGTGCGCGCCGGGTCCGCCGGAAGCCTGATCGGATGCGCCGTTTCGCAGTGTGGACCGCGCTGGCGGCCGTCATGGTGCTGGGCGTGCTCTTCGCCGTCGGCAACGGGGGACGCATGGTCAGCATCAATCTGGGCCTCTTCACCCTGAGCCGCGTTCCGGTCACCTTCGTGGCCTTCGGCGGCCTGGTGGTGGGGATGGGCGTGGTGTTGCTGGCGGGACTCAACGCCGACCTCAAGGTGCGGCGGCTGCTTCGCGAGCGGGAGGAACAGGACAGCCTGGCGGAGCGCTCGGTCCGCCGGTCCTACGATGAACACGGACAGGGAGACATGCGACTGGAGTGAGGGGTGCGCCCCCGATTCTGTGGACGGCCATCGGTTTCGCCGCCGGTGCGGCAGCCAGCACGGCCCTCGGGTTCGACCGAACCCTCCTCTCACTTCTGATCCCGGCGGTTCCCATTCTGCTATTGCGCGGCCCGCGCAGCCGTGCCATTCCGCTACTCCTCTGCTTTGTGGCCGGGCTGGCGTGGGGGACGGCAGACCACCGTGCGCTTGAAGTCTGCAACGCAGCCGTCACGGATGGCGCCGAAGCGTCGGTGACGGGGTACTTCATCCGGTCCAGCGCCGAGGGGGCGTCGTCGCTGCGGGTGGATTCGGGGATGGGGAGAGGATGCGGGGCCCCGGTCCGCGTCTATTCCCGCGCGGGTGCCCCGCCCGAGGCCCGCCCGGTAACCGTGGCGGGGCGCTGGATCCGTTCGCAGCGTCCCGACGGTTCCGTGGCTGTCTACCTGAGTGCATCCTCGGTCGAGGACCTGGAGGGCCGCGCGGACCTCGTGCCCTGGACGGACCGGGTTCGCTCGGCCATCCGCGGACGGGCCGCCCGGGCGCTCGAGCACAGGCTCGGCGCGCAGGCCGGAGTGGCCTCGGCGCTGGTGCTGGCCGAGCGCGACGGCATTCCCCGCGAGCTCTGGGACGCCTTCGCGCGCTCGGGGAGCGCCCATCTCCTCTCGATCTCCGGGTTCCATGTGGGGGTGATCGCCGCGCTGCTCGGCGGCCTCATCGCGCTGGCGGGCCGCCCCCCCCGCTCCCGCGCGGCCGCCATGGCGACCGGCGTCTGGGCCTACGTCCTCCTCATCGGCGCCCCCACGTCGGCCACGCGCGCCGCCTGGATGACCACCGCCTTCGTGCTCGGGCGCCTGCGGCAGACGCCCGCCCGCGCGTTGGGCGCGCTGGGCCTCTCCATGCTGTTGATCGCGCTGCTCAGGCCCTCGGTCGTGGCCGGAGCCGGCTTCCAGCTCACCGTGGCGGGCACCGCCGGCATCCTGGTCATGACCCGCTGGATCATGCGGCACTGGCCCGAACACCGCGGCCGCGCCTGGATCGCATCGCCCGTGGCGGCGGGACTCGGCGCTTCCGTCTTCACCGCGCCCGTTCTCGCATACCATTTCGGCCAGATCCCCCTCCTGTCGCTGCCATCCTCACTCCTGCTCACGCCTCTGGTGGCCGCCGCGGTTCCCGGCGTGATCCTCACCATCGTCATGGACGTGCTGCACATCCCGGGCGCGGCAATCGCCGGTGCGGGCGCGGAGGGACTGCTGCACATAGTCACCAGGGTGGCCGCCGCGCTGGGCGACCTGCCCTGGACGGTGGCGCACGTCACGCCCCGAGAAGCCGCGCTCCTCACCGCGGGCGTGCTCCTGCCTCTCCTGCTTGCGACCGGCGCGCAGTGGCGCATCCGCCCCGCCGTGCGTGCCGGCGTCTCGGCGCTCTCGGCCTTCGCCGTGCTCTGGGCCGGCCAAGCGGCGCTGTCGCTGGCGGGAAGGGGCGCGCTCCACATCGTGGCCATCGACGTGGGGCAGGGCGACGCCATCGCGCTCCGAACCCCGCGCGGCCGCTGGCTGCTCGTGGACGCGGGGCCGCGAGGGTTCGGCGGTTCCGACGCAGGCCTCACGCGGGTGGTGCCGTATCTGCACGGCCAGGGCGCGCGCCGCCTCGAGGCCGTCATCCTCTCGCACCCCGACGAGGACCACGCCGGAGGGCTGGCGGCCGTCCTCCGCAACGTCCGGACCGGCGCCGTCCTCGGCCCGGGCTTCAGCGCCGGCCAGAGCGGCCACATGCTGGGCGCCGAGGAGGCCCGCCGCGCCAACATACCCTGGCGCCGCGCCGCGGCCGGAGATGCATGGACCCTCGACGGCGTCGACTTCGAGGTCCTCAGCCCCGCCCCCGCCGGCCCATCCAACCATTCCCCCGCCCACCCCGACCCCAACGCCTGGTCCGTCGTCGTGCGCGTCACATACGGCGGCTTTTCGGCCCTGCTGACCGGCGACGCCGACGCCGCCATCGAGGACCGCCTCCTCGACCAGGGCCGCATCACCGCGCTCAAGGTCGGCCATCACGGCAGCCGCACCTCGACCTCCGAAGCCTTCGTGCGGGCCACCTCGCCCGCCTACGCCCTCATCTCGGTCGGCGCCCGCAACCGCTACGGCCACCCCGACCCGGCCGTGCTGGCCCGCCTGGAACGCGCCGGCACGCGAATCTACCGTACAGACCTGGATGGCACCGTCACACTCACCGCGCAGAGCGACGGGACGGTGACGGTGAAAGGATCGCGGCGAGCGCGGCGCTGACGCTACTTCCGGGGGGTCACCTTGATGTCGAGGCCGCGCAACAGCAGGTCCATCTTCGCCTCGAGCGCAGCCAACCTTGCTTCGACGACTCCGAATCGCTCGCTCATGGACGTTTCCAGCTTTCCGAATCGCTCGCTCACGGACGTTTCCACCTTCCCGAACCGCTCGCTCATGGACGTTTCCAGCTTCCCGAACCGCTCGCTCATTGATGCTTCCAGCTTCCCGAACCGCTCGGCCGCGGCGATCTCGTGCCCCGTCAGCGCCGCCTCCACGGAGCCGATCCGGCTGCTCACCACCCAGGCACCCGTCACGATGGCCACCAGAATCGTCACCAGCGCCGGGTCCTTCCACCACTTCGGATTCCCTCCCATCCCTCCTCCTCGCTGCGCGGTCGCGGTCTCCCCTGCGAACCGCACAACCATAATAGCCCCTCTCACCGTTCTGTCATCCCCACCCCCACCTTGCCCCCCACCCGCCCCTCCGGCGATCTTCCCCTCATGCGAAGCAAGGTCGTCACCATCGATCGCCACATCATCGAGCAGGAGCGCATGCACCCCGACGCCTCGGGCCGCTTCTCCGCGCTCCTCTACGACATCGCGCTGGCCGCGAAGATCATCTCGCGCGAGGTGAACATGGCGGGCCTCATCGATGTCCTCGGCGCGACCGGCGACACCAACGTGCAGGGCGAGCGGGTCCAGAAGCTCGACGCCTTCGCCCAGGAGGTGATCGTCAAGGCGATGGACCACGCCGGTCACCTCTGCTGCATGGTCTCGGAGGAGACCGACGACATCATCCCCATCCCGAAGCGTTTCGAGCTCGGCAACTACGTCCTCCTCTTCGATCCCCTCGACGGCTCGTCGAACATCAACGTCAACGTGTCGATCGGCACGATCTTCTCGGTCCACCACCGCACCTCGCCCCGCGGCGTCCCCGGCACGCTGGCCGACTGCCTGCAGGCCGGCTACCGCCAGCTCGCCGCCGGGTACGTCATCTACGGGTCGTCCACCATGCTGGTCTACACGACCGGGGTCGAAGGGGGCGTGCACGGTTTCACCCTGGACCCGTCGATCGGCGAATTCCTGCTCAGTCATCCGCGCATCCGCATCCCCGACCCGCCCGCGAAGATCTATTCGGTCAACGAGGCGTACTACGCGCGCTGGCCGCGGGGGCAACAGCGCCTGGTCGACCACTTCCGCGGCGTGAACGGCGAAGGGGGCGGCGGGTACAAGTCCCGCTACATCGGCTCCATGGTCTCGGACGTGCACCGAACCCTGTTGCAGGGCGGGCTGTTCATGTATCCGCGCGACACGAAGTCGCCCGGCGGCAAGTTGCGCATGCTTTACGAAGCCGCACCCCTTGCGCTAGTTTGTGTGGCGGCGGGAGGCAGGGCGTCGGACGGGAGCCGCGACGTTCTGGACATCGTTCCGGAGGGGCTTCACGACCGGACGCCCCTCTACCTGGGATCGGCCGGCCTGGTCGATCTGGCCGAGCGGTACCTGAAGTCCGGGGAAGCGGGACCCGATGCGCGTTCACGCCGCCGGACTGCCTCGGTTTCGCGTACAGTTGTTGGCGGGGGGGTTTGAAAGCTGACCAACAGACGGTTTTCCCGCATCCGAGCCGCAAGTGACGTAATTTCAAGTCGTTGCGGATACATCACTTAGCGAGACTTCCAAAACTGGCACCACTCTTGCAGTAAGAGATCGGTGTCCGACCAATCGGACCATTTGACAATCCCTGATCACCGTCGACCTGGATGACCGCAGGCGGTCCTCCAACGACGAGAACATAGATCCGAAACTCGCTCGGATCCCCCGGCATGAGGCCGGCGGGAAGGCCCGAAGGCGAGACAATCCTTCCAAGAGGAATGGACGAAGAATGAACAGACTCAAGCTAGTTGCGGCTGCGATGTTGCTTGCGCTCCCGATCGCGTGTGGAGATCCTGTCGATCCTCCACCGCCCACCGGCTCGATCGACGGGCTGGTCTCGGTCGAGGGGCAGGGGGTCGACGGGGTTTCCGTCACCCTGAGCAACGGCGCCACGGCCATCACGGCCAACGGAGGCATGTACCGGTTCGACGGCGTCGAAGCCGGTGCATACACGGTCACCATCAGCAACTACCCGGACGACGCGACGTTCGATCAGACGTCGTCCGCGGCGACGATCGCCACCGACGGCGAGAACGTCACCGTCAACTTCCCGGGTTCCTGGATCCGCACCTCCGCCATCATGGGGGCGGTGACGGTCGAGAACGAGGGCCTCGGCGGGGTCACCGTCAAGCTGTCCGGGATGAGCAATTCCGAGACGCTGACGGACGCCAACGGGCAGTACGCGTTCACCGGCCTGCGCGCCGGCAACTACACCGTCGAGATCTCCGGATTCGACGAGGACGACGTCGCCTTCGGCTCCACCGCCTCGACCGCGATGATCGCGGTCGGCGAGTCCAAGGTCGTTCCCTTCGAGGGGACGTATCTGCGGACCTCCGGCGTGACCGGCCAGGTCACCGTGGGGAACAACCCGCTCGCGGACGTGACGGTCAGCCTGCAGGGCAGGGGCGAAGAGCGCGAGGCGACGACCAACGGCGCGGGCCAGTTCACCTTCAGCGAACTGCGTTCCGGCGACTACTCGGTCGGCATCACCAACCCGGACCCGGACCTGTACGGCTTCGACGTCACGTCGCAGACCGTCACGGTCGCCCACGGCGAGACCGCCAGCGTGCCCTTCGAGGGCATCTACCTGCGGACCGCGTCGATCATGGGCACGGTCACGGTCGAGGGCACGGGGCTCGGCGAGGTCACCGTCACGCTCCAGGGCGAGGGTGAAGAGGACGAGACCTCGACCAACGCCGCCGGGCAGTTCTCCTTCACCGATCTGCACGCGGGCGAGTACTCGGTCGGGATCACCGGCTTCGACGACGACGAGTACGGCTTCGACGTCACCACGGCGACGGTCACGGTCGCGCTCCAGGAGACGGCTTCGGTGCCGTTCGAGGGCATCATGCTCCGCACGGCCGGGATCGCGGGTACGGTCACGGTCGAGGGTCATGCGATTCCGGGCGTGACGGTCACGGTGACCGGCGGCCCGAAGGACGAAGAGCACGAGACGATGACCAACGACGCCGGCTACTACATGGTCGACGATCTGCACGCGGGCGACTACGCGGTCGCGATTTCGGACTTCGACGCGAACGAGTACGAGTTCGAGGCCACGACGCAGAGCGTGTCGGTGGGCCTGCGCGAGACGGCGACCGTTGCGTTCCAGGGCGAGCTTCTGCGCACGGCCGGCATCAGCGGCCGGGTGAGCGTGGAAGGCATGGGCCTGGACGAAATCACCGTCACGCTCTCGGGCGACGCCGACATGACCATGATGACGGCCGACGGCGGACAGTACGCCTTCACAGGCTTGGCCGAGGGCGACTACACGGTTGCCATCGAGGGCTGGGACGAGGCCGCGTACGAGTTCGAGACGTCCAGCGTCGATCTGGCGGTGGCGCAGGACGAGCCGGTGGTCCAGAACTTCGAGGGCATGCACACGCGGACCGCCTCGGTGAGCGGCATGCTCTTCCTGGACGAGGTCAACGCTGACGGGATGTACACCGACGGCGAGCCGGCATTCGCACAGGCGGGCGTTCCGCTTCTGCTGCAGGGTCCCGGGGTCAACGACGTGC
>JAPPNO010000067.1 GCA_028873845.1 Gemmatimonadota bacterium | reverse complement strand
CGGCCGCAACGATGCCCATCATCAGGAGATTGGCCGCGATGCCGTTGCCGGCCATGTAGGCAAGCGGGCCGGAGCGCTCGCGGCGGCCGCCCGGTTCGGGACCCGCGTCGGGATTCATCGCGCCCGAACGCGCGAGAGAGCTACGATTTCCGCGATCCCGAGGTCGATAGCGCCGATAACGGCGAGACTGCTGTTACCCATGACCGTTCACTCCCCGGAGGTCGACGTAGGCTACCGAAACCCCAGCCATCCACTCGAATGTGGCGGGACGCGACACGCAGCGTCAACCTGCCTGCGGACAATGGATGGCGGGCCGCCAGGACGTCTTCATCCATGGCGGAGACTCGGGTGCGAGGATCGCGGTAGCGACCGGCGGTGGGGCGCTGCCCGCCCGGGCGGCAGTCGCCGGTCTCCCGGATGAACGCCGGAAGCCGCGGTCTACATCGCCAACCTGACCCGGGTCACGGCGGTCGTCTTCATGCTCATCGGACCCGCGCCGCCCACGTCAATACTCCCCTCGTAGCTGCGCGAGACTTCCGCCCGGGTCACGAGCCCTCTGCCGAGGTCCCACAGGAAGAAGCCGGTTTCCGTGCCGGTCAGCGCCTCGTCTCCGGCCCCCCCGCCCATCTCGATCAGCAACCGGACATCGGCGGAAAACGTGACCCTCAGGTGGGGCCCGCCGTCCACGACGGTTTCGCCGGCGAGTGTGTACGTGTAGACCGCAACCCTCCTGCCTTCCGCAACGCCGTGCGTCACGGTATCCACCCAGTTGTCGCCCGGCTGGACTTCGCCCGCAGGGAGGCGTGGGAACATCCCTTCGGTCGGATCCCCCCACATGGGGAGATCGCCGTCGGCTCCCCGGATCGCTTTGGCCACCACTTCCCCCACCCCCTGCGGTCCCAGCAACAGGTCGAAGTCACCGGCTCGCGCCTGGCTTCTGCTTATGGCGGCCGGACCGGCCATCGGCTCGTTTCCCTGTGCCGCGAACTCCGTCAGTTCCCCGGCAGCGCGCACCCCATCGCCTTCGGCCGCGAACGTCACAGCGAAGGTGAAGGAGGAATTGCCCGACCCTTCCATGGGACCCATCGGCGTGGTCATGGTGACCGTTGTCGTGTCCACCACGTGATAGGTGGCGGTGGGCGGCGATGGGACACGGTAGGCGAGTTGCTGGGGCGGGGCAGTCGGGGCGGGCAGGGCGAAGGCGGTGATCAGGAAGGCGGCGAGGGCGAGGGCGGGGAGGCGGTGCATGGTCCTGCTCCTTGACGATGCGGGGTTCGCGTATTGGGTGGACGCGGGTGCGCCACTTCGCAATCTACACATTTCGCAAACGACGGGTTTCGGTCCGTAGCCACGCCACGGGTACGCTTCCGCGATATGGACGCGAGGGCCGGATACCATCTATCCTGAAGCGGAACCGCGTCCTGCACCCCGAACCCCGAAGCCCGCAATGGCCAGATCCGCTCCCATCTTCCTGACTCTGATCGCCCTCTCCTTCAGTCCCCCGTCCCCCCGCCCGGCTCACGCCCAGGTCGAGAAGGTCACCGCGAGCGAGGTGCGTGACAGGGAATCGCTCAAGGGATTCGTGCTCTGGGCCGAGTCCGTCTTCGGCCGGATCGAGGACATGGACGAAGGCAGGCGGGTCCTGGATGAAGTCAGGACGGAGGGCAGCGACTACAACGTGGGCAACGTCTACGTGATTCTGTTCACCACCGAGGGACGGGTATTCATCCACGGCGAGGATCCGGACATGGACCGCAGGAGGGCCGCCGATGTGCAGGACGACAGGGGCACCCCGGTCGTCCGCGAGATGCTGGCCACCGGCGCCGAGGATGGAGGCGGGTTCGTGGAATGGTGCTGGGACGATCCCGCCGACCCGGACGACGTGCACTGCAAGGACAGCTACGCCATCCGCTACTACTCACCGGTGTCCGACAGGGACTTCGTTATAGTGGGCGGGTATTACCAGGATCTTGACGCGCGCCGGCAGGCCGCCGGACCCGCTGCGTGTCGAGGTCGTTCCGCTCAGCGGTGAGTTTCCTTGCTGTCGAACGTCGTCAATGCCCCGAAGACACGCAGCGCCTCGCCCTCGGCCGTGAAGGTGGCCGTTGCGACGGCGGGGAGGGAAGGGGTTGCATGGTCCTGCTCCCTTTGTCGAGGCGGGGTTGGGATTGGTACCGGCATACCCACAGGAATGTGCGCTACCAGAGAACGGCCGCTTCGATCACGTGGGGCGGCGAGAGCAGCTTCCTGGATATGGACGCCATGGCCAGAGATGGGTATCGTTATTTCTCACAGCCACCCAGGAGACTCGCGCATGTCCAGATCCGCCCCTGTCCTTCTGACGCTGCTCGTCTTCGCTCTTGCCGCCCCGTCCCCCCACCCGGCTCACGCGCAGGTGGAAAAGGTCACCGCCGCCGAGGTGGTGGACAAGGAAACGCTTAGGAAATTCATCCTGTGGGCCGAGTCGGTCATGAGCCAGATCGACGACATCAACGAGGGTGCCGAGCTTCTGCAGGAAGTCAGAACGGAAGGCAGCGACTACAATTCGGGCAACATGTACGTGATCCTCTTCACGACCGAGGGACATGTGTTCATCCATGGTGAGGATCCGAACATCGACGGCAAGCTTGTGGTTAACGTACAGGACGACCAGGGAACCCACGTCGTTCAGAGCATGTTGAGTACCGGCGCCCAGGATGGAGGCGGATTCGTGGAGTGGTGCTGGGACGATCCCGCCGACGCTGAAGACGTCTTCTGCAAGGACAGTTACGCAATCCAGTACTTCTCCCCGGTGGCAAACGTCGACTTCGTCCTCGTGGGCGGCTACTACCAGGACCTGACGCACGCCGGCGAGCCGCTCCCCGAGGTTCCGCTGCCCGCGGTCGGTGCGGCGGATGTGGTGGACCGGGAGACCCTCAGGCAGTTCGTGAATGGCTCGCTCGAGTGGCTGGTCGAACTGCTCGATCTCGTGGGGTTCGCCCGCGCGAACGAATGGAAGGCCGTGCTGAGGGAAGAGGGCGGCCACTTCAAGGCCGGACCCATCTACCTCTTCATCTTCACGCCGGAGGCATACGTGCTCTTCCACGGCGCCAACCCCTGGCGCGAAGGCCGCTACGCCGAGGATTTCGTGGACATCAACGGAACGAGATTCGTCGAGCTGATCATCGAGGCCGCCCAGGCCGGGGGAGGGTTCGTCGAGTACTTCTGGGACGATCCCACGGTGGAGGGCGATGAGGACACCGGTTCGCCCAAGGTAAGCTACGCGCTCTCGTTCACGAGCGACTACGATTTCTACCCCGGGCAGGAATTCATCATCGGGGCGGGATTCTACCGCAATTTCTCGACGGCGGAAGCCGAACAGGCCGCCGAGGACTGGCTCCACCGGTTCAGTCGGTCGGTGGCGAGCCAGGCGATGGAGATGATCGGCAACCGGGTCTCGCACGCCTATCACGCCGAGGATCATGTCGAGGTCGGCGGCCAGTCCCTCGATTTCGGTGCCCTGCGGGGCGTGAGCGATCCCTCCGACGGTCAGGCGATGTCGTACCTCGGTTCGCTGCTCGCCCGCGCCGGCGCGGGGGCCCGCCATGGCAACGGCGCCCGGATCTCGCCGTCGGCCTTCCTCTCCACCAACTCGCTCCTCGACGGCACCTCCTTCCAGGTCTCGCCCGGAGCGTCCGGGGACGGCCAGGGCTACTCGCTCTGGGGTGGGGGGGAGATGATGCGGTTCTCGAACGAGCAGGGAGAGGGATTCGGCAATGGCGAGGTCATGACCGCGGCTCTCGGTGCCGACTACTCGCTGGGCTCGGTGATCGCCGGACTCGCCGTGACCCACAGCCGGGGATCGGGCCGATTTGAACTGGGCCGTCCG
Organism: Gemmatimonadota bacterium; assembly: GCA_028873845.1. Taxonomy (GTDB): domain Bacteria; phylum Gemmatimonadota; class Gemmatimonadetes; order Longimicrobiales; family Gaopeijiaceae; genus Bin94. Next base: position 10,658 of record JAPPNO010000067.1, on the reverse strand, counting down.
GGCGATGACGATTTCGGCGACATCACGACCACGCTCACCAGCGGATTTCCCTACGCCCGGCTCGCACTCGGCGACCGCCTTTTCACCTGGGGCGTGCTCGGTTACGGATCCGGCAATCTGAACATCGAGGGCGGCGGCGAGCAGGATCCCGAAAGCCCCATCTCAATGCGGATGGGCGGCGTGGGACTGAAGGCCGAGCTCGTCCACTCGGAGGACTCCGGCGATTTCGAGCTCGCGGTCCGATCGGACGCCTTCACCGCGCGGATGACTTCGGAGGAGGTCGAGGGACGCAGGGAGCTGACCACGAACGCGAGCCGTGTGCGGGTGATGCTCGAGGGGTCGACGGGAATGGCAATGGGCTCGTCCACGATGCGGCCGCAGTTGCGGGTCGCCATGCGCTACGACGGCGGCGACAGCGACATCGATACGGGAATGGGCATGGAAGTCGGCGGCGGCGTGAGCATCGTGAATGTCGACCGCGGCCTCACGATCCGCGTACACGGCCGCAGGCTGATGGTGCATGAGCAGGACGAATACGACGAGTGGGGCCTCGGCGGATCTCTCAGCCTGAACCCCGGGGGCGGCGGGCGCGGCCTGTCCTTCGGTGTGAGGCCCACGTGGGGATCGACGGCGACCAGCGCGGCGCAACTCTGGGCTCTGGGGGCGACGGCGATGGCGCCTGGAGGTCAGGGCTTCGGACCCGGCAGGCGGGGGTTGGACGCGGAAGTCGGCTACGGGATCGAGACGCCGCAGGGCCGGGGGATCTTCACACCCTACGCGAGATTCGTGATGTCGGAGAGCCTCGACGCTGCCTGGCTGGGGGCGGGCGGACTCACCGGCCCGGCCGGCGCTGCTCCGGTCACAGTGGCGAACCACGGGGTCTACGGGTATCGGCTGGGCAGTCGCCTCAGCCTGGGCCGCGGTCTCGCCGCGGGCATCGAGGCCGGACGCGGCACCGGCCCCCGCAATCGGGATGGAGCATATCGGGCGACGGTCAACCTGTTCGTGCGCTGGTAGGCACCGGCCGGCCGTCAGCGGATCCCCGTCAGCTCCCGGCTCAGCCGTTTCAGCCGGGCGCGCGCCTCGGCGTCATAGGCCTGCGCGTTGGCTCTGGCCGGCCTCAGGCCATTGAAGTACTGGCCGCTCTCGAAGTCGTCCGAGTCGACCACCTGCATGACCGCGTCGGCCCCTTCCGCGATGGTGGCGCGCGGCGTGGCGCCCAGCCGCAGGACCATGCCGGTCGGCATGTAGGTCGCGGGATGGAGAGAGCCGACCACGATGCCGGTCCCCGCCAGTTCCTCGGCCAGGTCGTGGGTGAACATGATCTGGGCGAGCTTGCTCTGGGCGTAGGCGCGGCGCCCGCTGAAGTCGTTCTCGATCATCACGTCGTCGAAGTCGATCGGGGCCTGCGCGCCGGACGAGACGTTCACGATCCGGGCCGGCGTGCTGGACAGCAGTCGCGGCATGAGCATGTGGGTGAGCAGGTACGTGGACAGGTAGTTCACCTGGAAGCGGTACTCGTGCCCGTCCTCGGAGAGGAGCCGCTCGTTGGGCGCCGAGCCGAAGCCCGCGTTGTTGATGAGGATGTCGAGACGGTCGTAGTCGGCCAGAAGGGTTTCGGCGAAGGCGCGGGTCTCGGCGAAGGAGGCGAAGTCGGCACGGTAGAAGCGGGCGCTGCCGGGCCCCGCCGCATTGATGGAATCCACCACTTCGGCGCCCCGCTCCTCGCTGCGCCCGTGCACGATGACGTGGTCGCCGCGCGCGCCGAGGCGGAGCGCGAGTTCGCGGCCCAGGCCGGAGGTGGAGCCGGTGACGAGGGCGACGCGCTGGCCGGGGGTGGGGGTGGCCTGGGCATGTGCCTGGGCGGGGAGGAACGGGGCGGCGGGAAGGGTGAGCGCCGCGAGGGTGGCGGCGAGGGCGATGCGGGGTTTTGCGGGCAAGGTGCTGAGCATGATAACCGGGTCCTCGATGGGTGGTAACGGGCCGGAGGAAAGTAGACTCGACCCCGGTGTGATGACAGGATGCCGGCGGGACCTGCGCCCAATAGACAACCGCAGTTGACAGAATGGAAAGCGGGGTTTCCACACAGCGCACCCATTGCGGAAACGGGCCACCGGACGGCTACATTGAACCATCCCGTCACCGGACACATCCCAAGCTGCGAGGACAGCGATGGCCAAGTACATGTTTCGCACCAGTTACACCCAATCCGGCCTCAAGGGGCTGCTCGCCGAGGGGGGCACCGGCCGCGAGGCCGCGCTGCGCCAGACGATCGAAGGGGCGGGCGGCACCCTGGAAGGGTTCTACTACGCCTTCGGCGATTGCGACCTCTACCTGATCGCCGACCTCCCCGACGAGACGGCGGCAACGGCGCTCTCGCTGCACATCGCCGCGGCGGGCGCCCTCACTGTATCGGTGACCGTGCTGCTCACTCCGGAGACCGTGGACGAAGCGGTAGGGAAGTCCATCCCCTACCGGTTGCCCGGCGCCTGAGCCTTTCGCGCCGGCGCTAGCGCCGGCCGTCCGGCGCCGTTGACCCGCGCGGCAGGGTCCCCCGGTCGGGCCCCGGCTCCGCTGCGGCCCGTGGCAGCGTGTCGACCTCGACCTCGGGCGCCTGCGCAGCCCGCGGAAGCGAAGCCCGTGACTCGAGCTTTCCGATCGCGTCCGCGACCGCCTGACCGGTGGGGTTCCGCCCGCCGAAGTTCGTCAGGATCCTGCGGAGCCGTGGCAGCGCTTCCACCGCGTGGATTTCGGCGAGCGCGTTCGCCGGGTGCGTGGCGGAGCGCCAGCGGATCGAGTTGCAGAGCGCCTCGATGATCTCCTCCCTGTATTCGCCACCGTACGCCTTGAGGCGCGCGAAGTCGCCGCCCAGTGAGGCCAGCACGGCGTCGCCGAGTGCCCCTTCACCGAGCTGCCGCAACGCATCGGCGGCGTGGTCGCGGATCGACCGGCCGTCGTCGGCCGCCTTGGTGTCGCCGAGTCTGCGGACGAGGGGGCCGATCGCCCTGGCGCCCCCGATTCTGGCGAGTGCTTCGATCGCCCGCGCGACGAGCACGGTGTCCTTGTCCGTGAGAACGGAGGCGAGCGCGGAGCGGGCTTCGGGGTCCCCCAGCCGTCCGAGCGCGGTGGCCGCGTCGCGCCGCGGCTCGTCCCCCTCCCAGAGGAGGTACCTGTCCCTGATCTGCCCCCCTGGCGCGCGCAGGCGGCGCATGTGGATGCGGACATCGTCCTCGTACGCGTCGCCCTCATGGCAGACCTCCTGCAGCACCTCGGCGAAGAGCTCGAAGAGGGTGCGGAGCCGCGCAAGATCCTTGATCATTCCCGTGGACTGGAAGTGGAGTTCGTCCATCCCGGCCGGGAACTTGCTGAACATCCCCTCGTGCGCCTTCACCGACAGGCGGATTCGCGGCAGGGCATCGATGAGGCGGCGGATCTCCCGGTTGTCGAAGAGGCGCCGCACCCGGCCGGGCCTGTTGCCCTTGATCACGAAGTCCCGGTCGAAGCGGGGATGGCCGACCTCGATATCCTGCATGCCCATCCCCTTCCACAACTCGGTGAAGAAACCCGCCCGATAGATCTCGAACCTGAAGCCTTCCGGGTTGTAGTAGGGTGCGCGGAGCCTGGTGTAGGTGGAGCCGGTATTCGGGTCGGACAACGTATCGAGCGTGATGATCCAGTCGTCGGCTCGGGCCTGGACGGCGGACGGCTTGAAGACGGTTCCGTCGAGGAATTGCCCGCCCACTTCCCGGGCCAGTTGTCGCCAGATCTTCTCGCGGCTCTGCCCGAACAGGGATTTCAGGGCGCTCATTCGGCTTCCTCCCTGGCAATCATCGCAGTCGCACCACCGGGTGTTTGACCTTCAGGTCGGTCTTCCGTTGCAGGTCATGTACCGTTACGCACAGCCAGCGATTCTCGTCAACCGAGTAGGTCACGCGCAGGCGGGGCGACGTTCCCCGGCCGGCCGGATTGAGCGGCAGCGCGGGATCGGCCTCGTTCAGGCACAGACAGAACGCGCGTTCGCCTGCCGTCCCGGGCACGAAGTAGCGGGAGCCGTTGGGTCGCTCGGTCCAGTCCACCGGACGCCCGGCCACGCGTCCGACCTCGCAGATGAAGAGATTGATGTGACTCTGGCCATCGAAGCCCGGCGCATAGTAGCGCGTCACGAAGTTCTCGACCGTGGGAAAGCGGGTCCCGCCGGGGATGAGGAGTTCGTACTCGGCCCCCTTGTCGTCCTCGGGCAGGAGCCGGATCGCGTAGTCGTGGTAGATGAAGTCCTCGACGTGCGCGCCGCCGGCTAAGATGCAGGCGCCGCGCGCGACGGCCGCGAAGGGGAGCCACTCCCGCACCTTGTCACGCCCGAGCACGCCGCCCACCACGTTGCGCACCTCGGGAAGCAGGGTGGAACCGCCCTCGAGGATCACGTCGTCGATGGCGTCGGGGAGGACGCCGTGCCGCGTCCTGAGCTCGTCGAGCGTGTCGCCCAGGAGTTCGCGGATGCGCGTGTAGAGGCCGTTTTCGGCCAGAAGGTCGCGCAGGACCTGGTAGTCCAGCCTGCCGTACGACTCGTTGCGAAAGGTGAAGTCGCCCTCGCTTCCCGCGCTCGCGAGCAGCTTCACGCGCTCGGCCTCCCAGCGGAGCGCGACCTCCCATTCGGGCCAGTCGTGCAGCGCCGACGGAACCAGCCGCTCCAGAATCCAGCGGTCGATGTCGTCGCCGCCGAGTTCGACGGCCTGCTTGGCGAGCACCTCGGCCCGGCCGGTCTCCACCGTCCGCGCACCGTGAGTCCGCACGACGGCCGCCTCCATCGACCCGCCGCCGAAATCGAAGGCGACCACGGTGGTGGGGCGTCCGACATCGACCCCGTAGCCGAGCGCGGCCGCCACGGGTTCGTCGAGGGTGCGGAACACGATCCCGCCCGGCTTCCCCCGAAGGCGCGCCCGGATGCGTCCCCACCAGCCGCGGCGCTGCACTCGCCGGAGAATCGCCTGCAACTCGGCCCGGTACGTCTCGTAGAAGCCGCTCGGCGTCGCGATGGTGACGTCGGTGATCTCCTCGCCGAATCGCGCCTCGAGGGTGCGGACCACCTCGCGCAGGAAGAAGGAGGCGGCGTCGTGCGCGGTGAAGGTCCTTCCGCCCACGCGCGCCATGGCCCGGCTGCTCTCCATGCCCAGGTGGCGCTTGAAGCCGCGCGCGAAGCCCGTGGCCCGTCCGTCCCAGTTGTAGGTGACTGCCTCCTGCCCGATCAGGACTTTCTCGCCGCCGGCGTCCATGACGCAGATGCACGAAGGCATGACCGGGGTCTGCGTGATCGGCTCCAGCTTCGCCTGGTCGGGGAGATTGACGACGTGCGGCTGCCCGGACCGGTCTTCGCAGACGGTCGTGTTGGAGGTGCCGAGGTCGATGGCCCAGTGGGTTGGCATGGTGGGGGAAGCTAGTGCCGGCGGCCGGGCCGGCGGAAGCTGCGTCGTGCGTCCAACGCCCGGCTTCGGTAGGTTTTCGTCGAGTCTGGTGCCGTGATTCCAGTGAGTCCCGGAGAGTGTACGAGAATGACGCGTCGCCCAATCGCAATCGCCGTGTCGGTGGCATCGGCCGGCCTGCTCTCGGTCTCCTGCGGCGAGACCGGGCCGACGGTCTCGGGGGCGTTCACGCTGTCCGGCACGGTGACCGACAGCCGGATGGCGGGCCTGGCGATTCCCGGCGCGGCCGTGCGGCTGGAGGAGGGGACGACAGCTTCCGCGAACACCGATTCACTCGGACGGTACCAGCTGTCGGGTGTTCCCGGGGGGGAGGTGAGGATCACCGTCAGCGCCCCGCCCAGCTACCGGCGAACGACCGTCGAGGTCGACGTTCGCTCCGACCAGACGCTCGATATCGGGCTCCCGCACACCGGGGAACCGCCCTTCAGCGGAACGGTGTGGGTGACCCCTGAGATCCTCGGCCCTGACGACCCCTCGTCGTTCGGCACCGTCACCTACACCGGCCGCGGGATGCGGGAGATTTTCGACCGGCGGGCCAACGCCTGGATCACGGTGAACGCCTACCTGTTCGACGTGCGGTTCGGCGCAAGAACGGTGGAGTGGCAGTTCAATCCGGAATTCGGGAGCGCGGAGGCGGCGGAGGCGGAGATCGAGGTCTTCGGGCCCGCGATGGGGCGGTTGCCGGCGGCTCTCCTGGCGAACCTGCAGGAGGTGGAGGTGAACGCGGGGCAGGGGGCCTTCGGCGGCAACTCCTACAACGGGAGCATCCTGATCCATACGGAGGATCCCGGCACCAGAAGGGCCGTCACCGACGGGTTCCTGGAAGAGGTGTTCATGCACGAGGGCGCACATGCCTCTCTCGATCCGGACCATTCGGATTCCCCCGGCTGGCGCGCGGCCCGGCAGGCGGACGGCGTCGCCATCTCGGATTACGCACAGGACTTCCCCGACCGGGAGGACGTTGCGGAGACCATTCTTCCGTACTTCGCGGTCCGCTACCGGCCGGAGCAGCTGTCCGCCTCGGTTCGCTGGCTCATGACGATGACGACCCCGAACCGGATGGCCTATTTCGACAGCGCGGACCTGGACATGTCGCCCTACACACCCCCGCCGTCCGTCGCGGCGGCCCCACCCGTCTCATCGGCACTTCCGGCCCGGCAGGCCTCGCCCGGCTTCGAGGATCCCCCCATCCCACCCCGAAGGAACCGCCGATGAACACCGGCAACTCCGACCCCGCGCCAACGGATTCGAACCGGGGCGAGACACGAGGCGGGCGGGGAGTGCCGGCCGGACTCCACATCGCCCTGGTGATCGGGCTCCTGACACTCGCCGGCATCGGTCTTCGTTACCACATCCACGGCGACTTCAACGTCATCCACGGCCTGTTCAGCCTGTTCTTCTCGACGAACCTGCTCATCTGCTACTGGGAGATGTGCCTGTACTTCCGACGCGACCACATCGCGGCCCGCTCCCGGTATTGGCGGCGGCGGCGGGAGGAAACCGGCCGCACCCCGGCCGTCGAATTCCTGACCACCCGCGTGCCGCTCAGCCGCATGCTGTCCCCGACGGTCTGGGCGGACGCCTGGGCGACCTACTCGATGGTCGATCCGTCCTATCCGGACCGTGAAACGTTCGGCTTCAACGCCGACATCGGCAACGGCTTCGTGACGCCCGTTCCGACACTGGTCCTCTACGCGGCGTACACCGTCGATCTCATCCCGGCGGTGGTCGCCGGCATCATCGGGGCCATGCTCTTCTGGCAGTGGGTGTACGTGTCGTCGATGTACTGGGTGAGCTTTTTCGTGGCGGGGCGGCAGGCCCATGTCACCAGGAGTGAGCTGTACATCTACATCTTCGCCCCGAACTCGGTCTGGGTGCTGATTCCGATGGTGGGACTGTACGTTTCGGTGCGCCTGATCCTGGACGGGAACTACGGCGTGCTGGGGTACTGAGCGCCGCGCCGAAGAGTGATGCGATACGGGACTGCGCACGGATGGATCGAGGTTGTCGCCGGCGTCATGTTCAGCGGCAAGTCCGAGGAGCTGATCCGGCGGGTGCGGCGCGCCCTCATCGCCGGCCGCCGCGTCCAGCTCTTCAAGTCCCACCTCGACGACCGCTACGGCGGCCAGTTCCAGATCTCGTCCCATGACGGCCGCCGGGTCGACGCCGAACCCGTGTCCAACTCCGTACAGCTCGCCGAAAGGGTGCACGCGGAGACGCAGGTCGTCGCCGTCGACGAGGCCCAGTTCCTGGACGACGGCATCTGCGAGGTGGTCGAAGCGCTGGCGGACGGCGGGATGCGGGTCATCGTGGCCGGCACCGACATGGACTTCCGCGGCGAGCCCTTCGGGCCCATGGGACTGCTCCTGGCGCGCGCCGAGCGGATCGACAAGCTGAGCGCGATCTGCGTGGTGTGCGGCGACCCCGCGACGAAGAACCAGCGCCTCATCGACGGGAAGCCGGCACCCGCGGAGGGGCCGACGATCCAGGTGGGGGGTGCGGAGAGCTACGAGGCGCGGTGCCGGCGGTGTCACGAGGTGCCGAAGCGGGATCGGGCGCAGGGGGAGTTGGGGTTACTTCGGTAACCCGCGTGAATCGGATGGAGGACTCAGCGAATCGAGGTGTACCGACTGGCGGAAGGTGAGTAGTTTTCGCCGACCGAGTTCCGCTTTCGCAACCATAAGCTGTCAGGAAACAACCGATGATCGATCCGGGATCCCGTCGCCACACGGTGGCCGGCTATCTGCCTCTGCTGCTTGCCGTGTCTTTGTCGTTCAGTTGCGCCCGGGAGCAGGAAAGCACTTCCGCTGCCCAGTGCGACCCTCATCCGGCGGACATCGTAACACGGGACTTCGCCGATGCCTTCACCGCACGCGAGCCTGTGGTGTTTCGTACCAGTGACCCCAGTCCCGTACTGTCCGTCAGGGCTTTGAGTGCTTCGCCGTCCGGTCATCTCCTGATTACGGACAGCCGCTCCGGCGACCTGAAGGTTGTAAACGCTGATGGACGCGTCGTTCGGGTCATCGGTGGCGATGGCGAGGGTCCCGGGGAGTTCACGGTACTCATGGATGCTGTCTTCCTGTCAGAGGACCGGATCGTGGCCCTCGATGCCGGCCGGGTACTCGTCACGCTCTTCGACTCGAAGGGGGAGGTGGTGAATGCCCTCGCGCTCGAGGAACAACTGGACCCCAGAGTCGTCGTCGCCGTCGATGAGTCCGCCTTTCTCATTGGCGGAATGGTCAGCTCGCCTGGGGGAGGGAACGACTTGGCCAGAATCTATTCCCTCGATGGATCCAGTACTGGGTCATTCTTTCCTGCGGACCAGCTCCTCTTCGACACCCAGATGGTCGTCGATGGCGTATGGGGAGTGGCCCTACCGGGTGGCTCGTTCGCGCTGGGACTCGATGTGACCCCGGCCGTGCATCTGTTCTCCGAAACTGGAACGCACGTCTGCTCCCAGGCGTCGGAGCTCCCCCAATGGTCGCAGTTGTTGCCGCGCGACGAGCCGGTTGCCATGGATGCGGCAACGCGTGAATGGATCCGGCAGGCAACCACTAACTTCGGTGCCGCGTACGCCGCCGGCAGCGTGTACAGACAGTATGGGAGTGCCGGCGAGGGCGGTGTGTCCCTGCTCGCCGAGTATGACCAGGATCTGAATCTCCGGAACATCTACACCTCGCTTCCGGGTCGCCTGGTCGGGGCGGACGGCGAGACGCTCTTCCTCCTTGGCGATGAGACCGTCGACGAAACTCGGCTCCTGAGATTCCAAGCGGTCCGGCCGGAAGGGTAGTCATGAACCGGCGGCAGTCGACGGCCCGTTTTCTTCACAAGGTATGATGCGCCCAACGATCCCCCCGCCCTCCCTGCTGCTTGCCCTCGCCACCACCCAGGCCTGCGGTATCGACGCGCCCACCGAAGAAGCCTTGCAGGCGGCGATGGCCGGCGCCCATGTCCCGGCCCGGATCGAGGACAGTGCCGGGGTGCGCGTCGTTACGTACGAAGGCACGCCAACCGCCACCGAGGAGTTATTGGAGCCGATCGAGGCCGAGTACGGTGCCGGCGTTCGCAGGGTTAACCCGGGTCTGCCGGATGCCCAGGTCGCAAGAGTCGTCCAGACATACATTGCCCCCTATGAGCGCAGCATCGGCCGACCGCTGCCGCTATTCAGCTCCCCTCTTGCCGACGCCGAAGGTAGGGTATGGCTGCCTTCCTATCGGGTGTCGAGAGGGCTGACGCGGACCGACATGCCGCCGCATGCGGTGATTGCGCCCAATGGGGAGTGGCTGGGGGTGGTGGAGGCACCGTCCACGTTCCGGCTTCTGGATGTGGCCGGCGGGTTGGTGCTCGGGAAGGTGTTGGACGAGATGGATGTCGTTAGTGTGGTGGTGTACGGGTTGGTGGATCCGGCACACTCGCGTCCGGGTTTGGAGGGATGAGCCCCGTTTCCCGGTCGGCCCGGCCTCGGGGCCCTGCTGCCACCAGCCATGCACCCGCGCACAAACCGGAGGCGAGAGCGACAAGATGCCAGTTCGAAGCCACTTCATCCTCGCGCTGACCGCGGCGGCCGCGGCATGCGGCGGCGACCCCTCGGCCACCACCGATGTCCCCGTCCAGATCGAGGACAGCGCGGGCGTGCGGATCGTCGCGTACCCGGGAACGCCGTCCGTCGAACCCGTCTTCCGCTTCGCCGCGGAGCCACGGTACCGCCACGGCGCCAACCCGGGCGACTATGCCTTCCAGGGGGTCGGCATCGGGCGCCTCCTGCCGGATGGCCGCGCGGTCGTCGAGGACCCGTGGAACAGCGAAGTGGTCGTGATCGGCCGGGACGGCGCGGCGTACGAGGTGCTTGCCTCGCAAGGCGAGGGGCCCGGGGGCGTGATCGGCGTGAACGCCATCTTTTCGCTGGGGCAGGACAGCATACTGGTGACCGACTCGAACCTCGGCCGCGCGACTCTCTTCGTCGGCGGTTCGGTCGCGGGCACCACGGACATCCGGAGCGCCATCCGTCTCCGGGTGAAGGGCATCGGTCCGGCCGGCGGGTTGCTCATGGCCACTTCCCTGTCGGACCTGGAACTTGTGGGCGATTGGCGGCGTGGACACATGGCCAGGTTCGACATGGTGACCGGCGCCCTAGCAGGCCGTGGAAGAAGTGGTCTGCCGGGAAGCCGGTTGTAGGAGCGG
>JAPPNO010000074.1 GCA_028873845.1 Gemmatimonadota bacterium | reverse complement strand
CAGACTAGGGATATTGCCTGAGAATGGCAACCGCCGCTGTCAGGGACGGTCAGAGACTGCTTTCAGGGACCTCACCCCCCGGAAGCTGCGGCCGCCGGACACTTCACCCGGATCAGGAGGACTCGTCACTCTGCTCCGAATGAAGGTCCAGGAACCCGGCCGTCCCCTCCGGCAACAACAGATCGTCCGCGATCGCCGCAATCTCCTCGGCCTCTCGCCAGGCCTGTTCCAGCCGCCACAGCTCGCCTTCCAGCGCCCGGCGCTCGTCTTCCTCGTGGAGCGCCATCTCAAGGGCGAGCCGCGCGGGCTTGGGCAACTTGACGATGTAGCCGGGAATCCCCCGATACCGGTGGTGCTCGCCGCGCCCGGCGACCTGCCCCAGGAACCCGCGGGCATGCCGGTGGTGATCGATCTCCGATACGGCCGACCGCACCGCGCGGCCCGTGCCGCCGAAGGCGTTGAGCTTCGGGAGCATCGCGCGAAGCACCCGGAAGGCATCCTCTCCCCCGAACCATTCCTTTGTGCCCCTGCGGACCCCCCCGACCTTCGCGTGAACGCTGAAGGGAGTGTCGCCATAGGAGGGCCGGATGCGGGTGGCGTAGGCCCCGCGCCGGTTCATCCATCGCAGCCGCCCGTCTTTTGGGCGGAAGTGGATCGTGGGGCGTGAGCTGTTCCACAGGTTCACGGCGTTTACTCCGTAGACGGCAACAGCCGTGCCCAGTGCTCCCCCTGTTGCCCCCGCCAGGACTGCGCCGCCGCCCAGCCCCAGGCCGGCCGCGCTCCAGTTGATGATCGTCCGTCGCCGCCGCCGCCCGAACTGGTCCCCGTAACGCCACGCAGCGAACTCGGGCCGCAGCGGCTCGCCGATCCTCACCAGCTCCAGGCCCTCGGGATGCCGCGCCAGACCGATGTTCTCGGACGACGTCCGGATGCGCGTGCCCCGAAAGAGCTTCTCGCACGTCTCCACCGCCTCCCAGCGCTCCTCGAGCGGCGTCAGGTTCCAGCGCTCGCACCTTTCGCATACGACCCAGAGCCGGCCGCGGGCCGCGTCGAATGCGAGGCGCCGGCCGACCGGAAAGGCCTCCACGACCTCGTTGGTCCGAAGCGGCCGGTTGCAGAACATGCAGGTGGTGTACATGGCGTCGGATCCGATCCCGCCGATCTCGCTAGCGCACTTCCCCCGGCAGCCTCCTGACCACCAGGGACGGCACGTCCAACTCATCGGCCTCCCAATAGGCCACCAGCCCATCGGGCCCGAATGCCGCGGGCATCCCCGGAGCGCCCGCCGGAAAGGTCCCCACGTACTCGCGATCGGGCCCGAAGACATCGATGGGGCCCTCGCTGTTCCAGGGCTCCGCACCGCGCCGCCGGATCCACAGCCCGCCCTCCCAGGTGGCGCGCACGTTCCGCACGACGGGGACCTCTTCGAAGAACCCGCCGTTCTCGATCTGCCGGCGGCTCTCGTTGAACATCTCCTGAATCGGAACCTGGCCCCCCTCGGCGGCGATGGCCGCGATATACTGTCGCTCGATCCGGATCTCCTCGGCGATCAGCGCGGAGCGGATGCGCTGGGTCACGGGTTCGGGAGATAGCGGGCGCCTGAGCACATCGATCACCGGGCCGCTTGGCCGGGCAAGCCTGATGACGTAGGCCGAGGAGTCGGAGTAGGCGATGGTGCCGTCGGGCAGGACATCCCATAGCAGATCCGGATCCAGGTACCTCCTCATGCCCTCGATTTCCGATGCCATCCGGGCGAGATCCGCAGGGCTCGCGTCCCTCAGCTCCTCGGGTCCGGGCCAGTCATCGTCATCCCGCGGTATGCGCCACGCCCGCAGCACAGGTTCGACGGCCATGACGTCTCCGTGCAGCTTCAGCCGCTCCAGGCCGCGGTCGTCGGCCCGGTTATCCGACCCGGTCCCCGCCACGGACTGCGCGATGGCCCGTCGTGCCGGGTTCGGCGGCGGACCCTGGACGATCATGGCGTCTTCCCGCGGATCGACCCGGGTCGCGAGGAACCGTACGAAAATCGGTTCCCGGCCCGTCTTGACGAAGCGTTCGAGTTCGCCGTCCGGGCCGAAGATCTGGAAGGCCTGGTGCCCCGGATCCATCACCACGAAACGTCCGTCGCGCCAGACACCCAGTTCGATCGGCCGGATGAACTCCCCGGGTCCCTCTCCCTTGCGTCCGACCGTCCGCACCAGCTCACCCCGGCCGTCGACGACCACCACCTGCGACGCATCCGGGTCCAGAACATGGAGGTTCCCCGCCGCGTCGAAGCCGATGGGCAGGGCCCCTTCGCCGAACTGGGCCCACCCTGGCGCATCGAGCCCGCCCACGCGGTAGACTTCCTCGAAGTCGGCGGCAAGCGGCCGATCCTGGGCGACGCCCGGGCCGGCGGTCACGGCCCACGCGGCGATCCCCGCGAAGGCGGCAACACCAGGCAGGCCACGCGGCCGCGCGTCGCCATGCGGTCCCGGCGATACGTCCTTCATCCCTCTACTGGTCCTCGTCTCCCGGTTGCAGTGCCGCACCGGTGGGTCCGGCACGCCGGCCGCCGGCCCCCGTGTTCGAGTCCCTAACGTACCTCCTCCGGCAGTCTCCTGACCACGACCGAAACCACATCCAGCTCGTCCCGCTCCACGTACGCGACCAGACCGTCGGGCCCGAACGCGAGCGGCATCCCGGGTTCCCCCGCGGACAGGGTCCCCATGTACGCGCCGTCCGGTCCCAGAACATCGATGGGGCCCTTGTCATCCCATGGGTCCTCGCCCCGCCGCTGCACCCAGAAGGAGCCGTCCCAGGTGGCCCGCAGCCCGCGCAGCACCGGGATCTCGGGGTAGAATTCCTGGTTCCTGATTTCTTCCTGCTGCTCCTTCCGCACCTCGGGCATCGCTTCCATCGCCCCCGGCCCCAGCAGTTCCTCCATCTCCTCCATCGCTTCCTCCAGCCTCTCGTCCAGCTCCGCAAGCAGATGTTCGATGACGGCCGAGCGGATCCGGGCGGTCACGGCCTCGGGACGCACCGGGCGCGTCAGCACGCCCATCGAACCGCCGTCGGCACCGACGAGATTGATCTCGTAGGCCGTGGAGTCGAAGTAGCCGATGGTCCCGTCGGGGAGCACGTCCCAGACCACGACGGGCGCGAAATAGGGGGCTTCCACCTCCATGGTCTCGGGGGCGATCAGCCTTGCCCGCGCGATGGACTCCGCGGCCGCGACCTCCCCGCTCAGATCCAGCCGTTCCAGCTTTCCGTCCTCACCGGTGACGTCGACCGTCTCCCCCTCGAACTCCTCGGCGAACACCGAGAACAGAATGGCGCCCATCCCGGCTCCCTCCGCGATCACGGCGCCGCCGGCGGGGTCGGCTCTGACCGCTTTCCGCGCCGCGGCCATTCCGGCCTGGCCCGAGGCGGTGCTCATCCTGACGAACCGTTCGAGCTGGCCATCCAGGCCGAAGAGCTGATACGCGCCGTGCCCCTGGTCGGCCACCGCGAAACGGCCATCGCGCCAGACCACCAGATCGCTCGGGATCTGGAACTCTCCCGGCCCCTCCCCCTTGCGGCCGACGGTCCTGACCAGGTCACCGCCGGCGTCGATCACCACAACCCGGCCCACTTCCGGGTCCAGCACGTAGAGATTGCCGGCCCCGTCGAAGCCCATCTGAATGGGCCGGACGAACTGGGCCCATTCGGGCGCCGCAAGTCCCCCGACCCGGTAGACCTCGTCCGGGCCGGCGGCCAGCGGGCGGTCCTGGGCGGCGATCCCGGCGGCCGATGCGATCAGCCCGGCCCCGGCCAGGGCGATCAGTGTGTTCCTCAAGCTTGTCATGACTCGGTCCTCCCTATCGAACCGCCTCCGGCAGCCTCTTCACCACCAGCGTCGGCACATCCAGTTCGTCGAATTCCCAGTGCGCAATCATGCCGCCGGGCCCGAAGGCGAGCGGCATATCGATGTCCCCGGCCGCGAAGGTCCCCACGTACTCGCGGTCCGCGTTGAACACATCGATCGGGCCCGCGTCGTCCCACGGCTCCTCGCCGCGGCGCTGAATCCACAGCGCGCCGTCCCAGGTGGCGCGCACGCCCCGGACGACCGCGATTTCGGGATAGAACTCACGCTTCTCGGCCGATTCCCGGAACGCATCCATCATGGCCTTCATCATCGGAGCCAGGGCCACGGCCATTTCGGCCAACTCGGGGTTGCCCCGTTGCTCTCCAAACGCGCCCTCTTCCTCGAATTGCCGGATCGCGTTCTCGATGGACGCGCGGCGGATGCGGTCCGTGACGGCTTCGGGTGACAACGGGCGCCGCAGCACGTCGACGATGTCCCCTCCGGGCCTGGCGATCCTGATTGCGTAGGCGGTGGAATCGGAGTAGGCGATCGTTCCGTCCGGAAGCATGTCCCAGAGGAAGCCCGGTTCGTAGTACCGAATGTTGTCGCCCAACCCCACCAGATTCGCCGGGTTCATCAGGTCGTCCAGGCCCAGGTCCGCCTCAATCTCCTCGCGCGGAACCTGCCACGCCTGGAGAATGGGTGTGGCGGACACGACATCTCCGGTGAGATCGAGTCTCTCGAGCCCGCGCTCGTCGACGCCCGCTTCGGGAACCTCCCCCGCGTCTTCGCCGAACATCTCGGCCATCGCTTCGACCATGCTGGACATGGCTCCGCCCACCATCGATGGCAACCCCTGGGCGATCAGGGCGCCGCCCGCGGGGTCCGCCCGCACCTCCAGCCTCATCGCACCCATCATCGCCAGGGGACCCGCCGCGTCACCCATCCGGACGAAGCGCTCGAGTTCTCCGGTGTGGCCGAACACCTGGTAGGCGCCGTGCCCCAGGTCCTGCACGACGTAGCGGCCGTCGCGCCAGACCCAGAATTGTGCGGCCTGGTTGAACTCCCCCGGCCCCTCCCCCTTGCGGCCCACGGCGCGGACGAGCCCTCCCCGAGGGTCGACGATCACCACTTGAGAGGCCTGGGTATTCAGCACGTAGAGGTTGCCGGCACCGTCGAAGCCGATCGGTTCGGACCCCTCGAAGAAGGCCCATTCCTCCGCGTTCAGGCCCCCCACGCGGTAGACCTCTTCGAGATCGGCGGTGAGCGGCGTGTCCTGCGCGGCCCCGTTGTTCGCGAATGCGGCCACCGCCGCGACAAATCCGGCAAGTCCCGCTTTCATGTCTCGTCCTCCGTTCCTGTTCGAGTTCGCCCCCGGGCCAACCGCCCGACCCACGGTCCCTGTTCCACGCGCCCCCACGACCGATTCCCCAACCCTCACCGTCCGCGCCTCCGCCCCCGGGGAACATTCGGGCACCTTATAAAATACGTCTTCCGCGCCTCCCGCGTTCACCAGACCTCTGCCTCCGCGCCTCCCGCCACCCCCCGCTTTCGCAATCCCGGCCCTCTTGCCTACCTTATCCCCCAACAAATCCATGCAAGGAGCACCCGGATGTCTTCCTCATCGCATTTCGCATTCGAGCGGGACATCGTCGAGATAGAAGGGCAGATCGCGCGGCTGCGGGACATGGCGGCCAAGCGCGGTCTGGATGTGCGGGACGAAGTGCGTGTTCTCACCGCGAAGCTCGATGTCCTTCGCGAGGAGACCTACCGCAACCTCACCGCCATGGAGCAGGTACAGGTCGCCCGCCATCCGCGGCGTCCCTATACCCTCGACTACATCGACGGCGTCTTCACCGACTGGTTCGAACTCAGGGGCGACCGGCGCTACCGCGACGACGAGGCGGTCGTGGGCGGGTGGGCCCGGCTCGACGGCAGGTCCGTCGTGGTGATCGGGCACCAGAAGGGCCGGGACATGAAGGAGAACCTGCGCCGCAACTTCGGCATGCCCCACCCCGAGGGGTACCGCAAGGCGCTGCGACTCATGAAGATGGCCGAGAAGTTCGGGCGGCCCGTGGTCACGCTGATCGACACGCCGGGCGCGTACCCGGGCTTCGGCGCCGAGGAGCGGGGCCAGGCCGAGGCGATCGCCATGAACCTGCGCGAGATGGCCCGGCTGCGCACACCGACCGTCTGCGTCGTGATCGGCGAGGGCGGCTCCGGCGGTGCGCTCGCATTGGGCGTCACGGACCGGATCCTGCTCCTCGAGCACTCGATCTACTCGGTCATCTCGCCCGAGGGGTGCGCGGCGATCCTGTGGCGGTCGGCCGAGGAGCGCGAGAAGGCGGCCAGCGCGCTGCGCCTCACCTCGTCGGACCTGTATGCGCTCGGGGTGGCGGACGAGGTCATCGAGGAGCCGCCCGGGGGAGCCCACGCCGACCCGGCGTCGACCATGAACGCGGTGGCCGAAGCCGTCACCCGCCACCTCGAGGAACTCGACGGCATGAAGACCGACCGCCTGCTCACCCGGCGCTGGGCCAAGTACGAGGCCCTCGGCACCTGGATCGAGGGAGGATAGATGTCGGGCTTCGCCGAGGTGCGGTTCAAGGGCACCCGCCGTGGCTACTTCAACACCGGAGGGCTCGACCTGGCCCCCGGCGACCGGGTCATCGTGCAGGCGGACCGCGGCGAGGATTTCGGCCAGATCACCGCGCTCGGCAGCATCGCCGAGCGGAAGTGCTCTTCCTCCGGAGGATGCTCCACGCCCACGCCCACCGTGCGCGTGCTGCGCCGCGCGGACCCCGACGAGGTAACCCGCGCCCGCTACAAGGTCGACGACGAGCGGCGCGCGCGGCTGGAGGCGCGCAATCACGTGGCCCGCCACGGGCTCAAGATGAAGGTCACCGAGACCGAGTGGCAGTTCGACCGCAAGAAGCTGATCATCTACTTCACCGCCGAGAAGCGGGTGGACTTCCGCGCGCTGGTGCGTGACCTGGCCCGGTCCTTCCGCACCCGCATCGAGCTCAAGCAGATCGGCGTGAGAGACGAGGCGGCGTTGCTGGGGGGCGTGGGGCGATGCGGCCGCGAACTCTGCTGCTCGACTTGGCTCCCCGAACTCAAGCCCGTCAGCCTGCAGCTTGCGAAGGACCAGTCGCTGTCGCTCAACCCGGCGCAGATCTCGGGGTGCTGCGGGCGGCTCATGTGCTGTCTCATGTATGAGCACGACAGCTACGTCGAGGCGCGGCGGCGGTTCCCGCGCGAGGGGCGGACGCTCAGGACCGCCCTGGGGCGCGAGCGGGTGGTCGGCGTCAACATCTTCAACGAGACGATCACCCTGCGGGGGGAGGACGGGGACGTGCGGGTGGTGACGGTGGCCGCCCTGAAGGAGGAGATGTCTAGGTGACGGCGGCCGAGGACGGGACGTCGCCGGCGTCCGGCGGCGACGCGCGCGTCGAGTTCGAGGGGGTCGACAAGAGCTACGACGGGCGCACCCTGGTCGTCGAGGACTTCAACCTGACCATCCGCAAGGGCGAGTTCGTCACCCTGCTGGGTCCGTCCGGATCCGGCAAGACCACGATCCTGATGATGCTGGCGGGGTTCCAGACGCCAACCGCCGGGACCATCCGCATCGACGGCCGCTCGGTCGAGGACCTGCCGCCGCGCAGGCGCGGGATCGGAATGGTCTTCCAGAACTACGCGCTCTTCCCCCACATGACCGTCGGGCGGAACCTCGCGTTTCCGCTGGAGGTGCGGGGACTGAATGCGGAAGAGCGGCAGGAACGGGTCGAGCGGGCCCTGCAACTGGTCCGCCTCGAGGGTCTGGAGGACCGGCGGCCGGGACAGCTGTCCGGCGGGCAGCAGCAGCGCGTGGCGATTGCGCGGGCGCTGGTCTTCGAGCCGGACCTGGTGTTGATGGACGAGCCGCTCGGCGCGCTCGACCGCAGCCTGCGCGAAGAGATGCAGTACGAGATCCGGCGCATCCACCAGGAGCTCGCGGTCACGGTCGTGTACGTGACGCACGACCAGCAGGAGGCGATGGTCATGTCGGACCGGATCGCGGTGCTGAAGGAGGGGGTGGTCGAGCAGATCGCCCCGCCCGAGGCACTGTACGAGGAGCCGGAACGCGCGTTCGTGGCGCGCTTCATCGGCGAGAACAACCGGTTGCACGGGCGCGTGGTCACCGTGGACGGCGATCTGTGCGAGGTGGAGACCGGGCGGGAGCGGATTCGCGCGCTCCGGATCGCCGACTGCGAGGCGGGCGACCGGGTCACCCTGTCCATCCGGCCCGAGCGGATCGCCGTCAACCCCGAGCCCGGCGTCTACGGCAACCAGGTCGGCGCGTCGATCCGCGACCTCTCCTTCCTGGGCGACCACCTGCGCGTGCGAATGGATGCGTGCGGCCGCGAGGACTTCATCGCCAAGATCCCCAACATCGTCGGCCACGGCGGCATTCTGGTCGGAGACACCGTGCGGGTGGGCTGGACGGTGACGGATTGCCGGGCCCTGAATTTCGAGGAGAAGGGACCACACTGAGACAATGAGAGAGAAAATGACGACTGAGAGACTTCACCCCCGGTCGCAGCGGGCGGAGCGCGCGGCGCCCCCCCTTCGGCGCGACCGGCAGCGGCCGGCCTTCGCCCCATTTGCGGCGCGGATGCTGGCCTCCGCCCTGGCCCTTCCTGCCATTGCCGCGCCCATCTCCCCGCAAGACCTGGACGCCCAGACCATCACCGCCGTCTCCTGGGGCGGCTCCTACGGACGGGCCGTCAACGAGGGGGTGAACATTCCCTTCACGGGGTCCACCGGGATCCGCGTGAACGTGGAGGACTACAACGGCGGGCTGGCGCAGATCCGGGCCCAGGTCAACGTGGGCAACATCCACTGGGACGTGGTGGACTTGGAGATCGCCGACGCCGTGCGCGGTTGCGACGAAGGCCTTCTCGAGCCCATCGACATCAGCTTCCTGCCCTCCGGACCCGACGGAACGCCGCCGGCCGAGGACTTCGTGCCTGAGGGCATCACCGAGTGCGGAATCGGGCAGCTCTTCTGGTCGACCGTGTACGCCTACAACGCCGAAAACATACCCGGCGAAAAGCCCGCGACCATGGCCGACTTCTTCGACCTGGAGAAGTTCCCCGGCCGGCGCGGCATGCGGCGGGTGCCCCAGGTCAACCTCGAGTTCGCGCTCATCGCCGACGGCGTGCCGCTCGACCAGGTCTACGCGGCCCTGGATACCCGCGAGGGCCTCGACCGCGCCTTCCGCAAGCTGGACGCCATCAAGGACCAGGTCGTGTGGTGGGAGGCGGGCGCGCAGCCGCCGCAGATGCTGGCCGATGGAGAGGTGGTCATGAGCACGGCCTACAACGGCCGCATCTTCAACGCCCAGGTGCTCGAGGACCAGCCGTTCGTGATCGTCTGGGACGGTCAGCTTCTGGACGTGGGCGTACTCGGAATCGTCGCGGGAACGCCGCGGCTGGACGAGGCGATGCGCTACCTGGCGTTCGCCACCAGCGCCGAGTCGCAGGCGCGGATCGGCCGCCGGATCTCCTATTCCCCCGCCCGCAGGTCCGGAGCGCCGCTGGTCACGACGCACGTGGCGGCCGGGATCGAGATGGCGCCGCACATGCCGGCGACTCCCGAGAACGCCAGGCGCGCGCTGCGCTACGACTGGGAGTGGTGGGTCGACAACCAGGACGAGCTGAACGAGCGCTTCAGCGCCTGGCTGGCGCGCTGAGGCGATGATTGGTTTCGGCCCGCGGCCGAAGGCGTTGAGACCGTGACCAAGGCCGGCGGAGCCCGGACGAACCCGGCCGACCCCGCAAGGCGGAACCGCCTGCGCGCCGTCGGTCTCGTCCTGCCCCTCCTGGTCTTCATCCTCATCACCTTCATCGCGCCGCTGGCGACGATGCTGGTCAGGAGCGTCCACGATCCGGTGGTCGCGGATGCCATGCCCGGGACGCTGGCCGCGCTGTCCGAATGGGACGGCGAGGGGCTCCCGGACGAGTCCGCCTACGAGGCGGTCGCGCGCGAATTGGTGGAAGCCCGCGAGGCGCGCACGCTGGGACAGGTGGCGGGGCGCGTCAACCGGGTGCAGAGCGGACTGCGCAGCGTCTTCACGCGGAGCGCCCGCTCGCTGCGCGACGTCACCGGGGGGCCTTGGCGCGACGCCCTGGAGGAGATCGACGAGGCCTGGGCCGATGCGGCCACCTGGCACGCCATCCGCGCCACCGGCCAGCGCTTCACCGCCCGCCACTACCTCAACGCCGTGGACATGCAGCGGCTCCCCGACGGATCGATCGCCGCGCAGCCCGAGGAGCGGCGCATCTACCTTCCGCTGCTCTGGCGGACCCTGGTGGTGAGCGCGGTGATCACGGTCTTCTGCCTGCTCCTGGGCTACCCCGTCGCGCACCTGATCGCGCACGCGCCCGAGCGCCGCGCGAACCTGTTGCTGGCGCTGGTGCTGGTCCCCTTCTGGACCTCGCTGCTGGTGCGCACCACCGCCTGGATCGTGCTGTTGCAGACGCAGGGCGTGGCCAACGACCTCCTCGTCGCCCTCGGGCTGGTCGGCGAGGACGGCCGCCTCGCGATGATCTACAACATGACGGGCACGATCATCGCCATGACGCATGTGCTGCTGCCCTTCATGGTGCTGCCGCTGTATTCGGTCATGCGCGCGATCCCGCCCCAGTACATGAATGCTGCCGCCTCGCTGGGAGCCGGACCGGCGCAGGCGTTCTTTCGGGTCTACTGGCCGCAGACGCTACCCGGTGTGGGCGCGGGGTCGCTTCTCGTATTCATTCTGGCGATCGGGTACTACATCACGCCGGCGCTGGTGGGCGGCAGCAGCGGCCAGCTCATTTCGAACATGGTCGCGTACCACATGCAGACCTCGCTCAACTGGGGCCTCGCCGCGGCGCTGGGCGGGATCCTCCTGGCGGGCGTGCTCGTGCTCTACCTGCTGTATGACCGGCTGGTGGGCATCGAGCGCCTGAGCCTGGGATGAGGGGATGAGCGCGGCCACGGGCGCGGCAACCGGTACGCCTTCCGGCGCGGCCACCGGCCCGTCCCTGACGGCCCGGCTGCTGCGCGGCGAGACGCTCGGCCGCTTCGCCTACGTCGCCTTCTGCACCCTCGTCTTCGTGTTCCTGGTGGCGCCGATCGTGGTGATCGTGCCGCTCAGCTTCAACGCGGAGCCCTACTTCACCTTCACCGAGGGAATGCTGCGCCTGGACCCCGAGGCGTACTCGCTCCGGTGGTACCGCGAGATCCTCGAGAACGAGGTCTGGACCCGCAGCCTGGTGAACAGCCTGGTCATCGGGGTTTCGGCCACCGCGCTCGCCACCACCCTCGGCACACTGGCGGCCCTGGGCCTCGCGAGCGGCGCCATGCCCGCCCGCCGCCTCGTCATGGGCCTGCTCATCTCGCCCATGATCACCCCGGTCATCATCTCCGCGGCGGGGATGTTCTTCTTCTATTCGAGCATCGGGCTCGGGCAGACCCACCTCGGGCTGATCCTGGCGCACACCGCGCTCGGCATCCCCTTCGTGGTCATCACCGTTACGGCCACGCTGTCGGGCTTCGACAGCAATCTGACCCGCGCGGCCGCTTCGCTCGGGGCCCCGCCGCTCTACGCGTTCCGCAGGGTGCAGCTCCCCCTCATCGCGCCCGGCGTGGTCTCGGGTGCGCTCTTCGCCTTCGCGACCTCATTCGACGAGGTGGTGGTGGCGCTCTTCATGGCCGGCGTCGAGCAGCGCACGATCCCGCGCCAGATGTGGGCGGGGATCCGGGAGCAGATCAGCCCCGCGATCCTGGCGGTGGCGACGTTCCTGATCGTGTTCGCGGGACTGCTGCTGGTGACCGTGGCGTGGCTGAGGCGGCGGGCGAGGGGGTAGTCCCTCCTCAGTTGTTCAGCGCCCCCTGCTCGATCCAGGTCCTGATCAGCGCGATCTCCTCTTCGGGCACCTTGTCGCCCTCGCCCTCGGGCGGCATGTCGCCCGCGGTGATCATGTCCAGCAGAAAGCTGCCGTCGGGGTCGCCCGCCTCGATCACGGTGCCGAACTCCGACCCCACCATGACCCTCTCGTATTCGAGCAGGCTCAGGCTGACCTCGGTGCGGACCTCGCCGTTCTCGTCCTCGGCGCCGTGGCACTTCGCGCAGCGGTTTTGGAAGATGGGGAGGATCTGCTTCGCGAAGCTGACGGTGTCCTGCGGCTCCTGCGGGTGGGTGACCGCATTCGGTGTGAATCCGACCGCCGCGGCGATCATGATTCCACCCGCCGCGACCGCGCACGGCATGCCGGCGAGCCCGGATGAACTGGTTCGTTTCATGGTTGGTTTCCGGGACGTTCAGCCGAGTCCCTCCGCCTCCTTCATGAGCCGCAGGTGCGTGGCCGCCTGATCGAGCCCGCCTTCGCCCTCACTCCAGGAGACGCGCCCGTTGCCGTCGGCGTCGGTCCCGGCGAGGATGGCCTTCGTCAGGCGACCGATCTCCTGGGCCATCTCCTTTGCCGATGCCAGATCCGTCGCGGCGGCGATCGCCGCGGCCTTCTCCTTGATGGCCTCGGCCCAGGTGACCACGTTCTGGCAACTGGTCTTCACGTGTGTCGAGTGGGTCTTCACCGCACCGGACGCGTCGTCCGACTCGCCGGCCATCCCGATGTGCTGGGCGCAACCGGAAGCTGCCCGGATCAGACCGTAGCCCTTGCCGGGGCCCCGCTCGGCGGTGGACGGATCGATCGCGTGCAGGACATGCGTGGTGTGCCGCTGAATCCCGGCCAGATCCCCGGATCCGTCCGCCAGCGCGGCGTGCTGGCCGGCGACTTCGGCCTCGGCCCGGGCGGCGGCGAGCAGACCGACGTTGTCGGGTGTGCCGTTGAACATGTCGGCGACGTGGCCGATGTGGCGGTGGGCGGCGCTCTGGGCTAATGCGGTCCCGGTCATCGGGCCCGCGAGGAAGGCGGCGGCCGCGGCCGTCAGGATGAGCAGTCTGGGGTTTGCCATGGCAAGGCTCCTTCGGATGGGCGAATCGGGGTTGTTCATGGGGGTGGGGCCGCCAAAATTACGCATCTTGGGTCTGGTCCGCCAATGGAACCCTGCCCCCGACACCCCGAAAGGCAGCTTCGAAATCATGCTCTCGCCTCGAAACCTCGCGGCGGCCCTGCCCGCGGGCCGGTCCCGCGCATTGCCGCCGACCGCTCACGGCCTGCCGTCGGCAGTCCTCGCGCTCGCCCTCGTGACTTCCGCATGCTCGGCCCCCGACCGGCCCGCCGGGTCCGGCTCCGAAGTCACAGCCTCCAGCGATGTCGACACCGAGGCCCGGCCCGCCGCTCCGCTCGTCCAACTCCTCGCCGACGGCCAGGTCCTCTTCGGCGTCTTCTCCGGCGAGAGGACCGCCGAGCAGGGCGCCGCCATGGGCCAAAACCGCGAACTGGACTTCGTATTCTACTCCCTGGAGTCAGGTCCGTTTGACATAATGACAACTAAAGTTTACATGTCGGGGATCGCCGAGGGGTCGGCGCCGGATCCGCCCCACCCGCTCGTGCTGCGAGTGCCGGCCATCCGCGACGGAGTGGAAGCGGCGGAGGCCAACGTGGCCGAGGCGCTCGAGGCGGGCGTGGCGTCGATCGTCTTTCCGCACGTGGAGTCGGCCGAAGAGGCCGCGGTGGCGGTTTCGGTGATGGGTGACCGTCTGTGGCCGGGCAATCCGGCGGGGGACCTGGTCAATATCCTGATCATCGAGGACCGGGTGGGGGTGGAGCGCGCCGACGAAATCGTCGGGACCGAGGGGGTGAGCATCGTGTTCCCGGGACCGGGGGACCTGCGCAGGGCCTACGAGGGGGACATGGAGGCGGTGGAGGGCGCGATCCGGACGGTGCTGGCCGCGTGTGAGCGGCACGGGGTGCCCTGCGGGATCACGGCGGGCGTGGACGACATCGGGGAGCGGATCGCGCAGGGGTTTCGGGTGTTCATCGTGAGCGATCCGGCGGCCGTGACGGTGGGGCGGGGGGTGGCGGGGCGGGGGTAGTCAGGTTGCGTCCGCGCCGATGCGGTCGTTTGCCAGCCGCAGGAAGCGTTCCGCGGCTGCTATCGCGTTGGTCGCCTGTTCCTCCGTGAACGTCATGAAGGGCAAGCCGCCGGGCAGGGCGCGATTTCCGGGACGCGCTCGGCGAGTCGATCGACCAGGAGCGCGACCGATGGCCCAGACACATCCTGGTCCCCCAATACGTGACCGATGGCTGTCGCCGCTTTGTCGGCGCTCAGCTGAGCGAAGAAGCACACCTGCGCATGGAATCCCTCGCGCAGGCCCAGGCGGGCGAAGTCGAGATCGTTCGCCGCCTGTTTCAGCCAGCGGTCCGCCTCGGTTCTGTTATCGCGCATGGGTCGGCCTCGTGGGTGACGACCGAAGCCTGCTCTCGCTGAGGGTGCTTTCCCCCGCCGCACCGTCTCGCGCGAGACGCCGCACCTGACTTTGGGGAAGCGGCACGAATCCCGCCGGTGGCCTGTCCCAATCCGACATGCTCGTGTCCCGGGTTTTGCCGCGGCGACGGGTGGATCCGGTCGATGTCCCAATCCGACATGCCCGCGTCCCGGGTTTTGCCGCGGCGACGGGCTGGCGCCCGATCATGCCAACGCCTCCAGCGCCGCGAGTTCCAGCGGCAGCGGGACGGCGGAGTCGACGAAGCGGGGGGCGCCGTTGGAGAGGCGGTTGGGGGGCGGGGCCGGGGGCTCCGGCAGTTTCCTGGTGACCTCCGGCAACGGGGGCGAGCCCCCGAGCACCGCACCCTTGCGCGTGAAGAACGCGGCCTTGCCGTCACGGTCCAGCGCCATCCGCGTCCCACCCT
>JAPPNO010000057.1 GCA_028873845.1 Gemmatimonadota bacterium | reverse complement strand
CGATCGTCCCCACGTTCACGTGCGGCTTCGTTCGCTCGAAGGTCTCCTTCGCCATGCTTGCTCCGTGTTGGGTTAGCTGTGTGTTGGAGCGGGGCCGTCAGACACCCGCCAGGACTCCCTGCCCGGCGTTCCTGCGCCGGGGCTTCCCGGACTTCGATTTCTTTTCCGGGGCGAATTCGTCGTAGTGCGAGAACTGCATCGTGAAGACGGCCCGTCCCTGGCTCAGGGACCGCAGCCGCGTCGAATACCCGAACATCTCACCGAGCGGGACGCTGGCGCCGATGACCTGCGCGTCGCCCCGGTCGGTCATGCCGCCCACCTTGCCGCGGCGGGCCGAAAGATCGCCGATCAGGTCCCCCATGTACTCGTGCGGGGTGACCACCTCGACATCCATGACCGGCTCCAGCATCACCGGAGCGGACTTCCGGAGCCCTTCCTTGAGCGCGAGCGAACCCGCGATGCGGAAGGCCATCTCGCTCGAGTCCACATCGTGAGAGGAGCCGTCCACGAGCGCTACCTGGACATCGACGACCGGATAGCCCGCGACCACCCCGGACTGGAGGGCGTCCCGCACGCCCCGCTCCACCGCGGGAATGTACTCGCGCGGCACCGAGCCGCCCTTGACCCTGTCCTCGAAGACGAAGCCGGAACCGGATTCGCACGGTTCGATGTCGATCACGACGTGACCGTACTGCCCCCGTCCACCCGTCTGCCGCACGAAGCGTCCCACCACCCCGGCCGAGGCCGTGCGAATCGTCTCGCGGAAGGCGACCTGGGGACGGCCGACGTTGGCGTCGACGGAAAACTCGCGGCGCAGGCGGTCGACGATGATCTCCAGGTGGAGTTCGCCCATCCCGCTGATGATCGTCTGTCCGGTCTCGGCGTCGGTGTGCACGCGGAAGGTGGGATCCTCCTCGGCGAGCTTGCCCAGGCCGGTGCCCAGCTTGTCCTGGTCGGCCTTGGTCCGGGGCTCGATCGCGACGGATATGACCGGTTCCGGGAAGTCCATCGCCTCCAGGATGATGGGGTGGCCGGGATCGCAGATCGTGTCACCCGTGCGGACGTTCTTGAGCCCGATCACGGCGGTGATGTCGCCCGCGTACACCTCGTCGCGCTCCTCGCGCTTGTTGGCGTGCATCTGCAGGAGACGCCCTGCCCGCTCCTTGCGCGACTGCGTGGCGTTGAAGACGCGGCTTCCCTTCGGCAGCGATCCGGAATAGATGCGCAGATAGGTCAGCTTCCCCACGAAGGGGTCGGTCATGATCTTGAAGGCCAGCGCCGCGAGCGGCGCGTCGTCGGAGGCGTTGCGCGACTCCCGGACTCCGTCGGTGTGCGCGAGCCGTCCCTCGATCGCCTGCACATCGAGCGGCGACGGAAGGTAGTCGATCACCCCGTCGAGCAGCCGTTGAATGCCCTTGTTCTTGAAGGCGGAGCCGCAGAAGACCGGGAAGAAGGCGCCCGATGCCGTGGCCGCGCGGATCGCCTGACGCGTCTCGTCCTCGGTCAGCTCTTCTCCGAGAAGGTACTTCTCCAGGAACTCGTCGTGGTGCTCCAGCGCGGCCTCGATCAGCTCGTGCCGCAGCGTCCCGGCCTTTTCCCTCAGCGAGTCCGGGATCCCCACTTCCCTGATGGTCGCGCCCAGCTCGTCGTCCCACACGTACGCCTGCATGGCCACCAGGTCGATCACGCCCGTAAAGAGGTCGGCCTCGCCAAGCGGGTACTGCACCGCGAAGGCGTTCGCCCCGAGCCGGTCGCGCATCATTCGGACGACGTTCTCGAAGTCGGCCCCGGTCCGGTCCATCTTGTTGACGAAGGCGATCCTCGGGACGCCGTAGCGGTCGGCCTGCCGCCACACCGTCTCCGACTGCGGCTCCACGCCGCCCACCCCGCAAAAAACAGCGACCGCCCCGTCCAGTACCCGGAGCGATCGCTCGACCTCGGCCGTGAAGTCCACATGGCCGGGCGTGTCGATGATGTTGATTCGATACTCGGATCCGTTGCGGCGCCAGAACGCGGTCGTGGCCGCGGAGGTGATGGTGATGCCGCGTTCCTGCTCCTGCTCCATCCAGTCCATGGCGGCGGCCCCCTCATGGACCTCGCCCATGCGGTGAAGCCTGCCCGTGTAGAACAGGATGCGCTCCGTCGTCGTCGTCTTACCGGCATCGATGTGGGCCATGATGCCGATATTCCGGAGCTTTGGCAGTGGTGTGAGCCTGGGCATATCTATTTCGTCGTCTCGTGATCGTCTGCGCCTGTCAAACAGCTATCCCGCCGGAGTTTCCTCCCTGCGGGCCGGCACCCGCGGGGGCCGGCTGCGGGTGGACGGCCTACCAGCGGTAGTGCGAAAAGGCTTTGTTGGCTTCGGCCATCCGATGCGTATCGTCCTTCTTCTTAACGGTCGCGCCTTCCCCTCGGCTGGCGGCCAGTAGCTCGCCGGCCAACCGCTGGGCCATGGTCCGTTCCCCGCGCTGCCGCGAGAACCCGATCAGCCACTTGATGGCCAGCGCCTGGCGCCGCTCGGGCCTCACCTCGATGGGGACCTGATAGGTGGCGCCGCCGACGCGCCTGCTCTTGACCTCGAGAGCCGGCTTCGCGTTGGTGAGCGCCTGTTGGAAGACATTGATGGAGGGCTGGCCCGCCTTCGACTCGACGATGTCCATCGCCTCGTAGAAGATCCCTTCGGCCAGCGACTTGTTCCCGTTCAGCATGAGTCCGTTGATGAACTTCTGGCAGATCGGCGACCCGAACCGGGGGTCGCCCGGAATCTCGCGGCGCAGGGCACGGGTTCGGCGGCTCATCGCGTCAGCTCCAGTCCGCGCGCCCTACTTGGGCCGCTTGGCTCCGTACTTGGACCGCCCCTGCTTGCGGACCGACACGCCCGAAGTGTCGAGCGTTCCGCGGACGATGTGGTAGCGGACGCCCGGCAGGTCGCGGACCCGTCCCCCCCGGATCAGCACGATGGAGTGCTCCTGCAGGTTGTGACCCTCGCCCCCGATGTAGGCGGTGACCTCGTACCCGTTGGTCAGCCGCACGCGGGCCACCTTCCGCAGCGCGGAATTCGGCTTCTTGGGGGTGGTGGTGTACACACGGGTGCAAACCCCCCGCTTCTGGGGGTTCTTCTGGAGCGCGGGCGACTTGTTCTTCTTCTTGAGCCGCGCGCGCCCCTTCCGCACCAGTTGATTGAGAGTGGGCATGGGAGCCGAACTCGTTCCTCGTGATCGTCCGAATCGGGGGGTCTGCCAAAACCAGCCTCCGGGCGGAACAAGGGCGCGCTTGGAAGTGGGTTCAAGCGCGCCCGAGCCATCCCGGAGGCCGACCCTCCAGGGGTTTCCTGGACAGCCTGGAAAAGGTAGCGGAAGAATCGGGGAATGTCAAAGGCGCGGGGAAGCGTGTCGAAGCGCTTGCCGGAAGAGTCCTGTCCATGGGAAAGCTCGCGCCCTCGTGCCACCCACTACTCCGCCGAAACCTCCTCTTCCAGCAACTCTCCGAGCCCCGGCAACGTCTCGCCCGGAGCCGTGAGCGGCAGGATCTCCTCGTCGTAGTACTCCCGCTCGACCGTGAACTCCACTTCGTGCCACCGGTGGACGCCCGTTCCCGCCGGGATCAAATGCCCGATGATGATGTTCTCCTTGAGCCCCCTCAGGTCGTCCCTGGCGCCGCGCACGGCCGCGTCGGTGAGGACCCGGGTGGTCTCCTGGAAGGAGGCGGCCGAGATGAACGAGCTGGTGGTGAGGCTCGCCTTCGTGATCCCGAGGAGCAGCGGCTCCTGGCGGGCCGGATTCAGGAGAGGCTTCTCGTCCTTCGCGCGCCTGGCGTTCTCGTCGCGCACCTCGTCGTTCACGAGCCGGAATGCGACCCGGTCGACGTGTTCTCCCTCCAGCAGGCCGGTGTCGCCGGGATCGACGACGCGCACCTTCTGCAGCATCTGGCGCACGATCACGCCGATGTGCTTGTCGTTGATCTTGACGCCCTGCAGGCGGTACACCTCCTGGATTTCGTTCAGGAGGTACTCCTGGACCTTCCGCGGTCCCTGGATCTTGAGGATGTCGTGCGGGTTGATGGGACCCTCCGAGAGACGGTCGCCGGCGCGCACCTGGTCCCCCTGGTGAACGCGCATGTGCTTCCCGACGGGAATCTCGTACTCCCGGCGCTGCCCCTGCTTGGGCGTGACCAGAACCTTGCGTTTGCCGCGCTTGATGGCGCCGAACGACACCGCGCCGTCGATCTCCGTGATGACGGCGGGGTCCTTGGGCCGCCTGGCCTCGAAGAGCTCCGCGACCCGCGGGAGTCCGCCGGTGATGTCGCGCGTCTTGTAGACCTCGCGGCCGATCTTGGCGATTCTGTCGCCGGGGCGGACCGGGTCTCCGTGGCCGCACAGGAGCTGGGCCCCGACCGGTATGATGAACTCCTTGACGACCTCGCTCGCGGGGGACTCTCCGCTCCGGATCTGGATCGTCGGGTGCAGCTTCTTGTCCCGGTCCTCGATGACCATCATCTGGCGGCGCCCCGTGGACTCGTCCAGCTCCTCCCGCACGGTCTGCTCCTCGACTATGTCCACGAAGCGGAGATACCCGGCGGAATCGGCCACGATGGGCTCCGAATAGGGATCCCAGCCGAAGAGTAGGTCGCCCGCCTTGATCGACTGTCCCTCCCCGACATGGATCGTGGCGCCGTACGGGACCGAGAGCCGGCTGAGGACCTGGCCCTCGCGGGTCTGGATCACGATCTTGCCCTCGCGCGAAGTGATGATCCGGTTCTCCTCGCGGTCCTCGACCATCGACACGCGCTCCAGGGCGACGACACCCGCGATCTTCGACTTGCGCTGGTTCTGGGCGGCGATTCGCGCCGCGGTGCCGCCGATGTGGAAGGTGCGCAGAGTGAGCTGGGTGCCCGGTTCGCCGATCGACTGGGCGGCGAGGATCCCCACCGCCTCGCCGATGTCGACGGGTCCCATCGTGGCCAGATTGCGGCCGTAGCACATCTGGCAGATACCCCGCTCGGCCTCGCAGCTGAGCACGGAGCGGATCTTCACCGACTGGATCCCCGCGTCCTCGATCGCCTCCGCCGCCTCCTCGCTGATCAGCTCGCCCGCCCGGAGGACGAGCTTGCCGTCGATCGGGTCGTAGACCTCCTCGAGCGCCACGTTCCCCGCGATCCGGTCGGCCAGCGGCTCCATGATGTCCTCGCCCTCCTTCAGGGCGCTCATCTCCAGGCCCTGGAAGGTGCCGCAGTCCTCCCCGGTGACCGTCACGTCCTGGGCAACGTCGACGAGCCTGCGGGTCAGGTAGCCGGCGTCGGCGGTCTTGAGGGCCGTGTCGGCCAGGCCCTTGCGGGCGCCGTGCGTGGAGATGAAGTACTCCACCACGCTGAGTCCCTCGCGGAAGTTCGACCTGATCGGGCTTTCGATGATCTCGCCGATTCCGCCGGTGAGCTTCTTCTGGGGCTTGGCCATCAGGCCCCGCATGCCCGCGAGCTGGCGCATCTGGTCCCGGTTCCCGCGGGCGCCCGAGGTCATCATCATGTAGACCGGGTTGAAGCCTCCCTTGGAGCGCTCCAGGTGCTGGACCATCGCGTCGGCCACGTCGTTGTTGGCGTGGGTCCAGGTGTCGATGATCTTGTTGTAGCGCTCCCCGTTGGAGATGTACCCGGCCGCGTACGCGTTCTGGAACCGGGCGACCTCGCCGGTCGCCTCGGTCAGAAGTTCGGCCTTCTCGGGCGGGACCTCGAGGTCGTCGACCCCGACGGAGACTCCCCCCATGGTCGCGTAGCGGAAGCCGAAGTCCTTGAGGTGGTCGAGGAACTCGGTGGTGGCCGAGAGCCCGGCCTCGGTGAAGCACTGGAAGACCAGGTCGCCGAGCTGCTTCTTGCCGAAGGTCTGGTTGAGGAACCCGATGGGCTCCGGGATGATGGAGTTGAAGAGCACGCGGCCGGCCGTGGTACGAACCCACTGCGCCGGCACATGCGCCGCGTCGCGCGGGTTCCCGTGCGCCGGGACCCAGTACCAGCAGGGCGTCGAGAACTCCACGCGGCCGTTGGCCTGCGCCATCTCGACCTGCCCGTGGCTCGAGAAGCGGGGCGCGTCCTCGTAGAGCTCGCCGAGCCGGGCGTCGGCCTCGTCGCGCGCCTGCTGCGTCAGCCTGGCATCGTTCGCGCGCGGCTCCAGGTCGGAGATCTCCAGCGGCGGCTTGGTGAGGAAGTACGAGCCGATCACCATGTCCTGGGTCGGCGACGCAACCGGCCGGCCGTTCGAGGGCAGGAGCACGTTGTTGCTGGAAAGCATGAGGACCCGGGCCTCCAGCTGGGCCTCGAAGGACAAGGGCAGGTGAACCGCCATCTGGTCCCCGTCGAAGTCCGCGTTGAAGGCGGCGCACACCAGCGGATGGATGCGGATCGCCTTGCCCTCGACCAGGACCGGCTCGAAGGCCTGGATCCCGATCCGGTGAAGCGTGGGCGCGCGGTTGAGAAGGACCGGATGGTCGCGGATGATGTCCTCGAGCACTTCGTAGACCTTCGAATCGTCCTCCTCGACGATCTTCTTGGCGCGCTTCACGGTCTCGGCTTCGCCCCGCTTCTCCAGCTCGTGGATGATGAAGGGCTTGAAGAGCTCCACGGCCATGGCCTTCGGCAGCCCGCACTGGTGCAGCTTCAGTTCGGGGCCGACCACGATCACCGAGCGGCCCGAATAGTCCACGCGCTTGCCGAGCAGGTTCTGCCGGAACCGGCCCTGCTTCCCCTTGAGCATGTCGGAGAGCGACTTCAGCGGCCGCTTGCCCCGGCCCCGGATCGCCTTCGAGCGCCGTCCGTTGTCGAAGAGTGCGTCCACCGACTCCTGCAGCATGCGCTTCTCGTTCCTCAGAATCACCTCGGGCGCCCGCATGTCGATCAGCTTCTTGAGCCGGTTGTTGCGGTTGATGACGCGCCGGTAGAGGTCGTTCAGGTCGGAGGTCGCGAACCGTCCCCCGTCCAGGGGCACCAGCGGCCGCAGGTCGGGAGGGATGACCGGAATGACATCCAGCACCATCCACTCGGGCTTGTTGCGCTTGTCCGGCGTGTCGCCCGAGTTGCGGATCGCGTCCACCACCTTGAGCCGCCGCAGCTTCTTCTTCTTGCGGTGCTGCGAGGTCTCGGTCCTGATCTCCTCGCGCAGCC
This sequence comes from Gemmatimonadota bacterium, assembly GCA_028873845.1. Taxonomy (GTDB): domain Bacteria; phylum Gemmatimonadota; class Gemmatimonadetes; order Longimicrobiales; family Gaopeijiaceae; genus Bin94. Next base: position 8,119 of record JAPPNO010000057.1, on the reverse strand, counting down.
ACGCGGCGAGGCGGTCGAGTCCCCTGCCGTCGCGGTTCTGCTCGGCGACGGGCGCTTCCGGCGTGTCGAGCCGCTTGAGCAGGGTTCTGACCGCTTCCGCCCCGATCTCCGCCCTGAAGTCCTCGTCCTCCTCGGCACGGGCCTTGACGCGCAGGTCGTAGTACTCGTCCTCATCCAGCAGCTCCAGGAATTCCACCTCCTGGTTGCCCGGATGGGTGACGACGTACGCCGCGTAGTAGATCACCTTCTCCAGGTCCTTCAGGGTCATGCCCAGCAGGTAGCCGAGCTGGCTCGGAAGGGTCTTGAAGAACCATATGTGGCATACGGGGACGGCCAGTTCGATGTGGCCCATGCGCTCGCGGCGCACCTTCGACAGCGTGACCTCGACACCGCAACGGTCGCACACGATGCCCCGGAAGCGGATGCGCTTGTACTTGCCGCACGAGCACTCCCAGTCCTTCGACGGGCCGAAGGTGCGCTGGCAGAAGAGGCCCATCGGCTCGGGCTTGAACGAGCGGTAGTTGATGGTCTCCGGCTTGGTCACCTCACCGTGCGACCACTCGCGGATGTCCTCGGGCGACGCGATCCGGATGCGGATGTAGTCGAAGTCCGTCAGACGGGGTTCCTTGGCGCGGGGAAAGTCGATCATGTTCTCGTCACCGTTTCCTGGAAGCTCCGCTCTTTCGCGGATTGCGCATTAGCTCTCATCGCCCTCACTCCTCCTCGCCGAGCTCCACGGTCAGCCCAAGCGCCTGAAGTTCCTTCACAAGCACGTTGAAGGACTCGGGGATGCCCGGTTTCGGCAGGTTCTCCCCCTTCACGACCGCCTCGTAGACCTTGGACCGCCCCGTCACGTCGTCGGACTTGACGGTCAGTATTTCCTGCAGCGTGTGCGCCGCTCCGTACGCCTCGAGCGCCCACACCTCCATCTCCCCGAAGCGCTGGCCGCCGAACTGTGCCTTCCCGGCCAGGGGCTGCTGGGTGACCAGGGAATAGGGGCCGATGCTGCGGGCGTGGATCTTGTCGTCCACCAGGTGGGACAGCTTGAGCATGTAGATCACGCCCACCGTGATCGGGAACCTGAACCGTTCGCCGCTCCGCCCGTCGCGGAGCCAGACCTTTCCGTTGGGGAGTATCTCGCCGGCGGCCAGCAGCTCCTGCAACGCCGCCTCGAGGCCGCCCTCGCCCAGCTCCCCGAGCGCCAGCGCCCCGATGGCCGGGAACATCTCCCGGAGCTGACGGTTCCTCTTGCCCGCGACACCGGCACCCGCCAGAACCACGACGTCGCGGATCCTCCGCAGCACCTCGAGAGCTTCCGGAGCGGTTGACTCTCCGAGGTAGGTGTCGAGACTCTTGCCGATCCCGGCCGGTGACGAGCCACCGTCGCCGTTGGAGCCGTTGACGGTGCTCTCGATCCGGCCCGTGTCGGGGTGTGCCTGCACCTCTGCGAGAAGCTGCTCGTAGTGTTGCGTCTCGAGCGGCCACTCCTGGCCGGCATTCAGGCTCGCCACCGCCCACTTCAATCCCGCCAGCTTGAGAAGAACCGAGATCTCGTCCTCGGACGCTCCCTGGAAGACCGGCGTCTTGGCTTCGAAGCCCAGGTTGTCCGCGGCCCAGCCCAGGTGCGTCTCGAGAATCTGTCCGACGTTCATGCGCGACGGCACGCCCAGCGGATTGAGGACGATGTCGACCGAGGACCCGTCGGGCAGGTACGGCATGTCCTCCTGGGGCGCGATCCTGGCGATGATGCCCTTGTTCCCGTGACGGCCGGCCATCTTGTCGCCCACGGAGATCTTCCGTTTCTCGGCGATGTAGACCTTCACCAGCTGTACCACGCCGGGCGGCAGCTCGTCGGGCTGGAAAACCTTGTCGATCTGCTCCTCGGTCCGCTCCCGAACCCGCTCGGTCCGCTTCTTGGCTTCGTCGATCAGCCGGCGGATCCTCTCGTTCACGGCCTGGTTGCGAACCTTCAGGGTCGTCAGGTCCACCTCGGCCAGGCGCACGTTCCTGAGCAGTGCGGCGTTCACCTTCGTGCCCTCCTCCAGGAAGGGCTCGACCGTGCCCTTCTTGAGGCAGAGCGCGATCGTCTGGTTGCGGGGGCGGGTGAGAAGTGCCCGCAGCTCCTCGTCGCGCGCTCCGATGATCCGCTGGATCTCCTCCCGCTCTTCGCGGCGCAGTTCCCCGATGCGCGCGCCGTGCTCGCGCTCGAGAAGCGGATCGTCGATCCGGCGCGAGAAGATCTTCACGTCGATGACCGTCCCGATCATGCCGGGAGACATGCGCAGCGAAGAGTCCTTCACGTCCTTCGCCTTCTCGCCGAAGATCGCGGTCAGCAGCTTCTCCTCGGGGGACAGCTCGGTCTCGCCCTTCGGCGTGATCTTGCCGCAGAGGATGTCGCCGCTCTTGACCCGGGCCCCGATGCGCACGATGCCGCGCTCGTCGAGGTCCAGCAGGTTCTCCTCGGCGACGTTCGGGATCTCGCGGGTGATCTCCTCCATGCCGCGCTTGGTGTCGCGGACGTGGAGCTCCAGCTCCTGGATGTGGATCGAGGTGAAGAGGTCGTCGCGGACCAGCCGCTCCGAAATCACGATGGCGTCCTCGAAGTTGTACCCGTACCAGGGCATGAAGGCCACTCGAACATTTCGTCCCAGCGCCAGTTCGCCCCGGTCGGTCGACGGACCGTCGGCAACGATGTCGCCCTTGCTCACGTTCGTGCCCGGCGTGACCAGCGGCCGCTGGTTGATGGCCGTGTCCTGGTTGGTGCGCCAGAACTTCTTGAGCCGGTAGCGGTCGAATTGGGCCAGCTTGGCCAGGGGCTCCCGGGAGGATCCCTTCTTCATGCCCGTGTCCACCACGATCTCGTCGGCGGTGGCGCGCACGATCTTCCCGTCACGCCGGGCGGTGATCACCGCGCCCGAGTCCTTGGCCACCTTCTCCTCGAGGCCCGTGCCCACCACCGGCGAGTCGGTGTACAGGAGCGGTACCGCCTGTCTCTGCATGTTCGAGCCCATCAGGGCCCGGTTCGCGTCGTCGTGTTCCAGGAAGGGGATCATGGCCGCCGCCACCGATACGAGCTGGTCGGGGGCCACGTCGATGTAGTCGATCCGCTCCGGCTGTTCGAGGGGGAAGTCGCCGCGGCGCCGGCACAGGACGTATTCGTTCCGGAAATGGCCGTCGGGGGTCAGCGGCGCGTTGGCCTGTGCGATCGTGGCCTCCTGTTCCTCGTTCGCGGAGAGCCAGGCGATCCCGCCGGTGACCCTGCCGTCGACGACCTTGCGGTAGGGCGTTTCCACGAACCCCAGATCGTTGACCCGGGAATAGGTGGTCAGCGACGTGATCAGGCCGATGTTGGGTCCCTCCGGCGTCTCGATGGGGCACATGCGGCCGTAGTGCGAATAGTGCACGTCGCGGACCTCGAAGCCCGCGCGTTCGCGGGTCAGTCCGCCCGGTCCCAGCGCCGAGAGCCGCCGCTTGTGGGTCAGCTCGGCCAGCGGATTCGTCTGGTCCATGAACTGGCTGAGCTGGGACGACCCGAAGAACGCCTGGATCACGGCCGAAACCGTGCGGGCGTTCACGAGGTCGTCGATGTTGATCTTCTTCGGATCGGTGTTGATCGACATCCGCTCCTTGACCAGGCGCGCCATGCGCGAGAGGCCGACGGAGAACTGGTTGGCGATCAGTTCGCCGACCGTCCGCACGCGCCGGTTCCCGAGGTGGTCGATGTCGTCGATCCGTCCCCTGCCCTCGCTGAGTTCGATCAGGTACTGGAGAATCGCGACGAAGTCCTCCTTCGTGAGCACCGATTCGGTCGCCGGGACGTCGAGTCCCAGCCGCTGGTTGATCTTGTAGCGGCCGACCCGGCCCAGGTCGTAGCGGCGCGGGTCGAAGAAGACGCGCTCCAGAGCGGCGCGGGCGGTGGCGATGTTGGGCGCCTCGCCGGGACGGAGCAGGGAGTAGATGGCGTTCAGCGCCTCCTCCTCGCTGCCGGTGGGGTCCTTCCTGATCGTGTTCTTGACGATCGGGCTCTCGCCGGGACGACCCCCCTGCCCCTCGCGGGTGGACTTGTAGACCATCACCTCGGCGACGCCGCCGCGCTGGAGCAGCAGCACCTCGTCCTCCTGCAGTTCGGTCCCCTCCTCCAGCAGGATTTCACCCGTCTCCGGATCGACCACCTCATCCGCGACGACCAGCCCGAGCAGCTCGCGGGCGTCGTCGTCCGGACCCGGCACCGCCGTGGACCGCGCCTCGAAGAAGAGCCGGTAGATTTCGGCATCGGTTCCGTACCCGAAGGCACGCAGCAGGGCCGTGGCCGGAAACTTCTTCTTCTTGTCGATATGAACGTAGCAGATGTCGTTGATGTCGATGGTGAACTCGACCCAGGAGCCCCTGAAGGGAATGATCCGCGCCTTGTTGAGCCTGGCTCCGTTGGGATGGATGTCCTCTTCGAACACCACGCCGGGAGAGCGGTGCAGCTGGCTGACCACGACGCGCTCGGCCCCGTTGATGATGAAGGTTCCCAGGTTGGTCAGCAGCGGAAGGTCGCCCAGGTAGACCTCCTTCTCGATGATCGTGTCGACCTGCTTCTTCCGCCCCGTCTTCTCGTAGATGATCAGGCGGAGCATCGCCTTCAGCGGCGCCGCGAAGGTCATGTCGCGCTCGATGCACTCCCCGACGGAGTACTTCGGCTCACCCCGCGAGCAGGAGACGAATTCCAGCTCGAGGTCGCCGTTCACGTCGGTGACCGGGAATATGTCCTTGAAGACCCGATGAAGGCAGAAATCCCACATCTCGGCCTCGGACGCATCCGTGTCCACCAGCTTCCCGAAGGAGCGGGTCTGGACATCCAGCAGGTTGGGCATGGGCATGGCCGCGTGGAGCTTCGCAAAGCTCACGACCGGCCGGGCCGCCTCGACGATACCGTTCTGACTAGCCAATGGACCAATCCCCCTTAATGGTTGGCAGTCCGTTCACAAACCCGCCCGAAGACCGGAAGCGGGAGGACACGAATCGCGGGATGAAGGGCACACGCCCGGCGCGAGGGTGCACGCCGGCCGCGAACCCGGGACACGAACCCCGATCGGCCCGGTCCCAGCCGCCTTCGGGAACCGGAGCCGCGTTTCGGCGGGGCGCACCTATTTGACGATGACGGTGGCGCCGACTTCTTCGAGCTTGCCCTTGATGTCTTCGGCCTCGTCCTTGCTGACCGCTTCCCTGACCGGACTCGGTGCCTTGTCGACCAGCTCCTTGGCCTCCTTGAGGCCCAGGCTCGTGATCTGCCGGATGACCTTGATGACCTGGATCTTCTTGGACCCGAAGGACTCGAGCACCACATCAAACTCGTCCTGCTCCTCGGCGGCGGCCTCGTCGGCCCCCGCCGCACCGGGCATCGCCATGACGGGCGCGGCGGCCGCGGTCACGTTGAAGCGGGTCTTGAAGGCTTCCACGAACTCCGAGAGCTCGATCACCGTCATGTTGCCGAAAGTCTCGAGAAGTTCTTCCTGGTTCACAGCCATTCTCTGTTTCCCTCCTTGGATTCGCCCGGTTCGCCGGACGTTCTGGGTCTACTGACGTTTCTATTCCGACTCGCGTTCCCCGCGAAGCGCGTCCACGAGGCCGGCCATCTCCTGAAGCTTCCCGGACATCGCGCCCACGAGCGCCGACATCGGCGCGCCGAGGACGCCCGCAACCTGCGACAGCAACTCCTCCCGCGGCGGCAGGCTGGCGACTCGATCGATCTGTGCGGCGTCGAGCACGGTCGTCTCGAGGACGCCGACCTTGAAGACCGGCCTGTCGCCGTTCTCCTTCGCGAAGTCGGTCACGGTCTTCGCGGCGGCTACCGCGTCGCCGTCGCCGAACACGACACCCGTGGGACCTTCGAGGAACCGGGAGATGTCGGGGACCCCGGTCTCGGCGAGCGCGCGCCTCACCAGGCGGTTCTTCACCACCAGGTATTCTCCGCCCGCCTTCTTCAACTGGCTGCGGAGGCTGGTCATGGCCTTCACGTTCAGTCCGGTGAAGTCCGTCAGGAAGAAGGCCTCGGATCGTCCGAGGCGCTCCTGGAACTCGGCGACGAACGCCTCTTTCTGCTCTCTGGTCATGTCAGCCGCTCCGCGTGAAGCTGTTGGGATCGACGTGCACGCCGGGGCCCATCGTGCTCGACACCGTGACGCTCCTGACGTAGGTGCCCTTGGCGGCCGCGGGCTTGGCACGCAGCACCGAAGCCATGAAGGCGCTGAGGTTCTCGGTGAGCAGATCCACCTCGAAGGACACCCTGCCGATCGGTGCATGCAGGTTGCCGGTCTTGTCCACCCGGTACTCGATCTTGCCCGCCTTGATCTCGCTGACCGCACGGCCCACGTCGAAGGTGACCGTGCCCGCCTTGGGCGTGGGCATCAGGCCCCGGGGACCGAGGATGCGGCCCAGCGGCCCGACCATGCGCATCAGGTCCGGGGTGGCCACGCAGACGTCGAAGTCGAGCCAGCCGCCCTTGATCCGGTCCACGTACTCGGTACCGATGTAGTCCGCGCCGGCTTCCTCGGCCTCGGCCTCCTTGTCGCCCTGGCAGATGGCGAGCACCCGGGGGGACTTGCCGGTTCCGTGGGGCAGTACGACCGTGCCGCGAACCACCTGGTCGGCCCTTCGGGGATCGACGCCCAGGTGCGTGGCGACATCGATGCTCTCGTCGAAGCGCGCGAAGGCCATCTCCTTGACCTGTCCGAGCGCTTCCCGCGGCGGCTGCCGGACGAGCCGGTCGTACGACTCCCGGGCCCCGCTGTATTTCTTGCTGCGTTTTGGCACGCTTTCCTCCGTCAGGCCGTAAGCTCCCCGTCCACCTCGATCCCCATCGCCCGCGCCGTGCCCTTGATCATCCTCATGGCCGACACGATGTCCTCCGTGTTCAGATCCTGCATCTTCGCTTCCGCGATCTCGCGGACCTGGGCCACCGACAGCGTGGCCACCTTCTCGACGTGCGGCTCCGGCGAGGCCCTCTCCAGTCCCAGCGTCTTCTTGATGAGGAAGGACGCGGGGGGCGTCTTGGTGATGAAGGAGAAGGAGCGGTCGGCGTAGACCGTGATTTCGACGGGGATGAGGGTCCCGCCCTGCTTCTGGGTCCTCGAGTTGAACTGCTTGCAGAAGTCCATGATGTTCACGCCGTGCTGACCGAGCGCCGGTCCCACCGGCGGCGCCGGATTCGCCTGTCCGGCAACGATCTGCAGCTTGATGAACCCGAGGACTCTCTTCTTCGTTGCTTTCGCCATTCTAGAAACCCCTCAACTGGGTGAAGTCCAGCTCCACGGAAGTCGGACGGCCGAAGAGGGAAACCTCGACCTTGACCTTCCCCTTTTCGGGGTAGACCTCCTGCACCGTTCCGGAGAAGTCCGTGAACGGTCCCTGTATGACCTCCACGACCTGGCCGGGACGGAACGGGATCTCGTCGCGCGTGCCGGTCTCCTCCTCGACCTCGATCCCCATGATCCGGTTCATGTCCTCTTCGCGAACCGGCTGGGGATCTCCGCCCTGACTCACGAAACGCACCCCCTTCATGGCGGAGATGGCGTGTTCGGTCCGCTCGTTGAGGATCATCCGCACCAGCACGTACCCCGGGTAGAGCGGCTTGACGACCGGCACCCGCTTTCCGCGGCGGATCTCGGTCACCTCCTGCGTGGGCACCAGGACCTCGCGGATCTCCCGCGCGGAGACCGGATTCCTGTCGATCTCCTGCTGAATCAGACGGCGGACCCGGTTCTCGTGCCGGGCCTGTGTCTGCACCGCGTACCAGCGTTCCTCTGCGCTCAAGCCCCGAAGATCCCCATGATGAAGTCGACGATGACCAGGCCGGACGCCATGTCCATGATCCAGATGACCAGCGTCAGCAGAATCGTGAAGAGGATGACCACCCAGGTGGCGTTGCGGAGCTGTTCCCGGTCGGGCCAGGTGACCCGCTCCATCTCCGTAACGCACTCCTGCACGAAGTTCCTGGCACCTGCAATCCGTGACATTGTTCCCGTATCCCTCTACTCGATGATGGCGGTGACGACGCCCGCGCCCACGGTCCGGCCACCTTCCCGGATCGCGAAGCGAAGCTCCTCGTCCATCGCGATCGGCGTGATCAGCTCCA
>JAPPNO010000040.1 GCA_028873845.1 Gemmatimonadota bacterium | reverse complement strand
CGAACATCTTGGGACATTGTTGGATCTCAAATGGCGGTAAAGGTGACGGCGACGGCCACCGACCCCGGAGGACTGTCGGCGACGCAGAGTTTCGTGGTGACGGTGCCCAACCGGGCACCCGTCGCGGCAGGTTCGATTCCGGCGCAGACCATTGAGGTGGACGCCGCCGCCACGACCGATGTCACCCCCTACTTCACCGATCCGGACGGCGACGACCTGACGTACGCCGCCACCTCCTCCGACACCGCCGTAGCCGAAGTCTCGGTTGAGGGGGGTGAGCTGAGGGTGGCGGCCGTCGCCAAGGGAGAGGCGACGGTGACGGTGACCGCCACGGACACGGAGGGGCTGACGGCCACGCAGGAGTTCCTGGTGACCGTGCCGAACCGGCCGCCGGTGGCGGTGGGGATGATCGAGGAGCGCACGATCGAAGTGGACGAGATCGGCACGCTGGAACTGTCCGGGTACTTCGCCGACCCGGACGGTGACGACCTGGTCTACAGTGCGGCGGTTTCGGACGAGACGGTTGCCGTGGCCAGGATCGATGGCGGGGTATTGACGGTGACCGCTGTTGCCAAGGGCTCCGCGGTGGTGACCGTCACGGCCACCGACACCGAGGGGCTCACGGCGACACAGGAGTTCGCGGTAACCGTTCCGAACCGGGCTCCGCTGACGGCGGGTTCGATCGAGAGCCAGACCATAGAGGTGGGCGAGGCCGCCGTGGTGGAACTGTCCGACTACTTCGGCGACCCCGATGGCGACGATCTGGCCTACTCCGCGGCCGCGTCGGAGTCCGGGGTCGCAGGGGCCGCCGTCGAGGGCGGGCTTCTGACCGTGACGGCGGCCGCCAAGGGCGAGACAACCGTGACCGTGACCGCCACGGATCCCGAGGGACTCGCGGCCGCGCAGGAGTTCGTGGTGACGGTGCCGAACCGCGCGCCCCGGGCGGTGGGCTCGATCGGGGAGCGGGCCCTGGAGATCGGCGAGAGTGAGACGCTGGAGCTGCCCGGCTACTTCGAGGACCCCGACGGCGACGCACTGGCCTACTCGGCCTCATCCTCCGACGCGGCGCCGATCGCCGTGTCGGTCGAGGGCGGCGGCGTCACGGTGGAAGCGCTCGCCAAGGGTGAGGCCGTCGTGTCGGTCACGGCCACCGACAACGAGGGTCTCGCGGCCTCGCAGGAGTTCGCCGTGACCGTCGCGAACCGGCCGCCCCGGGTGGTGGCCCCGATCGAGAGACAGACCCTGGAAGTTGGGGAGTCCGTCGCGGTGGAGCTGTCCGGACACTTCGAGGACCCCGACGGCGACGCGCTCGTCTATGCGGCCGGCGCACCGGAGGAGTCAGTCGTCACCGTTTCGGTCTCGGGTGCCATCGTGACGATCACGGCGCTCCGAAAGGGCGAGACATCAGTCGCGGTTACAGCCACCGACACCGTCGGCGCGGACGGCCTGTCGGCGACCCAGGACTTCACCGTGACCGTCCCCAACCGGGCACCGCGGGTGGTGGGTACCGTGGCGGCGATGAAGGTGACCAGGGGAGGAACCAGGAGGGTCGACCCCTCGCCCCATTTCGCCGATCCGGATGGCGAAGCCCTGGTCTTCCAGGCCACCAGCTCGGATTCGAGGATCGCGAAGGCGTGGATGTCCACCAACGGGGTCGTTGTGCGCGGCGTCAGGAAGGGCACCGCGACCGTTGCGATCACCGCGGAGGATGCGGAGGGACTCACGGCGACGCAGCGATTCCCGGTGGAGGTCACGGGATCGAACGGCTCCGGTTCGAATCGGCCGCCCTTCACGACCGGCGCGATCCCGGCGCAGACCCTGGCGGAAGGCCAGTCGCGGGCTCTGGATGCGTCCGGCTACTTCAGCGACCCCGACGGCGACAAACTGGAGTTCTCGGCGCAAAGCTCCAGCACCGGCGTGGTCACGGCGACCGTGTCCTTGTCCCATGTCGAGATAGGCGCCGTCGCGGAGGGAACCGCAACCGTGACGATCACCGCGAGGGACCCGGACGGCCTGAGCGCGTCCCTGGGCTTCGCCGTCACGGTCTCCGAGGCAAACGTGCTGAACCGTCCGCCGTACACGGTCGGCTCATTCTCCCCACAGACCCTCGACGTCGCCGAAACGAAAAAGTTCAGCGCAGCCTCGCATTTCAGAGACCCCGATGGCGACGACCTGCGCTTCTCGGCGCAGAGTTCCGACGCCGGCGTGGTGGCGGCGACCGTGTCCGGGAGCGAGGTCACGCTGTCCGCGGCAGCCGCGGGAACCACCACCGTGGTCATCACCGCGGCGGATCCGGAAGGCCTCACCGCCACCGCGGACTTCGCCGTGACCGTGACCGAAGGTGGGGGAGACAACCGGCCGCCAGTGGTGCTCGACGAGGTCGCCGAGCAGGATCTGGAGGTGGGAGACGCGGTGACGGTTACAGCCACCTCCCTCTTCTCCGACCCCGACTTCGACGAACTGACCTTCTCGGCCACGAGCTCCGACACGGAAGTGGTCGAGGCGAAGGTGTCCGGGCGCGACTTCGAGTTCGATGCCGTGGACGAAGGCAACGCGATGGTGACCGTCACCGCCGCGGATCCGGAAGGGTTGAGCGCATCCCAGGAATTCGGTGTGGCCGTGGTCAAAGAGATCCCCAACCGGCCTCCGTTCCTGGTATATGACACCGGGGACCTGTATGTCGTGCTGTCCCCTGGCGAAATCGTCGAGGCGATTCCGCTGGTCCTGTTCAGCGATCCCGACGAGGACGAGCTGACCCCCTCGGTGCACTCTTCCGACACGGCAATCGTGGCGGCCAGGATCCTTTCTTACGGGGACATGCGCCTGACGGCGGTGGACCCGGGCAACGCGGACGTGACCCTGACGGTCCGGGATCCTGATGGTGCCTCGGCATCGCAGATCTTCAAAGTGACGGTCGCGCCCTTAAACGAGGGTCCGGTTGCCGTGGACACAATGCCCGACCTGACCCTCAATGTGGGTGAGTCGGTGGACGTGGACGTGGAGCCCTATTTCGAAGATCCGGAAGGGGACGCCCTGACCTACACCCTGATGCCGCTCGATGACTACAGCAATGCCATTGCCCGCCCGGCCCAGGGTGCAGACGGAATCACCGTAACGGCATACACGTGTGGCACGGCATCCTTCGAAGCCCGGGCCACCGATGGTCACGGCCAAACCGCCTATCAATACTTCGATGTGGTGGTCCCGCATTCGGCATCGAATCAGGACCCCGAGTTGGTACCGGAAAGGCCGCTGTTCACGAAGGGGTTGCTGGTCGGGGATTCCCGGACCCTGAGGCTGCTCGACAGGTCATTCCGGGATCCCGACCCCGACGATTTGCTCTTCTATGAAGCCGTACCCTCCGACAGCACCATCGTTGGCGTGCGGGGCACATCTACCAACGTCATTCTGGAGGGGCGGGCGCCCGGCAACACCACTGTGGCGATAACCGTCAGGGACGGCTGCGGCGGATCGACCGGCCCTCACAGCCATCCGGTCATCGTGAGGCACCAGAACGCGGGCCCCACGGTGAACGACGGGATCACCTGGGAGCCCTTCTTCATTGACGTGGGCGACACCGTCTCGTTCGACCTGAACTCCCTCTTCTCCGACCCGGAGGGCGACCCCCTCACATTCGCCGGCCTGACGGCACCCTCCACGAAGCTCGACTATGTGGTGTCCAGTGGCGTGATGAAGGTCTGGGGCGTCGGGGCCGGCGCTGCGTCGATGTCCGCGACAGCCTTTGATCCGTTTGGTGAGCTCGTCGAGCTTCCCTGGATCTCCGTGCTCGTGTCCGACCCCAACGAGGACTCGGAACAACTGGCCCAAGGCCGCGGTACAGTTGGCGGCGCGGTCGATCAAGCAGGAGCCGAGCGAAGCGGCCTGGGACGGGCAGTTACCGGTTCAGCCCTCCTCGGCCGGCCGCACCTGATCGTCGAAGAGTACGGCAGGAAAGGAATGGGCATTCGTCACGAGGAGATCGGTCGGTCCGGGCGGCAGCAGGAAGGTCGCTTCGAATCGACGTGAGCTGACACAGTCGTCCAGCGGGATTTCGGACGGCTCGACCTGCACATGAAGTCCATCGCCCGAGCGAAAGGCGACGACACTGAGTTCCGCGCAGCCGGCGGTCCCCGCGAAGCCCTCGATCGCCAACGTGTCACCGTGGACCTGTACTTCGGCGCTCGCAGGGCGCCATCCACCGGTGTCCGGTCCCTCGACGAACGAAACCGGGTGCTCGGCCACCGCGCGGGGGTCCGGGGCGATCTCGGCCTCCACGGTTTCAGTCTCCACATGACATCGGTCGGCGTCCACGTCGGCGTGAACGACCTCCGTCAGGTACCCGGGCTTGCGGATGGTGATGGTGTGGTTGCCGGGAAGCTCGCTATTCCAGTTGCCGTCGAGGCGCAGCTCACCGCTCGCGGTGAACTCGGTGAAGACTCCGCTCTCGTGCTCGGATATGCCCGTCGCACCGTTTGCGGCCGGCCTCCCTGTTGCCGCATCACGGACCTCCACGACCACGCTGTAGCGCAACTCGTCGGTACACACGACACCGACGATGTCACAGCCGGACAGCGCCGCCGCGGTTCCCAGCGCGAGGAGTGTGCGTACAGCGAGGCGTGGTTGGGTGTTCATGGCCAAGCGTCCTCCGTTGATCCGTCTCTTGCCCCGTGCAGCCATCAGTTGGCCTCCTTCACACGGGCTCCCAGGACATCATACCCGGACTGAGCCGAGTATGTTCTCGTCACCTGCCGAGAGAACGATGCGGACCGGCTCGCCAACCCCGCCTCATTGCCGATCCCGCGCCAGCGACTTCAGCAACCCGGCGATCATGAGCAACAGCACGACGCTCACCGGCAGGGCGGCGGCCATGGCGGCGGTCTGCAGAGCCAGAAGCCCATCGGCGAGCAGCAGCACGGCGGCCACCACCCCGATCCCGAGTCCCCAGACGATGCGGAAGCGCTGCGGAGGGTGAGGATCGCCCATGCTCAGCAGGGTCGTGATGACGAGCGTGCCGGAGTCCGAGGAGGTGATGAACCACGTCGACAGCAGGAGGGTGGCCAGCGCGGACATGGTCCAGGTGAGCCAGCCCATGTCGCTCAACCGGTCGATGGTCCCGTAGAGCGCGGCCTCGTAGTTCCCGTCCCTGACCAGCTCGATGATCCCGGCGGTTCCGGCGCCGCCCGCCGCGTCGAGTTCGAGGTGGATGGCGTTGCCGCCGAAGATCCCGATCCACAGCAGCCCCATTGCGGTCGGGACGATCAGCACGCCAACGATGAACTCACGCACGGTGCGCCCCCGCGAGATGCGGGCGATGAACATGCCGACGAAGGGCGCCCAGGAGATCCACCATCCCCAGTAGAAGATCGTCCAGATGTTCTGCCACGCGGCCTGCCTCGGGTCATCGGCGATCCACAGTCCCATGGGCAGCGCATGCCACAGGTATTCGACCACGGAGGTGGCAACGAATCCCATGACCCACATGCCCGGGCCGAGGATGAGGAAGCAGCCGAGCAAGATGACGCTCAGCCCGATGTTCCACTCCGACAGGATGCGGATCCCCCGGCTCACGCCGGATACGGCCGACAGGGTGGCCGCCAGCGAGATCGCCGCGATCAGCACGACCTGAGTGACGATCCCGGGATCGACGCCCGCCAGCACGTTGAGCCCGGTGGCCATCTGGCTGACCCCGAGCCCCAGCGTGGTCGCGATGCCGAAGACCCCGCCGAAGACCGCCAGCAGGTCGACGATGTCGCCGATGGGGCCGTAGATCCGGTCGCCGATGAGCGGATGCAGGGCGGAGCGCAGCGTCAGCGGCAGCTTCTTGCGGAATCCGAAGTAGGCCAGGCACAGCCCGACCAGGACGTAGACGGCCCAGCCGTGCAGGCCCCAGTGGAAGAACACGACGCGCATGGCGTGGCCAGCGCGCGCCTCGTCCATCGACACGGCTCCGGCGAGGTCGGCCAGCGGATTGTTCGGGTAACCCGCGCTCTGGCTGTTGTCGAAGTAGAAGAGCGGTTCGGAAATCGAGAAGAAGAGGAGTCCGATCCCCACACCCGCGGAAAACAGCATCGCGAGCCAGGAGGAGGTGCGGAACTCCGGCGCGGAATCGTCGTCGCCGAGCCGGATCCTTCCGAAGGGGCTGCACGCCAGGAACAGGCAGGTGAAGAGGCACGCGCAGACGGCCACGATGTAGTACCAGTCCAGCGTCCCCTCGATCCAGGTGCGGGTGCGTTCGAAGGCGGCGGCGGCGGCATCCACGTCCGCCAGGGCAACGAGGACGAATACCAGGACGAAGCCCTTGGCGGCCACCGCCATGGTGGGATTCAGCCCCTTCCACAGGCCGTCCCTGGCGGTGGCGCGGCGGTGCCGTGCGTCGCTCATGGCTTGGCCGCGACGAAGAACATTGGCGGTGAGGGGCCGGTTCGGCTGCCGGTTCGCCGTCCCCCTAACCCCGCAATCCGGAGTCCCCCGACTCGGAGACCTCGAACCCGATCCACATCCCCGTGACTGCATTGGCCGGGACGGGACATACGAGCGCGTACTCGCCCGCTTCCGAGGCCACGAACGTGATGCTCCCGGTTCCGCCGCCGGGCGCCGTGGCCTCCGTCATGGACGTGGCGTGGGCGGTGATGGCGCCGTCAAACACGGGTGTGGCTTCGTCGAAGACGGGCGGGTAACTCGCGGCCTTTGCAAGCACGCCGACGCTGTGGCGATGGACGGGATCGCGATTCTCGAAGTTGATCGTGACGGTGTATCCGACGGGCACGACGACCGTGGTCTCGCCGCTCGCGTAGCCGTTGAAGTTCCAGCGGTTGTTCGCGTCGGTCTCGCCCGCAACGAGGGTGATGGTGACCGTACGCGCCGCGTCGTCCACCGAGATCCAGTCGGCCGGCAACGCGGACGGGGCCGTTGCGTCCGCCTCAGTGGCGGGGTCGGGCGCGGACGCGGGTTGGTCGCCCTCTTCGCCGCTCCCGCATCCGAGGAGAACGACGGCGCCCAGCGTCAATATCGTTGGTTTCTTCGGCATCCTGTTCCCCCTGAATCCTTCACGCCCCTCCGTCCAGACCGGGACGCAACGCGTTCTTGTCCATGGCCGCTGCCCGGTCAATGGCTGCCCGCATCCCCGCGGAGCGCCTCCACGCGCCACGAGAACTCCTCGTCGAGCTTCAGCGCGGTGCCGATCGCCTCGAACCGGACGTGGCCGTCCCGGTCGACGAACCACGTGGTCGGCCAGGCCGTTACGCCGGCGCGTTCGGTGTAGCCAGCGTCTATCAGCACCGTGAAGTCGTAGTTGTTCTTCGCGAGGAAGTCCTCGATGATCTCGTTCGTTTCGTCGTTGCTGATCGAGAGAACGTGCACCTCCGGGTCCTCCCGGTAGCGTTCGTCGAATTCCTGGTATTCGGGCAACTCGACGATGCACGGCCCGCACCACGTCCCCCAGAAGTGCAGGACCGCGATCTTCCCCTCGAGGTCCGCCGAGTTGACCATCTCGCCGTCCAGCCGCGCGAGCTCGAACGCCGCGTACGTCTCCGCGTCCTCCACTCGCGACTCCATGATGCGCTCGTGCCGCCGGGTCCGGTCCCGCTCGTCGAGCGTCGCAAGGTACTCCTCGATCCCCTCGCGGCTCCCGTTGCGGGCCTCGTACAGCGCTTCCAGAGCGGCCTCGTTGGGGTTCTCGCCCCGGCTGGCTCCGAATCCGGCGATGTAGGAGTCCTCGGCCCGGTCCAGCCACTCGGTTGCAGCCTCGTAGTCGCCCTTCTTCTCCTCGGCGGCCAACTGCTCATAGACCTGCCCCAGGTGATACCGGACGTCGCGGTTGCCCTCGGCCAGGGCCAGCGCCCGCTCGAGCGTGTGACGCGCGTCTTCCGCGTGGCCGGCCTTGAAATGGGCCCAGCCGATCACGTCGTAGATGCTGCTGAGGCCGTACCGGAGCGACTGATCGAACTCGCCCTCCGTGTCATAGAAGCTGCGCATCTCCTTCATGCTCTCGTATACATGGAGTGCGCCCGCACGTGCGATGTCCGCCGCCTCCAACGCATAGGGCGTGTGTTCGATCATGGCCAGCGGGGCATCCCCGAAGGTGATGTGGGGATTCAGGCGTTCGTGTTCCGCCAAGCCCCGGATGGCGTCGGCCAACTCCTCGGCCGGGACGGGATCCATTGCCCTGAGCGCGGAGAAGAGGCCGAGGTAGGCGCCGCCCTTGTAGGTGTCGTTGTAGAGCGGCTTGGCGAGGTATTCGTGGACGGCGTCCCGTACGACTTCAAGCTGGGCGCGGTATTCGGGTGAGTCCTCGCCGTGCTCTTCATAGAGCTCGTAGAGCTTGTCCCGTGTCGCTCGCATTTCGGTGAGGTATACCGCCGATGCGTGATAGCTGGCAGGGTCAAGCGCCACGATCCGGGCTTCGAGTTCGGCTGCGCTCTCCTCGTCTTCCATCTCCCGATACATGTAGGCCATGCTCTGCAGGCCCTCCACGGTTTCGGGGCTCGCCTCGCGGTATGCCGCCATGCTGGCCTCCACGGCTCCACGCCGCTCCTCTCGCGGGAGAAGGTCCGACAACCACAGGCCCCGCCAGTGCTGGCCCCGCACCACCCCCGACCCCGGCGCGAGTTCGAGCGCGGCCTCCATGAGGGAGGTCCAGTCGTCCATGCGGCGGGCGTTGTAGGCCTCGTCCGCCAACTCCGTGTATCCCAGTACATGATCCGGGAACCGCTCCTTGAACTCCGCCCACGTCGCCCGGCTGGAGTCCGCCCACGTCGGATCCTCCAACTCATAGCGGGCCACGTCCTCGATCTCGGCCTCCATGCGGAGGACCCCCGGCCATCCGCGGGCCTCTTCGTCGAGCGATGCGAGGAATTCGCGCGCCGCCTCGAAATCGACCCGCACCAGCGCCCGCAGGTAGAGGAAGGCGAACTCCGGCTGCGGCGACGCCTCCCACGCGTCGCGGACCGTTTCGTACGCGAGTTCCGCATCACGGTCGGCGAAGTGCGCGTAGGCCCTGGTGTAGAGCCCCCACGGATCGTCGGGATCGTCGGCGAGGATCGCGTCGGCCTGTTCGTGGACCTCCTTCGAGAAGCCCCATCCGACGAGCTGGTACGCGTAGAGGGCGCGGAGTTCCGAGTCGTGCGGCGCGCGCGCGACCCACTCGTCGCCCAACAGCTTGCCGGCTTCGTAGGTCCGGAGCCGCCGGTGGTCCCGAAGCTCGGCTTTCGCGGCCGCCAGCTCCCCGGGGGTGTAGTCGGTCGGCAGGCCACCTTCCCCGCACGCGCCAAGGACCAGCAGAATCCCAACGAGCAGTAGTCCGGCTCTCTGGGGGGATCGACGGGAACGCTTCTTCATTGCGCACCTCCACGGCAGGGGACGGCTCAGCCACTCATCCTGGTTGGACGTTGGCAGCCGCGGCAAGGGGTGCCGGCCGGCGAGCGTGTTTTCCTTGGGGCTCACCAGGCCCATGCTGGCCCCGTCGGTCCTTTCGCCACACTTCACCGCCACCGCAAGCGCTTCACGGCCACCGTCTTCACGTCGAGGTCATCTTCTTCGATGAACGCGACCAGCCCGTCCGGGCCGAAGGCGGCCAGCCCGACCGGACGCACGGGCGTCTGCAATCGGATCGTGCCCGCCGGCAACGTCCCCAGGTAGCGACCGTCCATGGCCAGTACGTCGACGGGGCCGTACCTGTCCCCCGGATCCTCTCCGTGGCGCTGCAACCAGATCTCGCCGTCCCAGCCGGTCTTCAGGTTGCGAATGATGGAGACCTCTTCGAAGAACTCCAGCCTTTCGATGCGCTCGATCGCCCTCGCGCGCCTGCCCCCGCGGGATTCGCGCACGCCGCTGAGGACGCTCCCCTCCACCCCGGCGCTCCGCAGTCGTCTCTGCTTCTCCGTCTCGATCACGCGGTTTGTCACGGGAATCGGCTGGAGGGGCCGCTTCAGGATTCGCCAGACTCCCACACCCGGGCGCGCGATCTTGACCGCGTATGCCGACGAGTCCGAAAACGCCACGCTTCCATCGGG
Organism: Gemmatimonadota bacterium; assembly: GCA_028873845.1. Lineage (GTDB taxonomy): Bacteria > Gemmatimonadota > Gemmatimonadetes > Longimicrobiales > Gaopeijiaceae > Bin94. The sequence continues at coordinate 5,584 of JAPPNO010000040.1, read as the reverse complement.
GAGGACGCCGACCAGCATGGCCGGACCGAACGTCTTTCGCGACGGGAGACCGAGCGACCGCTGGTTGCCGACTGCACGCCGGCTCTGTTCGCCGTCCGGCAGCCAGCCTTCCGCGACCGTGTCCTTCGTGACCACCCCCTCACCGAGCATGACGCGCTCCACCGGGCGCGTCGCGTGCGGGATGGTCCGTACCGAACCCCCCAGAACCAGACCCAGCGCCTGACTTCCAACCGCCGAAAAGACGGCCTGCCCACCCGGATCCGGCAGAAGCTCCGTCAGTATCAATTCGCCCGGCTCGGACGCCATGCGGATCCGGCGTTCGAATTCTCCATTCGCGTCGAAGAGGTGGTAGACGCGGTGACCGATGTCGGCGATCACCACCCGGCCGTCGCGCATGACCGCGAGTCCGTCCGGGCTGAGGAACTCGCCGGGGCCGTCTCCCGATCGGCCAAAGGCGCGGACGAACCCGCCGTCGGGGCTCACCACGGTGATGCGGTCGTCGTCGTTGTCGAAGACGTACAGCTGTCCTGCGCCGTCGAAACCCACCATGCGCACGTTTCCGAATTGCTCCCAGTCCTCCCCGGACAGCGATCCGACCCGGTAGAGCTCTTCGAAGTCCACCTGCACGTTGCGGTCCTCCCCGGGCAGGCTGATGATCTCCTGAGCGCCTGCCGGGCCGGTCACCACCAGGCCGGCAAGTGCGAAAGCTCCTCCCATCGACCTCGCGTTCACGAATGATGTCTCCTTTCTTTCCGGGCCGTCCGGGCGGCCATGGCCTACGACCCCGGGCCGGCCACGATCCGATATCGATGGATCTCCTCGCGGTCGAGCGCGTCGCGCACGACGCCGATGACCCAATCCGGTCCCCACTGCTTCACGTCGAGACCGGCCGGGAGCTCGACCGAGTACGCGGACCCCGCCGGATCGACGGTGATCCACGCTCTCGGCGACACCGTGTCCAGCCGGAACTCACCGATGGCCACGCCTCCCTCGGTCGTGCCAAGGATCGTGCCGAACGCCGGGGTCGTCGTGTGTTGGGCAATCTCACGCTGGTCACGTTTGAGGTCCTCCAGGGTGGGGACCTGATCGGCATAGCGATACCGCTCGGCGATGTACGCCTCCAGCAGTTCGTCAGTCACTGCGGTGGGGCTGGCGGAAGACCGGACGATCATGCGCAGGACGCCTCGGGCAGAGTACTTGCGCATCTGCCACCGGTCGTCGTCGGCGATCCAGACGCCATCGTGCGCGGGCGCGATGTGAAGGCGCCGGCCGAACGGAGCCTGGGTGATCTGCAGTTGCCCGTCCTGGGGGAAGAGGGCGAGTTCGTCGCCGGGCCAGGTCCCCATCATGTGCATGGCGTCGCCGGTGGGCGCAGTCGCCACGATCTCGACCGCCGGGCGCGCGGTGCCCTCCACGGCAGCGGGCCGGTCGAAGTAGGCGGCGATCACGGAGCCGCGCGCGAGGAGCCCCAGGGGTCTCGGGGGAACCGGGCGGGAGGCCGGGTCGACAGCGCTCGCGGTCGCGAAGCTTCGTGCGAATCCCCCCTCGGAATCGAAGACGGTGACGCGCCGCAGGCGCCCGTCACCCGCCGCGAGGGAATCCGGGGGCAAGGAGGCCAGCCATTCGAGGCTCCGAAACTCCCCGGGCCCGTCCCCGGTCCCGCCCCACGTGGCGACGTGCTCTCCGGTGGCGTCGAACACCAGGATATCGTTTCCGCTTCCGTTGGCCAACGCGACGCGCCCGCGCGGCAGCACTTCCACATCCCGCACGTCGGAGAGCACAGTGGCGCCGTCGTCCTCGCTGCTCCGAATAACCAGGTCGGGCTCGCCGGCCAGGGTGCGATGTTCCGCCCACTCCAGCGGCGCGGGGCCGAGGTCGACGATCCGCACGCCGGAGCTGTCGAAGACGGTGGCGGTTGGGGGGGAGGGGGGCGCGTCGCAGCCTGCGGCGGCAAGGGTGAAGAGGACGGCGAGCGTGGGGATCGTTCTGATCGGTTTGCTGTGCACGATTTCGTTCTTTGGGCAGCTGGCGGTCGCTTCAAGTTGAACTGGCATCACGATTCAGACCTCGTAAGGTGAGATAGCCGCTCATGGCCGATCGTTGCCTCCCAGCCACCCGGCCGCCGGTACGACGACCGGTCCCGCCGGAATCGGTTGCGGGCGAGGCGCACGATAACCTAACGTAACACGCGAAGCCTTTCGACCTTGCTCATGCAGCATAGGAGATACCATGTCTGCGTTCGTGATGGTTCGTCGTGTCCAGGTACCGGACACCCCGGCGTGCGGACCTCTCACAGCACTTCCTGCGGAGCAGGTCGCTTGCGGCTAGCCTGATCGCTCAGGCCCCCGTCAATCCAGATGATCTGGTCGTCGAGATCGGGCCGGGCCGTGGCATTCTCACGCGGGAACTGGCGCGCCGATGCCGTGAGGTCGTCGCGGTGGAGCTTGATGGAGCGCTCTCCGAGGCACTTCGCGCGCGCTTTCTGAGTGAAACCCGCGTCACAATCGTCAACTCCGACTTTCTGCGCTTTGGGCTGCCCGAAGTCCCCTACAAGGTCCTGGGGAACATTCCGTTCAATCGGACTGCCGCGATCGTCCGGCGGCTCGTCCAGGCCGATTCTCCACCGCAGGACGCCTATCTCGTGGTCCAGCGTGAAGCGGCCGAACGGTTCGCCGGCAGTCCCTTCTCCCGGGAGACCCTGCCCTCGCTGCTGCTCAAACCGTGGTGGCAGATCGAGATCGTGCGCCGCTTTCGCCGTACCGACTTCGATCCCTCTCCCGGCGTGGACGCCGTCGCGCTCTGGCTCGCCCGGCGAACAAGACCGCTTGTGGACCGATTCCAGGCCGCGGACTACCGGCGCTTCATCCGGAGTTGCTTTGGTCGCGACGGCCGCTCGATCGGGAGGTGTCTGCGGTCCGAGCTGACGCGAACGCAGATCCACCGGCTGAGTCGGGATCTCAGCTTCGATGCTTCCGGGCCACCCCGCAGCCTCACCTTCGACCACTGGCTCGCATTGTTCAGGTTGTGGAGCGTGACGCGGTCGTAGGGGCCCATGGCACATGGGCATACAAGCCGCCCAACTCGCCAGCGGCGTCACCCGGTACTTCTCGAACCGCACAGGCGTCCTTGACAGTCCACTTTCCGCAACAACATTGATTCATGCGATGGAGGTCGACGGGATGAAGCGCGCAGAGACAACCACGGCCCGAGGGCCGGACAGGGGACGGGCGGCGGACGTGTTCGCCGGACGGCCCCCGCGCGCCCACCTGTGAAGATCCCCAGCGCCTACGCGACGGGATATGAAGCGGCCCGGGCCCGCGATCCCCGACTGGCTGAAGCGTACATCCGCCATACGACCGTCGGCGATCGCCTTGCGGACGCGGTGATCCGCGATCTGGGATCCCTGTCTCCGGAAGAGATCCACGAGACCCTGGCCAAAGTGCTGGAGGGCCCTGACGCGTCGCGCGTCGGCGTCCCCGATTCCCTTCTGACCTTCGTCGAGGAAGCCAACCGGATACCGGACTGGTTCGACAGAAGGCGCGCGCGAGTCGCTTCCCAGGCCTTTCTCCGCAACTCGGACATCGTCCTTGCGGCCCTCGTGGGCGGCAGCATCGTGGAGGGATTCTCCACGCTGATCAGCAAGTCGTTTCGAATTCGGGGACGGCTCGTGGTCGCGGCCATCCGCCGTCTCAAGCACAACGGCATGCAGCTGGTCGAGCAGTATCTCCCGCGCGGCATGGAGCCCGGAGGGGACGGATGGAGGCTGACGCTTCGGGCCCGTCTGGTGCACGCCCAGTCAAGGCACCTTCTCAACGGCTCCGACGAGTGGGACCGGGAGCGGTACGGCACGCCTCTCAGCGCGGCACACATACTGTTGGCCGGGGCCGCCTTCTCGGGCCGCCTGATGGGGCACGTCGCCGCACTGGGGGGCGACTTCACGCGCGACGAGCGCGAAGCCTTCGTCCACGTCTGGCGCTACGCGGGCATTCTGTTCGGCATCCCCGAGGAGATTCTCTTCCGCGACGAGGCCTCGGCGGTCCGAACCTTCGAGATCGGCAGGATGTGCGAGCCTCCCACCGACCACGACGGGATCATCATGGCCAACAGCGTGGTGAACAGCGCGCCCATCATCGTCGGCATCAAGGCACCCCCGGAGCGCCGCAAGATGGCCCGCACGGTGACGCAGGTCTCCCGGGAGCTGATCGGCGACGAGCTGGCGGATTCGCTCAGGTTCCCGCGGCGGAGGCGTAGGGTGGTGCCGTGGTTGCGGTTCAGGCATCGTGCCCGGCGGATGGTCGGCAGGATGCTTCCCGGCCTGGCGGCAAAGCAGAATCAGGATCGGTTCGAGGCCCTGATGGAGTTTGCGAGCTTTGACGAATTCGAGCATTCGTACAGGCTGCCGACGGCGCTGCATGATGAGCGGTCGTCGGACTGGTAGGGGGGGTGGGGGGGTGAGGTCGGCGCTACCCAAAGGAGGGGCAATGAACGAGAACGACGGCTCCAGGGCCCGGGGTCTTGACCCCGACACCGCTCCCGATCTGTCGAAGGACGGATGGCCGGAGAAGTTCGCTCAGGCGCCCGTCCGTCGGGGGCGTCCGTCCAGCTGTGCATGCCTAGCAGCCCGTGGACAAAATCCCCCCGGCATTCGAACGGCGATGCATCCGCGCTGGCCGCTTCGCTTCACCGGTCCACGCTGTAAAGTGTACATTACACTATGTAATTTCTGCTATACATTTTGCCGCTCCCGGTGCGCGCGCGGGCTGATCCACGGACTGGTACTGGTCGTTCTGTCGGGCTGTGGCCGGCATGTCCGGACTCCGTCGCCGGCCGAGGCGCCTCCGGTCACCTCCCGGAAGCCCGCGACCGAAGTGCTGCGGCCCGATCTCGCAGTCCCCACACCACGGCCCGTACAAGCGGATGCCGGGTCTCGGGACGAATCGCCCCCGCCGCCGCGTGCCCTCCCGGACGATCCCATCGTGTCGTCGCCCCGGGCCGCCGAGAACGTGATCGAGGCACGCATCGGCTGGTGGGAGAGATACTGGCGGACACGGGCCGCCGACAGGTTCGGACGCGCGCTGATACGCATGGGCCGGTACGAGGACTTCGTCGACGCCGAGATCGCCGCCCGGGGCCTGCCGCCCTCGCTGCGCTACCTGCCCATCATCGAGGCGAGCTACTATCCCCTGGCGGTGTCGCCGGCGGGAGCCGCGGGGCTGTGGCAGTTCATGCCCGCCACGGCGCGCTGGCTGGGGCTCGGCATCACGCCGCTCATCGATCAGAGGTTCGACCCCTACGCGGCCACCCCGGCCGCGCTCGACTTTCTCGCCGGGCTGCACAGGCAATTCGGGTCGTGGTTCCTCGCCCTGGCTGCGTACAACGGCGGCCCCGGCCGGGTTGAGCGCGCGATTCGCGAGTACGGAGGGGGCGCCCCCCGGAACGACGACCTGTTCGTGCGGATCCGCGGCCGACTGCCCGCCGAGACCCGGGACTTCATCCCCAAGTTCCTCGCGGCGGCACGCGTAGCGAACGACCCGGAGACAGGTTGCAGTTGGATTACAACTGATTGCACCCGTTGATCTTGTGG
>JAPPNO010000035.1 GCA_028873845.1 Gemmatimonadota bacterium | reverse complement strand
GCCCGCCTGCTACAATATACGCGGCGTGATTTCCGCCTCTCAGGACGGCTCAGGAAGCGAAAACCGGGGGTGGAGCCAACACAAATGGGTCACGGGGGGCTCGGACTCGATCCTGGGGCTTCTGAGGGCCATTGGGGGGCATCCTGGAGGGTGGTCCCGGACCTCGCGAAAGCACGATTCTGAAACCGTACATAGTTAAATCGGCCTGTGATTCGACGATTTGGGACGCTCATGCTCGGATGGGACTGCGGACCAGCGATTTGGGACGCTCATGCTCGGATGGGCCTGCGCACCAGCGATTTGGGACGCTCATGCCCGGATGGGCCTGGGGATCCGCGATTTGGGACACTCATGCCCGCAGGGGGCTGCCGCCAGCCGACGACTACGGAACCGCGATGCAGGGGAGACGCGGACCGGAGTCAAACCGCCCGCCCGCCGCCGCGGCAAATCAAGGGACAGCCGCATGCTCGATTGGGACGCCTCGGCTCGATTGACTCCGCTCCCCGCCTGGCGTCATGTCAATCGAACACCCGTTTACCTGTCCACAGGCTATGCCTGCGCGGGCCGGAAGGCGCGCATAGAGTCCAACTGCGCCCGGATCTGCTCCTCGCTCAGCGTGTTCCCCTCGATCGCGGTCGTGGCCCGCGCGCCCTTGACCAGGTAGAGCCGGTGCATCTCGTGGGCATCGGCAGGCGGTCTCCCGGCGCTGCGAATGGCGGTTGTTCCACTCCGTCACCCTTCAGCCGGCTTCCCCGACCGTCGTTTTCCCGCCAACACCCCACCCAGCCACCTTTCCGGCGCCACCGCCCTCCCCCTCTCCCGCGGCCGCCAGTTGAACCACGACACCGTCAGCAGCACCTCGGCCGCCGCGTCCCCATCCAGCGTCCCGTCCCGGTCCGCCGGCACCGGCCGGAAGACATCCTCCACCACCTCGTCGGCCCGCCGCCGCGCCCGGTCCGATTTCGGCCACGGCATCTCCGCGCACGGCCTCCCGCGCCGGATCAGGTAGATGCGGTCGTCCCCTCCATGCCCCGAGACCGGGTAGACGAGGTTCAGGTTCTCGACCTGCCCGCGGAACCCGGAGAGGTGGTTCCACAGCTTCTCCAGCGTCTCCATGCGGTCGCGGATGGTGGCCGCGTACTCGAAGCGAAGGTCGGCGGCAGCCTGCTTCACCGATTCCGCCAGTTCGGCCAGCGGCGCGCGGCTGCGCGCTTCGAGGAACGCGCGGGCCAGACGCAGGCGGCGATCGTACTCCGCCGTCGTGCAGCGGCCGGCGCAGGGCGCGGGACAGGTCCCCGTGTCGGCGCGGATGCAGCGGGGCACCCTGCCACCCGAGAAGATCTCGAGCTGGTCGCCGAAGTGGATCGGGGTGTGGGCGGGGCAGTCGCGCAGTCCGGTCGCCAGCGAGAGGTCGTGGACCGCGTGCGCGAGCCAGCCCGTCTGCGCGAAGGGCCCGTAGTAGCTCGCTCCGTCGTTGTGGAGGCGTGTGACCGGGACCAGTCGCGGCGCGGGCTCCCGCGTGATCTTGATGAACCCGTAACGGCGGTCGCGCCTGTGCTGGACGTTGTACTCGGGCTGCCACGCGCGGATGAGGCGCATTTCGCGGATGAGCGCGGCGAACTCGTTCGGTTTCAGGTCCCAGTTGACGTCCTCGGCCTCGGCCACAAGCCGGGCCGTCTTGCCCGTCTCCTCCCGGAAATACGAAAGGAGGCGCGACCTCAGCCTCACGGACTTGCCGACGTAGAGGATCCTTCCGCCCGGACCCAGCCAGCGGTAGACGCCGGGGCGGTCCTCGGCGTGGGCGCGGACCCTCTCTCGGAGTGCGGAAGTCGCCATGGGACCGCAATTTCGTGGTTTATTCGGGTCGGGTCAACGAGCGGTTCGGCAAAACCAGTCCCAAATTCACATTGCGTTGTCCCGCCCCGTGCCCTATTGTGGCCTTCCATGCAGAGGCATGGCCGTTCGCTCGTCATACGTGATCCGGTCTGGAACACGATCCGGATGGACGCCGTCGCAGTCGCCATCATGGACACGGCGGCCTTTCAGCGTCTCCGCTACATCCGTCAGCTGGGCCTGGCGCACCTGGTGTATCCGGGGGCCACCCACACACGCTTCGATCACGCTCTGGGCGTCTACCACCTGGCAGTGCGCGCTCTGGCGATCCTCAAGTCGGGTCCGCCGGTCCCCGACCACGTCTGGCACGACGCGCGCCTCATCCCCTACGCCGCCCTTCTCCACGACATCGGCCACTACGCCTTCTCGCACGCGCTCGAGGAACTCGAACCCGAGCGGATCGCGGGCGACCACCAGGAGATCAGCGCGCGCTTCTTCGAGTCGGACCCCCTGAAGGCGGCCCTGGAGCCGCTGGGCCCGGGGGCCGCCGACGAGATCTACCGCATCATCATGGGGGAGGGCGGCAACGCGCTCCGCGGCCTTGTGAGCGGCAGCCTGGACCTGGACAAGATGGAGTACCTGCGGCGCGACGCCCGCTTCTGCGGGGTGCCGTACGGAGAGGTCGACGTCGAGCGCCTCCTGCAGGGTCTGGCCCTGCTGCGCGACCCGGTCACCGGCAGGTGGGAAGTCGGGCTGCACGACAAGGCGATGAGCACGCTGGAGTCGCTCCTCTTTTCGAAATACCAGATGTTCCGGACGGTCTACTGGCACCACGGCGTGAGGGCCGCCACCGGTCTCTACAAGCGGATCGTGGAGACCGCGGTCGAAGTGGGTCTGGTGTCGCCGCTCGAGCTGATCGGCCCCACCGACGAGGAACTGCTCTACGAACTCGCACGGCGTGCCCGCGCGGGCCGGAGCTCTGCCGCGAGCCGCCTGGAACGCCACTGGCTCCCCGCGCTCCGCGAGCGCCGGCTGCCGAAACGGGCAACCGAAATCCCCGCCTGGCAACTCGAAGATACGACGCTGCCCGATTGGGTAAGCGGCGACACACCGGCAAAACGGCGCTGGGAGGACGGGATCGCCGCCGAGCTGGGGCTCGCCCCCGGAGAGGTGATCCTCGATTTCCCCGTGAAGAAGGCGATGTTCCAGCTCGACGTACTGGTCGAGAGGGGTGGCCAGGTGATACGGCTCGGGCGCGAGGGGATTCCGGGGCTGATCGATCTGCCCAGTCTGGCGGAGGAACTGTACCGCACGGCGCGGGTGCTCCGCCTCTTCACCTTCGAACGCCGCGAGGTGTCGCCCGGGTGGTTGCTGAACAGACTCGCCGGGGTGGGGAGACCCGAAAAACCGAATGCCGCCGGCCCCGTACGGGTTCCCGTATGAAACGCCGGGGAACCAAACGGCGGCGAGGGGTACTTGGAATAGCGTCCGCGGCACCGCGGACAACGAAATGGGCACCGAAGGTGTCTTTGACAAACGGAGACTGCAACCTTACGATTAAAGGCTGTACACGCTACACACGTGCGGCAGGTGTGTGAACCGGCCCGCACTTGAGGAATCGAGAGAGAACCATGGCCACAAAAGCACGGCGGGGTCGGCGCCCGAAGGGGCGGGTGAACCCGCTTACCGGATTCGACGCCAGCCTGGACGAGCAGACCGCGCTGGATCAGTATCTGCGCGATGTCAGCCGTCACGAGCTGATCACGCCGGATATGGAGAAGATCCTGGGCGCGCGTGCCCAGAAGGGTGACGAGGAGGCGATCCAGGCGCTCGCCAAGGCCAATCTGCGCTTCGTCATCAGCGTCGCGAAGAAGTACCAGAACCGGGGCGTCTCGCTCACGGATCTGATCCAGGAGGGGAACGTGGGATTGGTGACCGCGGCCCGGAAGTTCGATCCCGAGCAGGGAGTGAAGTTCATCTCCTACGCGGTGTGGTGGATCCGGCAGGCCATCCTGGCTTCGCTGGCGAACCACGGGCGTCCGGTGCGCGTGCCGCTCAACCGCGCGTCGGACCTCGCCCGGATCTTCCGCGAGAAGGAGCGTCTCAAGCAGGAGCTGGGGCGCGACCCGACCAGCGAGGAGCTGGGGAAGGCGACCTTCCTCACGCCGCAGCTCGTGGAATCGCTGCAGACTCTGAACGCGGCGGAGATCCGCCTGGACGCGCCGATCGGCGACAGCGAGGACTCGCAGCTCGTGGAGCGCTTCATCACCGAAGAGGCCGCCGAGCCCGAGCTGGAGGTCGAGAACCGTCTCCTCACCGAGGCGGTGGCCAACGCGCTGGGGTCGCTGGAGTCGCGCGACGCCAAGGTGCTGAGGCTGTACTTCGGCCTAGAGGGGGAGCGCGAGCACACCCTGGAGGAGATCGGGAACATCCTGGGGGTCACCCGGGAGCGGATCCGGCAGCTTCGGGACCGCGCCCTCAAGCGTCTGCGCGAAGGGGACAAGGGCAAGGCTCTGAAGTCCTTCGCGGCGTAGCGGAGGCCGGCGTCCGGACCGGAACGGGCGCAGCCTGAGGATGCACAGGTGCGGACACCCCCGTGGCGGCATTGCCGTCGCGGGGGTGTTTTCGTTGCGGGCGGCGGCCGCATGACGGCGGGCCAGGTGATCGAGGCCACGGGCGGCACGTACACGGTGCGCACCGGCGGCGGCACCGTGGAAGCGACGGTGCGGGGGCGGCTGAAACGGTCGGGGAACGTTCGCGACAAGGTGGTGATCGGGGACCGGGTGGGGGTGGTGGAAGCGTGGGGAGGCGGTCATGTGATCGAGTCGGTGCGGCCGCGGCGGACGTACCTGGCGAGGCGCACGGCGGGTGGCCGCGTGGCCAAGGTGGTGGCCGCCAACCTGGATCGACTGGTGGTGGTGGCGTCGGTTGCGGACCCGGCACCGAACCCCGGGGTGATCGACCGGATGCTGGTGATGGGGGAGGCGGGAGGGATGGAGGCGTGCGTCGTGCTGAACAAGGTGGACCTGGCGCGGGGCCGTGCGGTGGCGGCCGCGCTGGCGGAGCGATACCGCGTCGCGGGGTACGCGGTCGTGGAGACGTCGGCGGTGACGGGCGAGGGCATGGAGGGCTTTCGCGCGGTGGTGCGGGCCGGGTCGTCGGCGCTGGCGGGGCCGTCGGGGGTGGGGAAGTCGACCCTGTTGAACGCGGTTGACCCGAGGCTCGGACTGCGGACCCGCGAAGTGGGGAGGAAATCGCGGGCCGGGAGGCACACCACCGTCTCGAGCCGGCTGATCCCTCTGGAAGGAGGCGGGGCCGTGGCCGACACTCCGGGGTTCAGCGAGGTGGGCCTGGGAGATGTGTCGCGGGCCGACCTGGACCGATGCTTCGCCGACTTCCGGCCCTTCCTGGGCGACTGCCACTTCAACGACTGCGTCCATATCCACGAACCTGGCTGCGCGATCCTCGATGCGGTGGCTGCGGGAAGGATCCAGAAGGCCCGCTACGACAGCTACGGGACGATTCTCGAGGAGCTGCAGGAACGCTGAACCGGCGTAGCGGCCGGGTTCGAGCGGACGCGGCCGGGCGCCGGGCTGCGAGGATTCGCACTTGCTCGTGGCGGCCGGCCGGCCGGGCCCGTCGTTCGCAGCGCGGGTTGGTCCCCGGTCCCCCGAGAGGGTAGAATCCCCCATGAACGCGCAACCGGGAGTCTGCGGAAGAGCCCCTTCGGTCGCAATGAACTCGCACAGGGGGCGCCGGTGAATCGCGCCCGGCGTGTCATCTGGGTGCCCTCACTCCTGGTGGGCGCCGCCGTCGCCACGGCCGTGGTGACCGGGGCCGGGGTGCTCCTCTACGACTCGCAGGGACTCGCGCGCGAGATCATGAATCCCGAGCGGCAGGGGTCCGTGGTGGAACTGCTGCTCGGCGACTCGCAGGGGCTGGTCCGCGCGGCCTCCGTTCTGGTTGGCGTGGCCCTGCTGTCGCTTGCCGCCGGTCTCCGGATAGGAAGGGCCGGGGACGAACACCAGGGCGTTCGCACAGCGGTGCGGTGGTGGGTCGGGCTCCTGGTGGCGCTCCTGTGCGGGTCGGGGTTCACCGGACTGTGGGAGCTGATGGGCGGGTTCGCCGCCACGTCGGTCACGCAGGGCCTGGGGTTGGCGGTTACGGGTGCGCTGCCGGCGTACTTCGCAGGGGGGGTTTGGGGACGCCTGGGGCGTTTCGCCGCATCGCTGGGTGCCGGAAAGCAGGTCCTGGCGGGAGCCTTGACCGGTGTGGCGGCGGGCGTCGCGCTGGTCCACCTGCTTCTGGGGCGCCCGGTACTGGCGGTGACGGCCTTCCTCGCGGCGGCGGTGTTCGCGTCGGGCGGAGCGCGCTGCCAGGGCTGGATCTTCGACCGCGTGCCGCGCCGCCGCGTGGTTTTGCACGAAACCAGCCGGCCGGGGCTGCTCTTCGAGGCGTGGCACACCGCGGTTCCGGAAACCGAGGTGAAGGTCCTCTGGGACGGTGGACGGGACCGAATCGTCGATCCCCCCCCGGCCGGAGACTGGCGACTGGGTGTCGCCGGCACGCTGGACGGAACCGGTCCTGTGCTGTTCGTGGGTGCGGGGAGCTGGTTTGCCAGGGAGGGAGAGGGTGGGTGGCGATTGTACGAGCCGGATGCCGAGGTGAGGGCGTTGGTGAGGGAGGGCTTCGAGTGGGAATCGGAATCGCTCGCGGACTCTCCGGTCCCCGAAGCGCCGGGGCACACGGTGGTCGTGGACTGGGAGACCGCGGGGCGCGGGTTGAGGGAGGGTCTGGCCGGCGGTGTACTGCTGGCCGGGTTGCGTGAGGCCGGGGCCGGGAGGGTCTGGGTGCGGGCGCGGCGGCACGGTCTTCCGGCCGAGTTGGCCGAATCGGCGGCTGCGGCGGGGTGGGGGGTGGCGCGGTACGCGGCCGCGTCTGCCGCCGTCCCGGGGCCGCCCCGCCTGGCGCCCCGCGGGGACGAAGTGTGGTGTCTCGATCCGGGGGCGACCGCACCGGGGCCGGTCGCCGGGCTGAAAATGCTCGGCGGGGCCGGCGGTCCGCGCGGCCACGACGACGTCTGAGTCAATCCGTGGACGGGCGCGCACGAGCAACGGGGGCGGCGGGGCGCCGGACCGGTACGGCGCTGCGGGAGGTGAAGGTGGCCCACCTGTCGGATCTGCACCTGGGATACGCCGGGGCGGGGCCGGGGCGGGCGGGGGATGTGCTCCGGGCCTTCGAGAGCGCGCTGGCACGGATCGCGGAACTCGGCCCGGACCTGGTGGTCGTCGCCGGCGACGTGTTCGACCATCCCGAGGTGACCGCGCCGCCGATCGCCACCTTTTCCAGGGCGGTCAGGAAGCTGCGCGACAGCCTTCCGGAGGTGGTGGTCGCCGTGGCCGCCGGGCTCCGTGACATTCCCCTGGAGGCGGGCGCGCGCGGGCCGATCATGGTCATCGGCGCGTTGCCCGGCGTCGAGGTGGCCACGACGACCGTGCGCCGCCTCGGCCTGTACGGCGGACAGCTGTCCGTCACCCTGCTTCCCCACCCGGCGGTCATGGTCTCCCGTTCGCTGAGCGTCTCCCCCGACCCGGCGGCGAAATGGAACGTCCTGGTGGCGCACGCGGCGCTGGCATCGGGACGCTCGCATGCGCCGGCCGTCGCGCGCCGCGGCTGGGACTACGTCGCCCTGGGCTCCAGGCACGTCTACACGCCGGTGGCCGAGCGGGCCTGCTACTGCGGTTCCCTGGAGAGGGTCGGTACCGATCCGTGGGAGGAATCGGCGATCGACAAGGGGTTCGTCACCGCTCAGCTCGAGTCGGGCGAGGTGACCTTCTGGCCGGTCGAAGCGCGCGCCGCCGTGAGCCTGGCTCCGATCGAGGCGACGGGAGGAGGCACGGCGACCGTGGCGCGCCGGCTGGGCGAGGCGCTGGCGGGCGTGCCGGGGGGGATCGACGGGAAGCTTCTGCGGGTTCCGGTGCGCGGGCTGTCCGACGAGGACCTGGCCGCGCTCGACCGGGAAGTGCTCGCCGGGGTGCGCCGCCGGGTCGCGGAGCTGAGGGTGGACGCGCTTCCGGGGCAGGGCGCGTCGCATGGGGTGGGCGGGGCGGGGGCGTGGCGCGAGGTGGCGGCGGCGGGTGAGAGGTCTTCGCGTGCCGGGGGGAGGGCGCGGGTGGGCGTGCGCGCGGTGGGCCGATGAGGATTACGTCGCTGCAGGCGGGGTCGCGCGGTCCGGTGCTGGACCTGCGCGGTGCCCGGGGTCTGGTGGGGTTTGTGGGCGGGCGTGATCCGTTGTGGGATGAGTTCCTGGCCGGCCTGCGAACGGCGTTCGGCAGCCGGGGCGGTCACCGCGGTCCCGGACCGGTGGTGGAGGGGCCGGAGGGGCCGATCGGTGTCGGGACTTCAGGCTTCGAAGCGCACCTCGAGGCCGTGTTGGAGAGGCACGGACTTCGGCGCGAGGAGTACGGAGCGCTCTGGTTCGGCGACGGGCCCGCGACGGCCTGGCTGGCAGCGGCGGCGGCGTTGCTGGTGGGCCCGGTTGGGGCGGCTGAGATGCGCGGGGGTGGCGGTGGGGGAGAGGGATCGGCAGGTGGCCCGGCGGATGCGGTGGTGGCGCGACTTGCGCGGGACGCGCGCAGCCGGGTGGAACGCCTGACGCGGCTGCGGGAAGAGGTCGGGGGACTTGAGGCGCGACTTCGTGAGGCACGTGAGAAGGCTGCGATAGCCCGCGGCGACGCGGAGGCCGGCACGATGGCGTGGGTGCGCGAGCGCCAGGACGCCGAGACCCGCCTGCTGCTGTATCGCGACCGGGAACGCGAACTGCGCGGGCAGCTGAAGAGCACGGACGAGGCGGGGGACGGCGGTCGGTGCGGCAGGTGTGGCAGGGAGCTCGGAGACCGCGCCGGGCCGGTGCGGGAATCACTCAGGGAGGAATGGGAGTCCGTGGTGCAGGACGGACGCTGGTGGCGCCGTCGCCGGGACCAGCTCGAGGGCAAGCCCGATGACCTGCAGGCCAGCGAAAACCGGGCCATGGTGCTGGGCGCGGAGACGGAGAGCCTGGCCGAGGAACTGGCCCGCCGGAAGGTGCAGGGGTCGGAGGTGGAGGCTGCCAGGCAGCGGCTCGATGACCTGTTGGAGCTGTCGGCCCGGTTGCGCGGGGGTGGGAGCGACGACAAGGCGGATGGGAACCGCAAGAGAACCGGTGCGGCCGGGGATGAGAGGAGGACGAGGTTGTTGGCCGAGACGGGCCGGCGCGTGCGGGCCAGGATTCACGGCAAGGTGGTGGCACTCACCGGGGGGCGGCTGGTGGGAGCGTTTCCGGAACTGTTCGCCGTTTGGTCGAGGGGTGGGGGGCGGGGTGGCGAGGACGTTGCGGTGCTCGAGGTGGCGGCGCGGATCGCCCTGGTCGAGTTGGCGGCGGGTGCGGGCGTCAGGCCGGACTCGATGATCCTGCCCGACAACCTCGCCCGGCTGAACCGCGAGGATCGGCCCCGCGCAGTGGCGGCTCTTGCCGGTCTGGCGCGGCGCATCCCCGTCGTGCTGGTGCACGCCCCCCCGGAGGTCGCGACCTCGGTGCCGGAGTACTTCGACTTGATCTACAGGCTGGACGGAACGCGGCGGGAGGGCCGCATTCGCCGGCAGAGGTCGGGGCTCGGGTCCGTCTGGCTCGGGGGGTAGATCAGCGTGCGTGGTCAGCCCGGTGCCTCAGCCGCTCTCATTGCTCGGGGCGGCTGGCGGGTTCCAGCGAATTGGCGAGGTCCACCCAGGCCCTCCTGAGGGCTTCGAGCCGGGCCCACGCCTCCGGATCCGCCCGGAGTCCCCTGTCCAGACCGAGGGCCTGGTACATCCAGGAGTAGTAGTTCGGAATCCCCCGCGTGGACCGGTCCGGCCAGTAGTCCCATTCCCCGGGAATCCCGGAGTGATGCTCGAACACGCTGTCGGCCAGGAGCCTGGTGCGCGCGATGTCCACCCAGGCTCCCAGCACCAGACGATTCTCGGTGCTGTCCTGGTTGGGCAGGACGGCAGGGCCGATTTCCTCGGGGTTGTCCGGCCAGAGCCGGAAGGCGAGACCCTGCCGCACGATGTGCCGCATGATGTCGAAGGTCGCCGCGGGAGTGACGGCCGATGCGAAATACACGGGGCGGTCGCCCAGCGAATTCGCGATCGCGGCGAGTGTGAACTGGTGCCAGGGGAAGAGGTTCTGGCCACCCGCCAACGTTGCGGTCAGCGGACCCAGGTTGTAGGACTGGCTCTCCTGCAACAGTGGGTAGAGGCCGGCCACCTGCTCGACGGTTGCGTCGGACAGGTCGTCGCGGAACATGCCCCGGGAGGGGACCCGCACCGGTTCGGCCAGCAGGATCGGCAACTTGCCGGCGGCCTCGGCCTCGGCGGGGTCGTGGGTGTACATGGCGTCGGTGTTCTCTGCCGTGTAGGGGCGCTGGCACAGGATGAGGGTTGGGTCCGCGTCCGGATCCTGGCCGGGCTGGCAGGGGCGGGTGAGGTCGCGGAGCTGCTTCACGTACCAGGGCGTATTCAGGTACGAGGTCACCGCCACCGTCACGTCGCGGCGGATTCCCTCGACCTCCTGCACGTACCACAGCGGGAAGGTGTCGTTGTCGCCGTTGGTGAAGAGGACCCCGTACGGCTCGACGCTCATGAGGAGGTTGTAGGCCCAGTCGCGCGCGGTGTGATCCCCGGCGCGGCCGGCCCAGCCGAAGTTCAGAACGAGGGGGATGAGCGCCAGGCCGAGCACCGGTGAGGTCGCGGCCAGCGAGCGGCCCGACATGCGGGTGACGCGGTCCCAGAGGGTCGCGATCCCGATCCCCGCCATGAGCCCCCAGACCGAAAAGCCCACGACGAAGAAATAGTCGCGTTCGCGAACCTCGCGCAGATCCATGGTGGTGCGCGCGTTCTTTTCCTCCATGAGCTGTCGGAGCTCGTTTTCCTCGGGAAGCGGCATCGAGTAGCCGTACTTAAAGTTCAGGTAGTAGACCAGGCCGGCCGACAGGACTCCGAAAAGCGAGATCATGTAGACCCAGCTGACCCGATCCCGGCGATAGTGCTCCAGGAGACCGAAGATGCCCAGCCCGATGAACAGCGCCGTGAGGGGGATGCGTGCCCGGCCGAAGAGCACGTCGGTGGGCGACAGCGCACGGGCCCACTGCCAGTCGAAGTACTGGAGCCAGTTTCCGGCCTGGGAGACGAGGGGTGCCTGCCGGGTGGTCAGCGGGGGCTTGTCGTACTGCTTCCGCGCCAGCGCGTCCGACAGATCCTCGCAACCGGCATTGCCGTAGGTGACGACGCTCGCCACCGCCGCGCCGATGCTCTCGCAGGTGGGCTGGGCCTCGTTGATGATGGGCCCGAGGTCCGAGCGGATGGGCAGGAAGAGGTGGACGGAAAGGCCCAGCACGATGGCGGGTGCCCCGAACAGGTACAGGCGCGGGTTGAGAAGGCAGCGGGGCCGCACCAGCAGGACGAAGAGCAGGAGCGCCGGCGCCGCCAGGAAGGCCATGAGGTGGTTCCCCACCGAGAGAGCCAGGACGAAGGCCATGAGGACAAGGAGGTTGTCGTCGCCCGCCTTGCCGATCCGCTCCTGCCAGCGAAAGGCGAGCCACGACAGCAGGGCGATGGTGAGGAGCGACACCGTGTAGACCTTCTCGTTCACATTCGACTGGTTCCAGACCGTGAACGCGGTCGCGCTGACCAGCACCGCGGCGAAGGCGCCGATGAGGCGAAAGCGCCGGTCGTCCGAGAAGTGCTTGAGGATGTGGTGGACCACCAGGAACCAGAGGCCGTGGGACAGCGCGCCCATGAGAGCGGAGAAGAGGTTGATCTTGACGGCGGTCGAGAGACCGAAGATCCCCAGCAGGATGTCCCAGGTGCGGGCGAGGATGATGAAGAGGGGATTCCCGGGGGGATGGGGGATTCCCATGATGTGCGCGGTGGCGATGTACTCGCTGGTGTCCCAGAACGCCGTGGTCGGCGCGAGTGTGACTGCGTAGAGCAGGCCCACCGCGGCGGCCGCGGCCGCCGCCCACCCGTAGGGAGGCGAACCGTCCGGAGTGCTCCGGGGAGTCTGTGTGTGGGGCCGCATCGGCACCTCTCCTTCGTTGACTTTCTTCGAGGATCCTTGAAAGGTATCCGGTCTCTCCCAACCGGACCTCCCCCATTCCTGTCAATTGAACGTCGAACCCACCTTCGAATCCTTCCTGGAGGGTGCCGCACCCGGCAGCCGCATTCCCGTGTGGTGCGAGTTCCTCTTCGATTCCGACACGGCCGTCACCGCGTATCACAAACTGCGGGGCGGCACATTCGGCTTCCTCCTCGAATCCGTGGTGGGGGGTGAACAATGGGCTCGCTACAGCTTCCTGGGAAGCCGGCCGCGCGAAGCATGGATGCTGGAAGGTAGCGACGTTTCCGTCTGGTGCCCCGAGCACGGGTGGCGTCCGCACCCCACCGACGAGCCCCTGGCCGACCTGCACGCGCGTCTGACCGAAGCCCGCCCCCGCCCCGATCCGCGGCTCCCCCGCTTCTGGGGCGGCGCCGTCGGCTACTTCGGCTACGACCTCGTCCGGCGCATGGAGCGGCTGGGATCCGGCCCGCCCGACGACCATGGTCTGCCCACGGCGATGGTCATGTTCTCCGATGTGGTGATCGCGGTGGACAACCTGCACGGCCGGGCCAGGGCGATCACCACCTTGAAGATCGGCAACGCGACCGATCGGGGCGCGCTGAAGCTTCTCTACCGGGAGGCCGTGGGCCGCCTGGCGGAGGTGGTGGAAGAGCTCCGGTCGGGGTCGGTCCCCGCCCCCCTGCCGCTTGAGCCGGGGACCAACGCGGCGGATATCGCGTGCGACAGCAACTTCGATCGGGACGACTTCGTCGCCGGGGTGAGGCGGATACAGGACTATATCGCCGCGGGCGACGCCTTCCAGGTGGTCCTCAGCCAGCGCCTGACGACCCGTTTTGAGCAGGATCCCTTCGATCTCTACCGGGCGCTGCGCACCATCAACCCGTCGCCGTACCTGTATTTCCTCGAACTCGACGGCCTGGGCATCGTGGGTTCGTCGCCGGAGGTCCTGGTGCGGATGGAGGACGGGGTGGTCACGGTGCGGCCCATCGCGGGGACGCGCAGGAGGGGGGACACCCCCGCCGAAGACCGGGATCTGGCCGAGGAGCTTGTCCGGGACGAGAAGGAGCTGGCCGAGCACCGGATGCTGGTGGACCTGGGGCGCAACGACGTAGGGCGGGTCTCGGAGTACGGCAGCGTGACCGTTCCGGAACTGATGGCCGTGGAGCGGTACTCACATGTCATGCATCTTTGCAGCCAGGTGGAGGGGCGTGTACGAAAAGGGCTCACCGCGCTGGATGTGCTCGCTGCGTGCTTCCCCGCGGGGACGGTGTCGGGAGCGCCGAAGGTGCGCGCGATGGAGATCATCGACGAGCTGGAGCCCACGGCGCGTGGACCGTACGCGGGGGCGGTGGGTCACCTCGGGTGGGGTGGGGCGCAGATGGATACGGCCATTGCCATCCGCACGATGATCGTGAGAGATGGCCGCGCGCATGTTCAGGCGGGGGCGGGGGTGGTGGCGGACTCGGATCCGGAGGCCGAGTTCAATGAGACGATGAACAAGGCACGGGCGCTGCTGCATGCAGTGTGGATGGTGGGTCGATCGCAAGAGTAGGCAGGCAAGGCAGTTGACGGCGCTTGTCAACGACCGGTTCTGTCATGCCTTGGCATGGGACGGCCGGGTCGGCAATGCATACCGGGTATTGCGGATACCGGAAGAACTCCCGGAAATTCAGCAATGCGGGTCACTGGCCGAGCATGTGCGCCCTGGGAAACGGGCAACACGGTTGGAGACGGAGATGTGGTTTTGCAAGGAGCGCGACGGACGATGACGAAAGTGACGAGGTTGCCCGACGGGGCCGTGCGGGGGGCTTCATGCCTCAGGTGGTTGCCGGTGCTGTCCCTGTTCACAGGGGGCGCATGCGAAAACCCTGCCGAAACTGACCGGCCGACGGGGCCGATACCGGCCACAGTGACCGTCGCGCCGTCGTCGGCTGTGCTGACGAGCTCCGGGGGCACGGTGCAGTTGGACGCAAGGGCATTCGACGCCGAGGGAAGCGAGATTTCGAATGCACAATTCAGCTGGTCCAGCGCCGACACCAGCGTGGCGACGGTGGATGCCAGCGGTGTTGTGACAGGGGCGGGTATGGGAAACGCGACAATCACGGCCCAGGCCGGCGAGGCCTCGGGGCAAGCGTCGATCTTCGTCAGCGATGACCCGGAAGAGAGAGTGCTGGCCGCGCTCTTTCACGCGACAGACGGCTACAACTGGGACGACAACACGAACTGGTTGAGCGGCCAGCCTCTTCACAGCTGGGCTGGAGTCCGAACCACAGTGCGAGGCTCGGTGACCTCGTTGTACTTGGCACGCAATGGACTATCGGGAACCATCCCGTCCGAGCTGGGTGAGCTGGGGAGCCTGAACTATCTCAACATGGCGTCGAACGATCTGACCGGTGGGATTCCAGAGACTCTGAGCGACCTTGCATCCCTCGAGTCTCTTATCCTGTATCGGAATCAACTGAGCGGTAGCGTTGACTGGCTGGGTAAGCTGGAGCTGCTCGAGCATCTTGATCTCAGCGGGAACGCGCTGTCGGGCGAACTCCTGTCCGGGGCGGTCAAACTGCCCAGGCTCCGGATTCTTGAGGTGGGAGACAATCTCTTGTCGGGACCCATACCCGCGGAGCTGACTGCTCTCCCCCTGCTGGAAGTGCTCGCCGTGGGGTCCAATTCGCTTGTCGGAGGCCTGCCGGGCGAGTTCACGGAATCTCTGCGCAAGCTCAATGTGGCGGCAAACGACCTTGCGGGACTCCTTCCGGACGGTCTTACGAGGCTTGAACTCAATGAGCTGATCTTCCCGAACACCGACCTCTGTGCGCCGCGTTCCGCCGGTTTCGCGGAGTGGATGGAAGGGATTCCATGGGCGCTATCGGAGGAGTGTCCGCCAGAGGAACACGATAAGCTGGTTCTGACTGCCCTCTACCACGCCATGGGCGGCGACGGTTGGTCGCGTCGCGACGGCTGGCTTTCGGATCAGTCGGCGAGCACCTGGGAGGGGGTGGATGCGGACGGCCATGGGCGGGTCACCGGGCTCTACCTGGCGGCCAACGAGGTGGTGGGCGAACTTCCGGTGGAGTTGACCTACCTGCGCGAACTTGCTGAGCTGGACGTAAGTGGGAATCCTGGTCTGGCGGGCAGATTCCCGCCGAACATGACCCACCTGGATCTGGAATCCCTCAGCTTCCAGGGCTCAGGGCTGTGCGCGCCCCTTGACCGGGGGTTTCAGGGCTGGCTTGACGACATTGGGGAAGTGCGGGGCGATCAGTGCGTGAATCCCGAAGCGATCACGGTGTCCGTCCCGGTCGTGTATCTGAATCAGGCAATCCAGGATCCCCGGGCAAGTGTGCCGCTGGTGGCCGGGCGCGACGCCCTGCTGCGGGTTTTCGCGGTCGCCGACGAGTGGAACTTCTTCGATTCCGAAGCCCGTGCGACCTTTTTCCGGGATGGAGTGGAAGTGTACACGGCCGACATGGCCACCGATGGCGCCCGGGGAATAGGCACCGAAGTGGATGAGGGTCGGGTGGAGGGAGTACACCAGGCGTTGATCCCCGGTGGGATCCTGCAGCCGGGCCTGGAGTTGGTTGTGAAGGTGGATCCCCGGGGCGAGTTGCCGTTGGACGAGGGCAGCCGGCTCAGGTTCCCGGAGACGGGCCGGGCGGTGCTGGACGTGCGGGAGATGCCGCAGTTCGAGTTGACATTGATTCCAATGATCTCGGCGACGAATCCGGATTCGTCCGTGATCCGTGCCATGGAGGGTATCACCGCCGAAAGTGCACTTCTGAAGGAAACCCGGCTCCTGCTGCCGGTCGACAGCGTGGTTCTGAGCGTACGGGAGCCTCATGTGACATCGTATGAGGTGATCTTCCAGAACATTTTCTCTTTGCTCGAAGAGATCGAACTCCTTCGGACGACCGATGGCGGGTCGGGACACTACATGGGCCTGATGCCACCGGTGCAGGGCGGGGCTGCCTACCAGCCCGGGTGGGCAGGCGTTGCCGAGATCCACAGCCAGGTGATTACTCATGAACTCGGCCACAACATCGACCTGGGTCACGCGCCCTGTGGGGTTGGCGGCTCCGATCCGGACTACCCGCATGGAGGCGGGCGCATCGGGTATTGGGGATACGATTTGGAGGAAGGGGCACTCGTACGTCCTGCCCAGTCGGACATCATGTCCTACTGCTACCCGAGCTGGGTCAGCGATTTCAGTTTCGTGAAAGCGCTGGAGTACCGGGTGAGGGCGAGTGCGCTTGGGAGGGGGACCCCGTTGGCCCGGGCGGAGCGGACGACAACGCTCATTCTCTGGGGGCGGGCAGATGCGGTGGGGACCGCTCTTCAACCCGCGGTGGTGCTGGATGCACCGGTGTCGCTGCCGCACACCGACGGGCCCTACAGGATCGAGGGCCTGGGGCCGGACGGCGCGCGTCTCTTCTCGCTGCGTTTTGCCCCGTCGGTCGAAGCCGAATCGGGCCAGGGGCATTTCGTGTTCAGCCTTCCCGTCAATCCGGCGTGGGCCGACTCGCTCTCGCGCATCACATTGACCGGCCCTGACGGGTGGGACACGCTGGACCGCACCACGAACCGCCCCATCGGGATCTTCACCGACAGGAACAGCGGACGCATTCGCAGAATCCTGCGCGGTTCCTTTTCGCTTCCGAGTCCGGGAGAGGGGCTGGATGCGGCGATCAGTCTCGGATTGCCGGACCGCTCGGCTTTGAGAAGGAGGTAGCCCACTGCACTGTGGGCGGGGCGCTACTCCAGGGGCGCCCGGCGGCTCGGTCCGCAGGACTGAACCCCGCCGGATCGGACGGCGCTGCACGGAGGTGAGCCGTCAGCACCTCTGGCTACCCGGGATTGCTTCCTGCAGCCAGCTCGTCGTACAGGTGGATCAGCGTATCGATCCCCTTTTCGAAGCAGTCGGTCGCGAACCACTCGTTGGGGGCGTGCATGTTGGCGCCCGGGAGGGCGAAGCCGAGAAGCAGCGAATTCGCCCCCAGGATCTCCTCGAATTCCCCCACGATGGGGATCGTGCCGCCCTCGCCGGCGAGCACCGGGCGCGCTCCGAACGAGCGTTCCAGCGCCCGCGAGGCGGCCTCGAAGAGCGGCCCCTCCAGTTGGGCGCGCCAGGGACGGCCGCCGTGCAACTCCACCAGGGTGAGTTCCACCCCGGCGGGCGCCACCTTCGCCAGGTGCGCTTCCAGCAGCACCTTCACCCGATCCGGCGACTGGCCGGGGACCAGGCGGAAGCTGACCTTGGCCATCGCCTTCGCGGGGAGCACGGTCTTGGCCCCTTCGCCCGTATAGCCGGACAGCATGCCGTTCACATCGCACGAGGGGCGGGTCCACAGGCGCTCAAGCGGCGAATAGGCCGGCTCGCCGCCGGCGGGGACCGTGCCCACCTCGCGCGCGTACGCCTCGGCGTCGAACGGGAGTGATCGGATCCCTTCAAGCGTCTCGCGCGAAGGGGGGTCGATGTCGTCGTAGAAGCCGGCGATGGCGATCCGCCCCGTCTCGTCGTGAAGGGTTCCGATCACCCGCGCCAGCGCGTTCGCGGGGTTCGGTATCGCGCCGCCGTAGGCACCGGAGTGGAGGTCCGAACGGGGCCCCCGTGCGTGGATCTCGAAGTAGGCCAGACCGCGCAGCGAGAACAGCAGCGATGGAACACCGGGGGCGAACATGGCCGAATCGGAGATGACCACCGTCTCCGCCGCGAGCCGTTCCCGGTGCGCCCTGACGAAGGGTACGAGGTTGGGCGAGCCCACCTCCTCCTCGCCCTCCGCCAGAACGACGACGTTGACGGGCAGCCGGCCGCGCGTGGCCAGGTGCGCCTCGAGCGCCTTGATGTGCAGGAACAGCTGTCCCTTGTCGTCGGCGGAGCCCCTTGCGTAGATGCGGCCGTCGCGGATGGCGGGCTCGAAAGGGGGGCTGTCCCACAGGTCCAGCGGTTCCGGCGGCTGCACATCGTAGTGCCCGTAGATGAGGACGGTCGGCGCTTCGGGGCCCGCTCCCCGCCATTCCCCGAGCACGACCGGGTGGCCGGGCGTGCGAATCGTCTCGGCCTGCAGGCCGGCGCGCTCCAGCTGGCCGCGCACCCAGCCGGCAGCCCGCTCCGTGTCTCCGTCGTGCTCGGACTTGGCCGAGACGGAAGGAATGCGCAGAAAGTCCCACAGTTCGTCGTAGAAGCGGGCGCGTTCCCGGTGGGCGTATTCGACGGGGCGGGTCATGGCGCGTGGCGGATGGGGCGTGGGAGGCTCAGGTGAGACCCTTGATGCCCCAGCGGTAGACCCAGGTCATGAGGACCGCCAGGCCTACCGCACCCGCCATCCCGCCAAAGCTGAGCGCCACCGGATGGTCGAACTCGAGAATGCCCACGCCCAGCATGCCGCCGATCACCGCGGCGAAGGCGCCCAGCACGCACAGAACGCGGGTATGCCCCGGGGTGGTATCGGGGCGCTTGACGACCACCTTCATCCCGAGGCCGATCGCCATGCCCATCACGATCCAGACTGCAACTCCGATCCAGTTTTCCATGTCCCGAATCTAGCGGTTCGGAGGGACATCCGCACGAGGGGTTCCTACCCCTTGCGCATGCGGCGCTTCAGGTCCTCCAGGCGGGCGTCGATCGCTTCCTCCCGGCGGGACGCGCCCAGCTGCTCGTCGAAGTCCCGCGCGTCGTCGAAAAGTGTTTCCTCCGCGCTCCCGGCCGCCTCGCTGTCGCCGATACGTTCGGCCATCCGGTCGAGCTCCCCGAAGAGGTCGTCGGCCCCGCCGAGCGAGTCGCGCGTCCGCGTCCGCCCGGCGGTGGCCGCGAGCCGGTCCCGGTTGGCGCGTGCCTTCCTGATCTGCGACATCATCTCGGTGTACTCCGCCTCCTGCAGGCGGATTTCGGCCTCGATGGCCTTCGCCTTGTCGGAGAGCACCTTGCGGCGGGCGTCGTGCTTCTCGGCGTAGGTGGCGGCCAGCTCGGCCGTGTCGCTGTCGCCGATGTCCCGCGCCATGGCCTCGCGGCGCCTGCAGACCTCCGCGTTGTTCGCCTCGGCGCTGGAACGCTCCCGCGCGACGGCGAGCTGCTTCTTCAGCCCCTCCAGCGCGGCCTTCGCATCGACGGCCTCCCGCTGCATCCCCTTGAGCAGCTTGTCGACCGCCTCGGGCACGGCATCGCGGTCGACCTCCCTGTTGAAGTTGTCGACGGCTTCCCGGAAGGCGCGGCGCAGATTCTCGAACATGGCGTGAATCCTATTCCTCCCGGGCACGGGCCGCCAGCCGCGCCTCCAGACCATGAAGCACACCACCCTCGGAGATTCCCTCGAAAAGGGCGTGCTCGGGCGGCGGAAGATCGTCGCGCGATGCGAGGGCCTGCTCGGCGGCGTGCTCGACCGCTTCGGTGGCGTCGGCCTCCACGCCGGCGAGCGTGGCGGGGGGGACGCCTTCCTCCAGCAGGTACGCCTCGAAGAGGCCGACGGGATCGCGGCGCCCCCAGTGTTCGAAGAGTTCGGCGGCGAAGGTGTCGCGCGCTTCCCGCTCGTCGTGGGTGGCGTGGCCGCCCATGCGGAAGGTCTCGGCGACGACCACGGCCGGGCCATCGCCGCGTACGCACCGCCTTCTGGCCAGGGCGGTGGCCGCGAAGACGTCGAGCACATTGTTGCCGTCGCAGACGAGTGGGGTGATGCCGTGGGCTCCGGGGGTGTCCTCGGGCCTGCCGGCGCCGTGCTGGTCGACGCGCGTACCCAGGGCGACCTGGTTGTTCTGAATCACGACGATCGCAGGCACGCTCAGCCGGGAAGCGAAGACCAGGCCCTCGTGGCAGGCTGCGGTCTTCGTCGCTCCGTCACCCGTCCAGGTGAGCGCGACGCGGTCTTCGCCGCGATTCCTGAAGGCCAGCGCCGCACCGGCCGCGACCGGCACGCTGGTGCCCATGTGGCTGACCGGCTGGATCACGCCGCGTGCGACATCGCCGTAGTGAAAGTCCCGTCCCGCGCTCGGGCTGTTGGCGGTGGCCAGGTAGGAGGTGAAGCCGTGCACCAGCGGAAGTCCCATCATGTGACCCGCCCCGGCGTTGCGGATCATCGGGATGACCACGTCCCGATCCGGGTGAAGTGCGGCGACGCACCCGACGGTCACCGCCTCTTCTCCCACGCCCAGCCACGCCTTGCTGATGACTCCCTGGCGCACCCAGCGCTTGAGCCCGATGTCCTGCAGGCGCGTGAGGAGGAGGCCGCGGTAGATGCCGAGCAGACGGTCGGCCGGGAGTTGCTCCACAACCGCGGCGCGCTCCGGATCTTCGTGGATCCGGTGGCGGTACTCGCGCACCAGGGCGGCGTCGGGCTGCCAGTTCCGGTATTCGGGCGGGTCGAAGGCCGCGTATCGCTTCAAGGACTCAGTGGGTTGGGGGCGGGGTGGAGGGACAGTGGCGGGCGAAGCTCCGATGGAGAGCGCTCCGCGGGCAGCGGGACCGCAAGGGATCTTGCACTGCACCGGAAGGTAGAAAGGGGAGTGGTGGGGGGGCAATCGGAGGCCGGCACCACCGTGACCGTTTGCTCCGACCGGTGTCGTTTGGTCAGATTCCAGTACGGGCCGGGTGACCTGGGCACGTACGTCGACAGCGACAGGAACGAGATCCGCAATTGAGCGAAGTTCGGAAACCTCGCGTGGCCGCCCAGGTCGCCCTTTCGTTGCTCGAGGCGCTCAGATCGGTGGACCGGCCCGGCGAGACCCTCGAAAACGAGGTGGTTGCCCGCACCATCCCGCGCAGGTTGGGACTGAGCGAGGTGGTGGAGCGGCAGATCGAGCTGTACCGGGAGTATGCGCGCCAGGGCAGGAAGCTGTCCGACGACGAACTGGCGGACTTCACCCGCCTGGTCAAGAAGCGCCCCGACGCGGCGAAGGTCTTTTTCGAGATGGGGACCCGTCTGGCGGAGGAGCACATTCCGCGACGGAAGTGGTGGCTTCCTCGGGTCATGCGCTTCCGCATGGTGAGGCGCGCGACCTCGCGCACGTTGCGCAGGCTGTTCGGCCAGCGGATGGGCGGCTTCGTGTCCGGCACCTTCTCGCTCGAGGTGTCGGTGTCGCCGCTGGTGCAGATGGACCCGGGCGGGGACGCCTGCGCGCTCGTCACGGGATTCTGCGAGCGTGCGTTGTGGAAGGGGGTGGGCGGGGAGTTGAAGGTCGTCAAGCACAGTTGCGAGACGCGGGGGGACCGTGTCTGCAAGTGGTCGCTGAAGGAGTAGCCGGGCCGGCAGCCGGCCGGCGGACTCACCGGCGGCTGTGACCGCGGACACGCGTCCCGAGAACCGGAATCCCCCTGTCGTCCGACTGCCAGCGCTAACCGTACGCGTGGTAGAGCATGTAGTAGACGAAGAGCCCGGTAACGGAGACATAGAGCCACACCGGGAGGGTCCACCGTGCCAGCCGTCCGTGCGCCTTGAACCTGCGGTGCCTCAGGAGGTGGAGAAGCCGGAGGACCAGCGGCACGACCGCCGCGGCCAGGACCATGTGGCTGAACAGGATCACCAGGTAGATGCGCCGCACCGTCGCGGGCCCCTCGAAGGTGTGCGTTCCGGTCAGCGAAAACCGCACCAGGTACAGGACGAGGAAGAGGGCGGAAGCCGTCACGGCGCCGACCATGCAGCGGCGGTGTTTTCTGACTTCCCCGCGCCGAATCAGGCGGAAACCGGCAAGGAGCAGCACGGTGCAGGTCAGGTTGAGCGCCGCGTTGACCGCTGCCAGTGCCTGGCCGGCTGTCTCCGCGGTCATCGGGGTGCGGACGGCCAGGCGTGGGCGGCCATGGCCACTCCAAGCGAGAGGAGCATGGCGGCGAGGAGCGTGTGCGTGGACACGTAGGGGGGTGCAAGCCGGCCCGCCACCGAAGCGAACCCCAGGAGAACCTGCAAGACCACCCCCGCCGCCAGCGCCGTCGCCGTCCTTCTCGCGAAGGGCACCCGGGTACGTGCCACCACGAGCCAGGCGTAGCGGAGCGTCACCGCCGCCGCGACGATTCCGAGAACGCGGTGCAGAAAATGGAGCTGCACCGCCGGGTACTCGAGTGGCGGGATGACCCGGCCGAGGCACAGCGGCACGTCCGGGCATGCCATCCCGGCGTCGGTGTGGCGAACCAGCGCCCCGACGACCGACTGGACGAACACGATGCCGGCCACCACGAGCCCGGCACGCCGAACCAAACGCCTCCCGGAGCCGGCGTCGCGGTAGTCGTCGGTTTCGGGTCCGGTCCGGACCAGGATCACCGTGGCCAGCGCCAGGAACAGGAAGGCCAGCGCCAGGTGGGAGGTGGAGATGGCATCGGGCAGCTGGAAGATCACCGTGAGGCCGCCCAGGACCGACTGGACGAGGAGCAGCCCGATTCCGGCCAGGCCGAGACGGAAGAGCATCACCCGATCCGGATACGCGCGGCGCGTGAGAATCACCGCCACGGGGAAAACGACCAGCAATGCGCCGGCCCAGAGGCGGTGGAGGTGTTCCCAGAAAACGCCACCGGTCATCTCGGGGAGCATCGTGCCGAAGCAGGTGGGCCAGTCGGGACAGGCGAGGCTGGCTCCTACGGCGTGAACGATGCTGCCCAGGAGGAGCAGCCCGAGTGTCCACAGGAGGACGAAGAGGAGCAGTGGACGTGCCATGGGCAATGCGCGCGCCCTCAGCCGGGTACGGGCTCGGCGACCCGGTGAGGCTCCGTCTGGGGCCGGGGTGGGGTGGGCGGGGCTGCCGGCGGGGTCCCGGCGGGCTCGACCACGATCCCCGCCTCCAGCCACGCATAGCGGTCGGCCATGGCGCCGCGGGCCACCTTGTACAGATCGGTGTCGTCGTTGCGGAAGACGGCGCGGAAGTTGGCCCGGATGCGCCGGCGTGCCAGCCTGCAGGCCGCGTCGGCGAGTTCCTCGGGGGTCCGGTCGCCGGGTTCCTCGCGGACGAGTTTGGCGGCGCGCACGCAAGCGGCCGTCATGACGAACAGGTCGCCGCCGATGTCCACGAGCCTGCCCAGCACCGCCTGCCGCTGTTCGAGCCTGGGCCCGAAGCGGACCATCGCGTGGAAGAGGGTGCGGGCGAGTTTCCGTGAGTTGCGGTTGGCAAAGCGCACATGTCCGGCCAGGGGGCCGAAGGAGCCGTAACGGGGCCAGCGTCCCCATCCCAGCCACCTGCGCGGATACCAGAACGCGTAGTGCAGTCCGGCCTTGAGGAAGGCTGCCGCGCGAGTGGTGACCGGCAGGCGCGGATCGATGGCCGCGCCGGCCACGGTCAGGTGCTCATCCACCGCCTCGCGGGCGATGAAGAGGCGCATGATCTCGCTCGATCCCTCGAAGATGAGGTTGATGCGCGAGTCCCTGAGCGCCCGTTCGACGGGGAACGGATCCTCGCCGCGCTGCCTCAGGGAGTCGGCGGTCTCGTAGCCGCGCCCTCCCCGGATCTGCACCGCATCGTTGACGAGGTCCCAGGCCTTCTCGCTGTGCCACAGCTTGGCGGTGGCCGCTTCGAGCCGAATGTCCAGCGTGCCGAGGCCCGACATGGCGGCGGCCAGCTCCACGGCGGCTTCCATCGCATAGGTTTCCGCCGCCATTCGTCCCAGCATCTGGGCGACGGCGTCGTGCTTCCCGATCGGCGCACCCCACTGGACGCGTTCCCGTGCCCACTTGCGGCAGGCGTGCACCAGCCCCTTGCCCGCGGCGGCACAGAAGGCCGGAAGCGCCAGGCGGCCCGTGTTGAGCGTGATGAGCGCCAGCTTCAGCCCCAGTCCCTCGCCCCACAGCAGGTTCTCGCGCGGGACCTTCACTTCGCGGAAATGGAGCACACCGTTGGAGATGCCGTTCAGTCCCATGAACCGGCAGATGTGTCCCATCTCAACCCCCGGCCACGCCGTCTCGACGATGAAGGCGCTGATCGGACGCTTCCCCCTCACGCCCTCGCGCGGCGCGGTCCGCGCCATGACCACCAGCAGGTCGGAGCGGGGGCCGTTCGTGGTCCACAACTTCTCTCCGTTGAGGATGTAGTGCGTTCCGTCCGGCGACAGCTCGGCGAAGGTGGACATGTTGGCCGGGTCGGACCCCACATCCGGTTCGGTCAGGGCGAAGGCCGACAGCTCGCCCCCGGCAAGGCGGGGAAGGTACTTGCGCTTCTGCTCCTCGGTACCGAAGAGGACCAGCGGCGTGGGGACCCCGATGGACTGGTGCGCGGAGAGGAACGCCGCCGTGGAGGCGCATCGGCTGGCGACGAGCGCGAGAGCCCGGTTGTAGGATGTCTGCGACAGTCCCAGGCCTCCGTATTCCCGCGGGATCTTGATCCCGAAGGCGCCCAGCTCGGCCAGGCCCCGCAGCACGGAGTCGGGAACCCATCCGTCGCGGTCGAAGGCGTCGCCGTCCACATGCTCCTCCGCAAAGCGGCGAATGCTCTCGAGGAACGGGGCGGCCCTGGCGGCCTCCCCGGGGTCCTGGGCCGGATGCGGATGCACGAGGTCCAGCGACAGGCGGCCGCCGAAGAGCTCCTTCATGAAGCTGCGCTTTTCCCACCTGTCCTGCCGCGCCCCTTCGGCGACTTCCCGTGACTCCCGGGCGTCACTCATCCTGCCGTGGTTGTCAGTGGCGCTCGTCTTCACGGTGCCCTCCTCGGTTTCCTGTTCAATTCAATCCCCCGGGACCTGCCTCCGCCGCGCGCCCGAACCCCGCCGGGCCGGAAAGATACGGGTTTTGGGCCTGCTTCCTCTACCGTGCGGGCGCACCGCCGGGCTCCAGCAGCTCCGCGAGATCCCTCTCCCGGGCCTCGGCGTCGGCCTCACCCACCCTCATAAGTTCGCTCAGATAGTCCGGTTGGAACATGATCAGGCTGAGGAAGTCCGGCGTTTCCGTGTGCCTTGTACCGAGTCCCCGGGTCATGTAGCGGATCGCCCTGGGCAGCTGCGGCTCGAACTTGCCGGCCAGCCGCCCCAGGTCCACCGACGGCCGCAGCGTCAGGAGCCGGATGGGCCGCATCCCCCGGCGCTCTTCGGATTCCAGCCCCTCCAGGAGCTCGTTGACGCGGGAAAGCCGCAGTGAGTCCTCGTCCAGCAGGTCGAGAAAGATCGCGTTCAGCAGTACGCCCGCGACTTGGACCGGCGGCGGATAGCCGGTCACCGTAGGCAGATCCGCCTCGCGGTGGGAACGCGCCCTGCGGGTGCTGATGGCCAGGATGCGGTCGGCGCCCAGGTGCAGCGCCGGCGACAGCGGCGCCGTGAGCCGAATACCGCCGTCGCCGTACCAGTGCCCGCCGATCGGCACCGCCGGAAAGACGATCGGGAGCGCCGCCGAGGCCATGACGTGGTCCACCGAGAGCGTGGTGAGCCGGGACCGCCGGTTGGGACGCTCCCACTCCTCGACATCGTGGCCCTGCACCCAGAGGATGGACTGCCCGGTCGAGTAGTTCGTCGTGCTCAGTGCGGCGGCCCTGAGCCTGCCCGTGGCCAGGTTGTAGTGAATCCCCGTCAGCTCGCCGTCCACCGCATGCATCGCTTCGGTGAGGTATTCGCGGAGCGGCTGCGTGTCGAGGAGACCACGGACCTTGAGACGGCCGCCCTTCCCTCCGGAAAGCAGTTGCCGGCTCCAGCGGAACAGGTGCTTGCGAAGCGACCCGAGGTCGGTGCGGAAGACCTTGTCGACCGTCAGCTCGGCCCAGAGCTGGGTCAGCTCATCGGCGGCCTGCCGGAAGGTGCCGTGGTGCGCGGCCAGGTGGGCTGCATTGATGGCACCCGCGCTGACCCCGGTAATGATCGGGATCTCGAGATCCGGAAAGCGGCGCGACAGGTACCGCAACACCCCCGCCTGGTAGGCCGAGCGCGCGCCGCCGCCCCCCATCACGAAGGCGAGCAGCCCCGGTTTGCCGTTTGGGTCGCGGTCGTTCATGTCGAGGTTCAGTCTAACGGATTGGGCCGCGGATTTCCGCCGTGGCCGCCACCTCGCGCTTCATGCCGCCTCGCGGCCCGGCGCCCCCCTGCTCCCGGTGGCCGGGCGGTTTCAACCCCGGTTTGCTAGGTTACAGACCGTGATGACCCGGATCCGTACCTCGGGAGCCCGTGGACACAGCCCCCACGGCATTCGCGGATTTGCCCGCGGGCTCCTCGCTGCCGTCCTCTTCCCGCTCCTGGCCGGAGCCTGCCACCACTATGCGCCCAGCAGCCTGGCCGAGCTGAACGCCGGCGACCGCGTGCGCACGCTGCTTGCTCAGGACCAGCTCCGGGAGTTCGAGGAGTTCCTTCCTCCGGGTGAGCGCACCGTCGAGGGAACGGTCGTCGAAGCCGATACCGGGGGTGTGCTGCTCGAGGTTCCGGTGATGACCGTGGCCGAAGGGATCCGCGTGGACTCGTACAGTCAGCGGCTCCGGATCCCGGCCCCCGGACTGGCCGACGTGGAGTTGCGCTCGCTGGCGCGAGGGCGGACCTATGCGCTGGTGGGGATTGCGGGGGTGGTGGTGGGCGCGGTCGTCTGGGACCAGGTCGGGAGAGCGCGCAGAGGAGGCACCAATCGCCCGGACCCGCCGAGCGAGGATGGGGCGGTGGTCATCCGCCTCGGTTTCGTCCTGCGCTAGCACCCGGGAAAGCCCGTGGCGAACACGCTCAAGTGCATCGGCCGACGATCGGCTGGCCATGGATCATGGCGCTTACCGGTCCAAAATGTAATATCAACATTACATTATGTAATCTGTAGTATACATTGTACCGCGTTGCGGTTGAGCAGCGCGGTGCTTCTCGGCCTCGCAGTAACCGCGTGTTGGACCGAGGAGGAAGTCGGCACGCCTCTGTCGATCGAGCTCACCGGACCCGGCGGCGGGCGGGTGAACCAGGAGCTTTCGGTTCACTACGAGGTGACCGGACGACAGCTGGTCGGGGTTATCTTCGAATGGGGGGATGGGGCGGCGGATTCCGTGCGCGCGAGAGGGGCGCAGACTGCGTCGGGGTCTGTTCGTCACACCTATGCGGAGGCCGGAACGTTCACGGTCGCGGGGAGGGCCGAGGATGTCGTTGACGGGGTTGCCGAGGCGCGGATCGAAATTGACATACTGCCGTAAGGAGCGGGACTTGGAGACGAGGCGTGCAGTTCAGTCAGGGGAATGCCTGCGGGGCGGCCGGCCGGGAAATACCCGGTGCGAGCCCCCGCGCACAACCAGTGGCCGAGGAGTTGCCATATGACCATTCGTCCATTCGCAGCCGGCCGTGCCATCGGGGTCCGGGTGGCCGCCGCCGTTCTGGCCGCGGCGCTGGCGCTGCCCGGAGAGGCCGCGGCGCAGGATGGGGCCATCACCGGGACGATCATCGATGCGGCGAGCCAGCGGCCGGTGGGCTCGGTGCAGATCGTCCTGGCCGGGACCAGCCTGGGAACGCTCTCGAGGGACAACGGCCGCTTCGTCATCCTCAACGTACCCGCGGGGGAATACACCGTACGCGCTTCGCGAATCGGGTACGCGGCCCTGGAAGCGCAGATCACGGTGGTGCCCGGCCGCTCGACCGAGCACGACTTCGCCATGGCCGCCCAGGCGCTCGGCCTCGACGAAATCGTCATCACGGGCACGGCGGGCGCGGCGCGAAGGCGCGAGGTCGGCAACGCGGTCACGCAGCTGGACGTGGCCAGGGATGTCGTGGGCCCGCCCGTCAACGTCGACGCCCTGCTTCAGGCCCGGGTACCCGGCATGTCGATCACGCAGAGTTCGGCGAGCTCCGGCGGCGGCGCCATGATCCGCCTGCGCGGCAACGTCTCCATGACGCAGTCCAACCAGCCGCTGATCTACATCGACGGGGTGCGGGTCCGCAGCGAGGGATTCGGAAAGAACGTGCCCCCGGTCGGGTATTCGGGACGCAGCAACAACGACATCTCCAGTCCCCTCAACAACATCAATCCGCAGGACATCGAGAGGGTCGAGGTCATCAAGGGGGCCGCCGCGACCACCCTCTACGGCACCGAGGCCTCGGCGGGGGTCATCCAGATCTTCACCAGGCGGGGAAGCGTCGGCGAGGCCACCTGGACGGGCCAGGTGGAGCAGGGCTTCGCGCGCAACCTCACCTTCGGTCCCGATCCCTCGCTCAGGCCGCCGTCCGAGAACCCTACTTCGCTGTCGGGCGGCCGCTCGGACTTCCTCTTCATCAACCCGTGGCTGCGCGGCCACAAGCCCAGCTGCGAAGACCCCATCGTGGTCGAGGGGCAACCCTGCGACAGCGGGCTCTTCAGCGACATCGGCGCGCACCAGCAGAAATACGCGGTCAACGTGGGCGGCGGCGCCCGCGACGTGCGGTACTTCGTGTCGGGTTCCTACGAAAACGACGACGGCGTGCTGCAGAACGACAACGAGAAGAAGGTGATCCTGCGGGGCAACTTCAGCTTCACCCCCCTGGACAATCTCGACGTCCAGTGGAACACGTCGTACACGAACGACCAGCTCTCGCACACGGCCGGCGGCAACAACGCCCACGGCATGACGCTCAACACCTTCCGCAGGGACCGGAACTACCTCAACGACGAGTCGTTCAACGCCATCAACCCCTTCCTCGACCAGGAGCTGACCACCCAGATCGACCACCTGATCACGGGACTCACGGCGACCTTCTCACCCTTCGGCAGCTTCACCAACCAGCTCAGCCTGGGCTACGACCTGGCGCAGCAGGACAACCGCAACCTGCGGCCCTTCGGCTTCATCCGGGCACCGAGCGGGATCCTCTCCACGTCGCGGTTCGAGTTCAGCACCCTCACGGTGGACTACGTGGGCTCGTTCGACCTGGAACTTCCCGCGAACATCGGGTCACGCTTCTCGTTCGGCGGGCAGAGCATTACCGAGCGCCGCGAACTCACGACCGCATACGGCGAGAACTTCCCCGGACCCGGTGACCCGGATGTCGACAATGCGGGCAACACGCTGGGATTCGAGGACCGCACACGGGTCGTCACGGCCGGGTTCTTCGCCCAGAACGTCTTCGAGAGGGCCAACAGGTATTTCCTCACGGTCGGTTTCCGCGTGGACGGGAATTCGGCCTTCGGCAGCGACTTCGGGGTGAAGTGGTACCCGCAGGCCTCGGGCGCGTACATCGTGTCGGATGAGGACTTCTGGCCCGAGAGCTGGGGCACGATGAAGCTGCGGATGGCATGGGGACAGGCGGGCCGCGCCCCGGGCGCCTTCGATGCCGTCAGGACCTTCAGCGCGGCGGGATGGGGCGGAGAGCCGGCATTCCTGCCCAGCAACGTGGGCAACGCCGACATCGGCCCGGAGACCACGTCGGAATTCGAGACCGGATTCGAGGGGTCGTTCCTGGACGATCGCATCGCGATGGACGTCACCGTATTCCATCAGAAGACCTCGGACGCTCTCTTCAGCGTCCGCCAGATTCCCTCCCAGGGGTTCATCGGTTCGCAGCTGGCGAACATCGGCCAGCTCACCAACCGCGGCCTCGAGGTCGGGCTGAATGTCAGCGTCGTGCGCAACGACACCTGGAGCTGGGATCTTTCCGCCAGCCTGGCGGCGCATGGTTCGAACGTCGACACCCTCGGAGGCGCGACCGAGTTCAGCATCGGGGGCTTCGGCTGGGTCATCGAGGGACAGCCGGCGCCGGTGATCCGCTCCGATTGCGTGACGAACCCGGACGAGCTTGCGGATCCGATCATCGAGCAGGACTGCATTCACGGGCCCAACCAGGCGACCACCATCGCCAGCTTCGGCACCACCTTCGGGCTTCCGTACGGAGTCACCCTGACGGCTCGGAGCGAATACCAGGGCGGCGCCTTCATGTTCAACGGCCCGCAGGCCGCGGCGACCCGCCGCTCGGTGAGGTGGGCGGGGTGTTTCGAGGCCTACAATACGGAGGAGACCCGGGGGCCCAACGCCCTGACGGCGGAGGAGAGGGCCCGCTGCAACGTGCAGTGGTACCAGTCGGACTTCGCAATCCAGCCGGCCGACTTCTTCAAGATCCGCGAAGTGAGCCTGCAGGCGCCGCTGCCCGACGCGTGGGCCAACCGGATGGGGGCCGCGCGAGCCAACGTCACGGTATCGGGGCGGAACTTCTTCCGCTGGGTGGACCCGCTCATGCGCACCCTCGACCCTGAGGTCGGCGGCAACGTCGGCTACAACACACGCGTCCGCAGCATGACGGAGCACGTTCCGCCCCCGGCCTACTACACCCTGTCCATGCAGGTCGTCTTCTAGGAAAGGGCACGACGAATGAAGAGCATATCGATTGAAAGAGCGTGGGAGAGTGGCCGGGGCGGACTGTTGGTACTCATGCCGGCCGTGCTGCTTTCGGCGTGCGACGTCTCGGTCATCAACCCGGGCCGCGTGCAGGAGGATTTCCTCTTCAAGGCCGAGGCGCAGGCCGCGATCGTGAAGGGGATCGGCCGGGCGGCGTCCGAGGCGCACAACTGGGTCGGGTACACCGGTGCGGCGATCACCCGCGAAATCCACCCGTCCGGTTCGACGGGCAGCTTCGGCATCCAGGTCGAATGGCAGAACGGCGAACTCGACTACGAGACCGTCAACACCCATTGGAATCTCTCTCAGAGGGCGCGCTGGTGGGGTGACGACGGGATCTCGAAGATCGAGGAGGCTGGTGCCGAAGATCCGGAGATGCTGGGGCGGGCGTACCTCTGGGCCGGGTACGCCTACCGGCTGCTGGCCGAGAATTTCTGCGACGCCGTGATCGACGGGGGGCCGAGGGAGCCGCGTAGCGTCTACTATGAACGGGCCATCGCCCGCTTCGACCAGGCCCGTGCCCACGGGTCGAGCGAGGTGGCCATGGCGGCCACCGCGGCGCGCGCTTCGGTGAAGGCGTTCCTGGGTGACTGGAACGGAGCGGTCGCCGACGCCACGACGGTGCCGGACGACTTCGTGTTCCATATGCCCTATCACTCGACGGAAGGCACGACGACCCACAACCGGATCCAGTTCGCGAGCCAGGCAGAACCCTACAAGGCGCACACCCAGAAGTTCACCAAGTACGAGGAATACAGCCTGAGCGACAACAACCCGAACGGCGACCCCCGGGTGCCCTTCCGGGTCACCGACGAGACCGGCGACGCCGCGGTCCAGTGCTGCGGCCAGGTACCGTGGTGGCCGCAGACGAAATACCCCGAGCCGGGGGCGGACATCCCGCTCTCGAAGGGGGCCGAGATGCGGCTCATCGAGGCCGAAGCGATGCTCATCGCTGGGGATTGGCGGGGAGCCATGGGCAGAATCAACGGTCTGCGCGAGGCGGCGGGGGTGGAGGCGGCCACCGCGTCGAACGCGCTCGAGACCTGGACGGCGCTCAAGCGCGAGCGAGGCATCGTGCTGTGGCTGGAAGGGCGCCGCCTGGGCGACTTCTTCCGCTGGAACCGGGATAACGCGCCGGGCGACCGGCACCCGCTGGAGGTGCCGTCGGGGAGCCAGAACGAGGGTTCGCACCTGATCCAGCAGGACCTGTGCTTCCCGATCGCTCGCAGCGAGATCGACACGAACGACAACCTGTAGCGCGGAGATTCCGGGGCGGGAGGGCGAGCCGCCGTCCTCCCGTCCCCGGCTCTCGCGAAGGGAAGTGCCAAGAGAGGAGCGGCCATGCGGGCTGGCGTACGGTTTGTCCGAAGGGGGATGTTGTATGTGGTCGGTGTGGGCGCGGTATTGGTTGCGTGGGGCTGCGGCAGTGCGCGCCAGGACGCTGCCATACCCGTGTTGGAAGTGGTCATGGATCTGTCCGGGCCCGAACCCGAATTCACCGCGGAAGACAGCACCGCCGTCCAGCGTCTCGAAAACGGTGATGGACCGGTGCGGTTCCGCATGGTGATGTGTGGCGAGGTTCTGGTGGACGAAGTGGTGTCAAACCGCGAGGACTTCGACGAGTTGATGGAACGGCGTCTCCTGGAAGCCTTTGAGTGGGTGGATGAGTGGTCGGACGGTCTGTTGGCGGAGGTGGAGGCAATGGATCCGGATTCCATCGCGGCCGCGGCGGCGGGGCGGTGGGAAGCGATGACTCCAGCCGAGCGCGATTCGATCCGTGCGGCGATGGAACGCCTGATGCCGATCGTGGAGGCCCTGGACACGATCAGCCCCGAGACTCTGGATGAGTTGATGCCTGGCCTGCGCGAAAGGCAGTGCGAGCAGTGGCGGGAATTGTGGCAGAAACAGCAGGCGGTCCGCACAAGCCCCTATGGGACAACGAGTTAGTCACACGTTGCGAGATGCGTGTATCACTTGGTGTGTCGTCCCCGCAGCAAGTCCTGTGAACCGCAGGGGTCGCGGGGAGGGACACGCAGAAACGGAAGGATCCAGAGACTAGTCGGCAGGAGGGTGCCGACCCGCTCTCCGGTCCTATCAGGCCCTCGCCCGCTGGCGCGGGCGGTGGACCGGAGAAGCCTTTTTCGAGGCGTCTGCCGGGCTGCCCGCCGAACGAAGAGCGCGTCTGGTCTTGCGGAGCCTGTGCACGGGACATAGTGTAGTTGGCAGCAACGAGTCTTGACTGGGGCCTCTCCGGCCCTGTTATTGGGGTCTCCGCCTTTTAGCGGGGGCCCCATTTTACTTCGGCCTCTCTACTATTCCTTAGGGGTGGGATGGATCGATACGCGATCTTCGTTGACGCTGGTTATCTTTTCGCAGCCGCCGGGAGCCTCTGTTTCGGCACGAGCGCGCGTCGTGACCTGAATCTCGATGCCGAGAAGGCAACCCGTTTTCTGAGGGAACGCTGCGGCAACCACTGCGACCAAGCGCATTTGAGAACTTACTGGTACGACGGGGCTCCTGATGCCGTGCCGACCAGCGATCAGCTCCAAATCGGTGGGCAGCAAGGCGTCAAGCTTCGTCTGGGCCGTCTGTCCAAGCACGGCCAAAAGGGAGTTGACTCGCGAATCGTTCGGGATCTAATCGTTCTCTCGCGGAACCGGGCGGTGAGCACGGTCTACCTCATGAGCGGAGACGAGGATGTACGAGAGGGGGTTGTCGAGGCGCAGGAGTTTGGCGTTGCAGTGATTCTCCTCGGGATCGAACCGCGACCGGGCCAATCCAATCAGGCAGCGACGCTCCTTCGGGAAGCCGATGACATCATCACGTTGGCGCGCTCGGATTGCACCAGATTCCTGTCGCATACCGACGAGAGTATCGGACGACCCCACCTGACTCGTTCCCTCGCCGTCGATGAGAATGCGAGCCCGACCGAGTTTGGCGAGGCTTATGGTCGAGCTACGCGAGGTGACCTCGACCCGGAGGCAGTCTCCAGAATCCTCGCAGGTCGGCCGCGGATTCCGCAGCCGATCGACATCTGGTTGGTGAAGAACGCCGCGGCCCGCTTCGAGGACCCGCTCTCCGAAGATGCCAAGCATGAAGTCCGTGCGGGGTTTTGGAGAGGGATTGAGACCGCGACAACCGGGGACCCGCAGTAACGGCGACCGGGCGCCAGACATCGGAATGTCCGCAAGCCGGCCGACGCTCATTCCAATCTTAATCGGTATTCTGGCGGACGGATCTTTCTTGGCAGTGCGCCCGCGGGACACGATTGGCCCGGCCTTGCGGAGGGATTTCAGGGACTGCTGGTTCGGCGAGACGGGGAGATGGTGCCAGCGCGTGGACGGAATCCCCCCGCTGCTCGGGCGGCTCCGTCCACCCTCCCCTACATCGTACTCTGCAACACCCCACGCCCGATCGCGAGGATCCCCGCCGCCACGAGCCCGAGCGCCACCGCCGCCCCCACCAGGTGGGGTCCGTAGGTCTTCTCTTCCCGGGGGCGGCGCCGGACCACGCTGCTGGTGAGCTGGGCGACGGCGGCGGCCAGCAGCATGAGGAAGAGATGGCCGATGATGCTGTTGTAGAACGGCCGCGTGAAGAGCACCGCAATCCCGGTCAGCACCTGGAGGTGCAGCAGTCCCGTGAAGACGGCGGCAAGACGCCCCATCGCGGCCGAGTATTCGCGCTTGCCGAAGAATCCCACCAGCGCGTAGAGGACTACGAATAGACCGGCCAGCAGTACCAGGAAGCGAAGGCCGGAGTGAGCGGCGAAGAGCATTTTGGAATCTCCCGTAGGCGGTGATGTGTGTCGCAGGGAGTGTGTCGTGCGGGCGCGGGCGGGGCAATGGGTTGGCGCCTCAACGATGCGGTGTGCGGGCGTGTCTTTGGTGAGGGATCGGCCCACGGACCGTGAATGGAGCGAGCGGGATGCCTGTCCAGGCCCATCCGAACACACGAGCAAGAGGAATTACAAATAGATGACAATGGCCGATGGCCGGCCCATCGCCGCTGATGGCGGGCGGGCCGCGACCGTGCTGACCCGCACGGCGACTGCCCACCGCGTCCAGGCCCCGGGGGTCCGCGGTTGCGCGGTGTTCCTCGCGCTGGCCGCGCTGGCGTGCACGACCGGTGCCCTCGCCGCGCAGCAGACCGGGGGCGTGAACGGCGACCGGCCCAGCGTCTTCCTCGACTGCGCGACCCGGGGCTGCAACCGCGAGTACTTCCGTACGGAGGTCACCTGGGTGAACTGGGTGCGGGTGCCCGAGAGCGCGGACGTCCACGTCATCATGACGGGCCAGACGACGGGTGCCGGAGGGCGGGAGTACCAGCTGCACTTCATGGGCCGGGGCGACCTCGAGTACGACCACCAGCTCGCATATCAGGCCCCGCCCACCGCCACGGACCGCGAGACGCTCGACGAACTCGTCCGCACCATCGGCGTGGGCCTGCTCCACTTCGCCACCCTGAGCGGTTTCTTCGACACCGCGGAGGATTT
Source organism: Gemmatimonadota bacterium (assembly GCA_028873845.1). Taxonomy (GTDB): domain Bacteria; phylum Gemmatimonadota; class Gemmatimonadetes; order Longimicrobiales; family Gaopeijiaceae; genus Bin94. Next base: position 62,249 of record JAPPNO010000035.1, on the reverse strand, counting down.
CGAGGATATCGCCGACCTGGTGAACAGCGAGTCCGGAGAACTCGATCCGGCCGAGCGCGTCGTGGCACAGACGGAAGTCGACGACCCGTGGGACTTCTGGGTCTTCCGGCTCGGAGGGCGCACGGAGCTGAACGGGGAACAGACCCGGCGCACCAACCAGGTCAACGGAAACTGGAGCGCTTCGCGCGTGACCCCCACCTGGAAGATGAATTTCCGGGCGAATCTGGAATACAATCGCCGGGAGATCGATCTGGCCGACGACTCGACCTTCGTGGACCAGCGCACCGACTGGGGGTTCAGCGAGTTGATCGCCTACTCGCTGGCCGATCACTGGTCGATCGGGATCGAGGGCGAGGCCCGCAAGATCGTCCGCTTCAACCAGACCTTCCGGATCGAGTTTACACCGGCGCTCGAATACAGCTTCTTCCCCTACGAGGAGGCCACACGGCGCTCGTTCACGGTATTCTACCAGATCGGCCCCGCGTACCGCCGCTACATCGAGAAGACCGTGCACGGGTACCTGGAGGAAACGCGCTGGGAACAGGCCCTCGAAATCGAGCTTTCCCAGCGCCAGCAGTGGGGCGACGCCTCGATCCGCCTGCAGGGATCGCATTTTCTGCACGACACGGACCTCTACAACATCTCCATGCGCGGAGACCTGGAGTTCCGCATCGCACGCGGCCTGAGCGTCAGCGGCGAGGCGAACATCTCCTGGGTCAACGACCAGATCTACCTCTCGGCGGAAGGAGCCACCGACGCCGAGGCATTGCTGAACCTCCAGCAGCGGGCCCAGGATTTCAACTACGGCATTGAGGTGGGCTTTTCCTTCCAGTTCGGTTCGATCTACAATAACGTGGTTAACAACCGGTTCGGAGGTGGTTTCGGCTGGTGGCGCTAACCAATGGAGGAACAGTGTGATGTCCCGATTCGCGATCGCAGTTCTCATGGTTCTCGGTCCCGTGTTGCCGACCGCTGCCGATGTGGCGGCGCAGGAGACGGAAGAGGAGTCCGGGGGCCTCAACGTCAGCCTTGTCGTGCTTCCCTACGCGGGCGTCGCCGACAACCCGCGCGAAATGCGGCTTCCGGTGTCGCCCATGGCCGGCATGCGGGCGGTCGCGGAGATCTGGCTCCCCGTCTCCGCCCCCGTGAGGATTGCCGCATTCGTCGGGGGCGCCGGATCCATCCTGGCTGTCAACACCGAGACCAGCCTCGAGATCGACTACCTGACGACCGGTGTTGGCGGGATCAGGATCGACGTTCCGACGCAGCCCTACCTGATCGGATTCTTCGGGAGGGCCTATCCGATCGCCAACCGGACCTACGACACGGAGACCCGCAAATGGCTGGGCGGGGATTCCGTGGTTTACGGGTGGGGGGCCGGGCTGTCGCCGGTGGTGGGAGGCTCGGTCTTCAATATCGAGGGGCGGTACCGGCGCGACCAGCGCATGGAGGCGCACCTCGACGAGTCGTTCGAGGTCCTGGTGGGGTTCCCGACGCGGATAAGCTGGTAGTCAGGCCACCCCCATCCGGCGCAGCGCTCGCCTGATCCGTTCCATTTGTTGGCGCTGGGTGGTGGTCGGGGGATGTAGCGTGCCCTGCCGGACGCCGCCGCCGTTGATCGCGCTGTAGAGCTGCATGAGCTGGCGGCGGTAGTTGGAGGCGTCGTCGTTGCGAGCCTCGCCGAGTAGGCCGGCCAGTTCGAGGATTTCGAGGAGGAAGGCCTCGCGCTCGCGGTAGTCCTCCACCGTGAGGGGCAGGTCGGGATCGCCGGCCACGCTCAACGTTCCCGTGGCGGTGGTGCCGCGCGCCGACAGTTCCAGCGTGTAGATTCCGGGCGACACGAAGGGGCCGCGCCGGGCCAGGGTGCGGGGGACCACGGTGGGGGCGTGCGCGGTCCACGCGGAGGCTTCGGAACCCGGAAGCGCGTGACGCAGGTCCCAGTTGATCCGGTGCAGTCCGGGCTCGGCAGGCACCGCCAGTTCCCGGACGACGTCGCCGGCGGCGTTGCGCACCGTCAGCCGGGCCGGACCGGAGCCCGGTCCCAGCCGGTAGGTGACGAGCGTCCCGTCCAACGGGTTTTCGCCCATGAAGGTGGACTGGGCGCGGTACGAGGTGTCCTTCCAGTAGTTCATGATCGTGCCGGAGCGGGTGTCGTAGAGCGCCACGGCGTCGGCGCCGGTGCCGCCGTAGCGGGCCAGCGGACCGACATCGTCGAGGATGATGATCGAGCGGCCGTGCGTCCCCAGGACGAGGTCCTTCTCGCGGGGGTGGACGACCATGTCGTCGTAGGCGGTCGTCGGGAGGCCGGGAAAGCGGGCCCAGGAGGCGCCCCGGTCGGTGCTGGCGAAGACGTGGTGCTCGGTGCCGAGGAAGAGCACGGCCGGGTTGTCGGGGTGCTGCACGATCACGTTGATCGAGCCGGAGGGGAGACCGTCGTGCAGCGGCGTCCAGGCGGCGCCGAAATCCTCGGTGCGGTACACGTACGGACGGAAGTTGCCGTCGCGGTGCGCGTCGAAGGTGATGTAGGCGGTGCCGGGGGCGTCGGCCGATGCGAGGACGCGGCTGACGTAGGTGCCGTCGGGCAGGCCGGGAGCACCGCCGGACACCTCGTTCCAGCTGCGGCCGCCGTCCGCCGACACCTGGACGTTCCCGTCGTCGGTGCCCACCCAGAGCACGGCCGGATCCAGGGGCGATTCGGAGATGGTGACGATCTCGCCGTACGACGAGGTCCCGTCGTTGCGCGACAGCGCGATGTCGGCGCCGCGCACCCCCATGATCTCGAGCGTGTCGCGGTCCTGCCGCCGCGTGAGGTCTTCGGTGCGGGTGAAGCTGTCGCCCCGGTCCCGCGAGATGAAGAGGCGGTTCCCCCCGAGGTAGACCACGTTCGGGTCGTGCCGCGAGACCAGGCTGGGCGACACCCAGTCCCACCGGTAGGACTCCTCGCCCTCGGGCGCGCTCAGCCGCAGGCTCATCATGTCCCCCGTCACGTTGTCGAACCGCGTCCAGCCCCCGTTCTGCGTGTTGATGTAGATCGTGCGCCCGTCCGGGTCGGCCTGCTGGTACATCCCGTCGCCGAAGCCGCTCTGCCGCCACTCGTCGTCCACGATCCCCTCCCAGGAACGGGTCCTCGACGGACCCATCCAGGAGTGGTTGTCCTGCATGCCCCCGTAGATCCGGTAGGGGTCGCGGTCGTCCACTGTGATCCCGTAGAACTGCCCGATGGGGAGGTTGTTGATGCGGCGGAAGGTCGCCCCCATGTCGTACGTCTCGTGCAGTCCGGCGTCGCCGGCCAGGTAGAAGTGCTCGGGGTCGCCGGGGTCGATCCACATGGTGTGATGGTCGGCGTGCACGCCCACGTCGTAGGTGGGCCGCTCGGCGATCTCCACGAAGGTGCGCCCGCCGTCCTCGCTCCGGTGCGCCGATGTGGCCAGCGTGTAGACCCGGTCCTCGTTGGTGGGATCGATGAAGACGTGCGAATAGTACATGGGCCGGATGTTCCGGTCGTTGACCTTCTCCCAGCTCTCGCCGCCGTCTTCGCTGCGGTATCCGCCCGATCCGGTGTCGTGCTGCACGAGCGCGTGCAGTACCCGCGGGTTCGACTCGGCTATGGCGATCCCGATGCGTCCCTTGTCCCCCTCCGGAAGCCCGTTGGTGAGTTCGCGCCAGCTCCGGCCGCCGTCGGTGGTCTTGTGGATTCCGCTGCCTGGTCCGCCGCCGTTGAATCCCCAGGTGCGCCGCTGCCGCTGGTACATGGCCGCGTAGAGGACATCCGGGTTCGAGGGATCGATGGCCAGGTCCACGGCGCCGGTATGCTCATCGATGTAGAGCACCTTATCCCAGCTGTCGCCGCCGTCGCGGGAGCGGTAGACGCCCCGGTCGGGCGACGAGCGCCACAGGTTCCCCAGTGCCGCCACGTACACGATGTCGGGGTCGGTGGGGTGGACCTGCACGCGTCCCGTGTGACGGGTCTCCTCCAGGCCCAGGTGCCGCCAGGTCGCGCCCGCGTCGTCCGACCGGTAGACGCCGTTGCCCCACGAGGTGCTCTGCCGGTTCTGCTGCTCGCCCGTGCCGGCGTAGAGGATGCTCGGATCGGAGGGCGCGATGGCCAGGTCGCCGAAGGTGCTGACCGGCATGTGCTCCCAGAGGTTCGTCCAGGTGATGCCGCGGTTGACGCTCTTCCAGAGTCCGCCCGAGGCGGTGGCGACGTAGAGCGTCGAGGGGTCGTATGGGAGGGCTTCGACATCGTGAATGCGGCCGCCCGTCACGCCGGGGCCCACATGGCGGGGCCGGAAGGCGGCCAGGTCGGCTTCGGTAACGGCCTGCTGGGCGGATATCGGGGCGAAGGCCGGAGCGGCGAAGACGAGCGTTCCGGGGGCCAGGGTGACGAGGACCGTTGTTCTGGCGGCCAGACGATGATGTAAAGCAAACATTACATTATGTCATCCATGGTATACATTTGACGAGTGCCGACCCGGGGTGCGAGGCGTGTAACATACCTTGCGATTCGTCACCGGACTATCAGGCCCTCGCGCCCAGGGCCGTACGCACCACCTCCAGCACCTCATCCGGCATGTCGTCGGCGCGCATCATCCATTCCAGGTAGTCGGGGGAGGTCCGGGCCACCTCCTCGAGCGAAGTGCCCTTGTGCTTCCCCCGGTTGAACACGAGCTCGCCACCCTTCTCCGAGAACCACTTGTCGAACTCGGTGACGAAGGGCCGCCACTCGTCGCAGTAGGCGTGCAGTCCGGCGACGTCGCGCGGAAGTTGCCCGTAGCGATCCAGCTGGGCCGTCAGGACCGCGGCGGTGGTGCGGATGTCCCCGAGCGCGGTATGCGCGTCCTGGTGGTCGCGGCCCAGGTAGAAGCGCGCCGCGGCGGAAAGGTCGCGCGGTTCCTCGCGGTGGAAAATCACCTTCATGTCGAGCAGGCGGCGCCCCTTGACATCGAAGGTGACGCCCGCGCGCCGAAACTCGGCCAGCAGGATGGGCAGGTCGAAGTCGCGGATGTTGAAGCCCGCCAGATCGCACGGATCCAGCAGCTGGGCGAGCGACTTTGCGGTCCTGCGGAACGGCAGCTCATCGGCTACGACATCGTCGGTGATCCCGTGCACGGCCGCGGCCTCGGCGGGGATCGGAATCTCCGGGTTGTACCGGCGCACGCGCTCGAAGACGTCGCCCTGGGGCGACACCCGGAGCACGGCGAGCTCGACGATCCGGTCGCGCGAGAGGTTGAGGCCCGTGGTCTCGAGGTCGAAGAAGACGACGGGTCGGTCGAGGTCAAGGGGCAGTTTCATGGGTCGGATAGTGTAACCGGAGGTGCGGGTTGCGCCACACCCCCGGCGGTCCTCGGCCCGTTTTCCCGGCGATCAGGCGGCGGTTCCCAGGAGGACCGTCCCGCGGGCCGGCCGTCGTATATTGGACCCATGCGCGCCATCGTCATTCCCGAATTCGGCGGCCCGGAAGTGCTTCAGCTGGCTGACGTGCCCGACCCGGAACCGTCCGACGGCGAGATCCTGGTGAAGGTGAAGGCTTCCGGGGTCAACCGCGCCGACCTGCTTCAGCGCCGGGGTCTCTACCCGGCGCCGCCGGGCGAGTCCGAGGTGCCGGGGCTGGAGTTTGCCGGTGTGGTCGAGGAAGTCGGCGGTGGCGTGACGCGTTGGCGGCCGGGCGACCGGGTGATGGGGATCGTGGGTGGGGGAGGATACGCGGAGCGCGTGGCCGTCGACGAACGGGTGGCCGTGGCCGTGCCCGAGGGGATGCCATGGTCGATGGCCGGGGCGATTCCCGAGGCGTACATGACCGCCTTCGACGCGGTCTTCCGGCAGGCGGCGCTGAGGCGCGGAGAAACCCTGTTGATCCACGCGGTGGGCAGCGGTGTGGGGATTGCGGCCATGCAACTGGGCCGGCGGGCCGGCGCGTACACGATCGGAACTTCGCGCACGGCCTCCAAGTTGGTACGGGCCGGCGGGATGGGCCTCGACGCGGGGCTGGACGGTGGGGGAGCGTGGGAGCGCTCGGTCATGAAGGAGACGCACGGACTGGGGGCGGACGTGATCCAGGACCTGGTGGGGGCGCCGTACCTGGCCCGGAACCAGGCTGCGATCGCGGTGGGCGGGCGGCATGTGGTGGTGGGTGTTCCGGGGGGCAGCCGGGCGGAGATCGACCTGCGGGCGCTGATGGCGCGGCGGGCACGGCTTTTCGGAACGGTGCTCAGGGCGCGCGCGGTCGAGGAGAAGGCCGGGCTCGCAGAGGAGTTCAGCGCCGAGGTGGTGCCGGGCTTCCTGGACGGGTGGCTGCTTCCGGTGGTCGACAGGGTTTTTCCCGTTTCGAGGGCGGCGGATGCGCATCTGCGAATGGAGGCCAACCGGAACTTCGGAAAGATCGTGATGGTTTGGTAGGCCGCAAGTGAAGCGGCGGACCAACTTGGAGGCGTTTGGCGGGTGGCCGGGGACGTGCCGGTGCGGATTCGGGCCCGGAATGCTAGCTTTGTGGAGCCTTCGCAGCAGGAAGTTCGATCGCCCGTTTCTCGACCCGTCCATCGATCTGGAGACAATCCTGGTGAAAACCTCGAACGGGGGGGGAGGGCGGAAGGGGGTGTCCGGGTACCGCGGTCGCGGTATCAGTCGTCGGTCAATGATCCGCTCGGGACTCGCAGCCGTGCTCGGCGCACCGCTGGCGGGACGGCTGTCCGCGACGACCGTCTTCGGCCCCTTTTTCCGGGGACCTGTCCGGCAGGACCAGATCGTCCTCGGCGTGTCGGCGGCCTTCTCCGGTCCCTCCCGGGCCCTCGGCACCGAGCTCTACCGCGGCTCGATGGCCTACTTCAACCAGGTCAACGAGAACGGCGGGGTCAACGGCCGCAGGGTCGTGCTCAAGCTTCTCGACGACGGATACCAGCCGGACCCCTGCGTGGCGAACACCATCGAGCTGATGCAGGACGAGAGCGTCTTCCTGCTCTTCAACTATGTCGGCACGCCGACCGTGACACGGGCGCTCCCGGTGCTCAAGAAATTCCGCGACCAGCAGTTCTACCTCTTCTTCCCCTTCACCGGGGCCGAGCCCCAGCGCGAGCCGCCCTACGGGGAGTACGCCTTCAACCTGCGTGCGTCCTACCGCCAGGAGACCGCCGGCCTGGTCAACAACTTCCTCGATATCGGGCGCCGGCGGGTTGCGGTCTTCTACCAGAACGACGCCTACGGCCGGAGCGGCTGGGCGGGCGTGCGCGAGGCGCTGGCGGCCCACGGCGAGACCATCGCCGGCGAGGCCACCTACACGCGCGGCACCCAGTTCGGCACGAGCATGCGCGCGGCGGTGGAGATTCTGCAGTCGCGGTCCCCGGACGCCGTCATCTGCATCGGTGCCTACCAGGCCTGTGCCGCATTCGCCCGCGACGCGGAAATCCTGGGACTGCACATTCCCGTTGCCAACGTATCTTTCGTGGGAAGCGAAAACCTGCTCGGCCTCATGCGGGAGAACCACGAGGACCCCGACTCGCATACCCGCTGGCTGGTGAACTCGCAGGTCGTCCCCAGCTACGAGGACGTTTCTCTCCCGGCGGTGCGCGAGTACCATGACGCGATGGAACGCTACAATCCCCCGCCCCCGACCACCGGGCAGGTGGACCGGATCGCCGAAGGCGAGCCGTACGAAACGGTCCCGCGCAGCTTCGTGAGTCTCGAAGGCTTCGTGAACGCGAAGATGATCACCGAGATCATTCGGCGGATGGGCGACCGGCCGGAGAGATCCGGAATCGAGGAGGCCGTCTTCCAGGTGCGCAACTACGACCTGGGGGTCGGCGAGCGCGTGCGCTACGGACCGAACCGCCGGCAGGGACTGCAGACGGTCTACTACACGGTACCGGAGGGTGACCGTTTCGTAGCGCTCGACGACTGGGAAGCCAGGTTCGGTCTGTCATGAGACCGGGTACCGGCAAGCACGCGGACGAGCTGACGGTCCGAAAGCTCTTCCGCAAGACCCGCTTCGGATTCTTCTCCCTCTTCGCAGTGGTCGTTCTCGCGATCTCGGCCCTCTCGATCCGGACCGTCTCCCGTGAACTGCGCGACGAGTACATCAGCAACAGCGAGAGCATCGCCAAGAACATCGCCGATTCCAGCGTCGACATCCTGTTGAACCGCAACCTGGCCACGCTGCAGTCGCTCATCGACCAGTTCGTGCAGATCCAGAGCATCCGCTACATCTACATCACCAGCGACACCGGCGAGTTCCTGGCCCACACCTTCGTGCCCGGCATCCCGGAGCAGATCCTGGCGAGCGATCCGACTGCCACCGAACCGGTCGACCGGAGCATCGCGGGGATGGGCGACTTCGTCGAGGTCGGGAGCCCGATCCTGTCGGGTGTGGCGGGAACCGTTCACGTCGGGATGGACCTCGAGACGCTGGGGTTGAAGATCCGCCGCGCGATGGGCCAGCAGATCGCCCTGCTGTGCATCATCCTCGTCGTGGGAGTGCTGGCCTCGATCTGGCTCGTGAACCTGGCCTCGAAGCCGCTCACCGACCTGCTCGGCTACGTGGCACAGCTGGCCCGGGCGCGTGCCGGAGACGAATCGCCGGACGAAGCGGTCCTGGTCCGGGACGACGAGGTGGGCGACATGGCGCGCCTGATCCGGTTCGCGGCGGCACCGCCGGAAGATTCCGGGGAACGGGCGGGGAGCCGCGGCTAGGGTGGCAAGGAACCGCAGCCGGACCCCGAGGAGCGTCATCGCGCTCTTCTGCACCGTGCTGCAGGTCTGCCTGGGAACGGTGTACGCCTGGAGCTTCTTCCAGACCATGCTCGTGCGGGACGTCGGCTGGACCTTCAGCCAGACCGCCGCCGCCTTCAGCATCACCATCTTCACGCTGGGGGTGTCGGCGGCGGTGGCCGGACAGGCGCTGCCCAGACTCGGCCCGCGGTTCCTCGCGGTTACCGGCAGCGTCCTCTTCTCCGCCGGCTACCTGCTGGGCAGCCTGGCGCTCTCGATGGACTCGATCTGGCTCTTCTACCTGGGATACGGCGTCGTCGGCGGAGCCGGGATCGGGATGGGGTACGTGACGCCCGTCGCCACCGCTGCCAAGTGGTATCCCGACCGCAAGGGACTGGTGACCGGGATCGTGGTGATGGGCTTCGGGGTGGGCGCGTTCCTCCTCAGCAAGGGACTGGCGCCCTTCCTTGTCGTGCGGGCGGCCGGAGACCTCCAGGTCGTCTTCCTCTGGCTGGGGATCTTCTTCGCGTGCGTTCTGATTCCGTCCAGCCTGGTCCTGAGCGACCCGCCGGAGACCCTGACGGCCGGCCCGCCGCGGGGCCCGGGGTCGGCCGGGCCTCCGAAGACGGAGCCCGCCGCGCCCTACATGCGCACGACCCAGTTCGGAATCATGTGGACGGTGTTCTTCTTCAACATCGCCGCGGGCATCTCGGTCATCAGCTTCCAGTCCGAGCTGCTGCAGGAGGTGTGGGGACTGGCGGACCCGTCGATAGACCCGGCCAGGCTCGCCCAGTACGGGGCCACGCTGATCGCGGTCAGCTCGCTGTGCAACGGGGTGGGACGGCTGTTCTGGGGCCTCCTCTCGGACCGTCTGGGCCGGGTGCGCGTGTTCCGCATCCTGCTCGCGAGCCAGATGGTGGTCTTCGGATTTCTCATGACCGAGAACGACCCCTGGATCTTCTCCGCGCTGGTGTGCTACGTCCTGCTCTGCTTCGGCGGCGGCTTCGCGACGATGCCGTCGTTCATCGTCGACGTATTCGGGTCGAAGAACATGTCGAAGATCTACGGGACCGTGCTGACGGCATGGTCCGCCGCGGGCATCATCGGGCCGATGTACGTGGGATACCTGAAGGACACCTACCCGGACCGGGCGGTGATGTACTGCTTCCTGATCGGGATTCTGATGCTGGGGGCGGGGTACGTGTTCTCGTACCTGCTGGACGACAGCCGGATGAGGCTGCGGCGGCCGACGATGGAGGCGACGTTGAAGCGGTACGGGGTGGTGGGGGGGGAAGGGTAGGCGCCTACCCCACCTCGTCAACCCGGTGTCCCAGCTCCCTGAGCTGCGCCACGATCTCCGCCACATGCTCCCGCCCCCGGGTCTCGATCTTCATCTCGATCCCGACCTTGCCGACGGCGATGTCCCCGAACGCGCGCGTATGCTCGATGTGCAGCACATTCGCCCCCGCGATCGCGACCACCCCGGTCACCTCGTTCAGGTAGCCGGGACGGTCCCTCACCACAACCGACAGACTCGCCAGCCTTCCGTCCGCCCACAGACCCCGGTCGATGATCCGCGACACCATGTTCATGTCGATGTTGCCCCCCGACAGGATGCAGACGATCGAGTCGCCCGCCCCCAGCCGTATCTTCCCTTCGAGCAGCGCCGCCACGCCCACCGCCCCCGCCCCCTCCACCACCAGCTTCTCGCGCTCGAGCAGGAAGAAGATTGCGCGGATGATCTCCTCTTCGCTCACCAGCACCACGTCGTCCGCCAGGGCTTCGAGGTGCGGCCAGGTCAGGTCGCCGATCCGCTTCACGGCGATCCCGTCGGCCAGCGTGTCGGACATCTCCACGTGGGCGGGCGCCCCGGCCTCCAGCGACTTGACCGCCCCGGGCGAGGCCTCGGCCTCGACGCCGACAACGCGGACACCGGGCTTGGCCGCCTTCACCGCCGTGGCGACCCCCGAAATCATCCCCCCGCCCCCCACCGGCACCACGATCACGCTCACTTCGGGGACCTGTTCGAGGATCTCCAGCCCCATCGTCCCCTGGCCCGCCATCACGGCCAGATCGTCGAAGGCGTGCACCAGCGTGAGCCGCTCCACGGTGACCAGGCGGTCGACCACCGCCATGCCGTCCGAAAGCGTGTCCCCCGTCTGGATCACCCGCGCCCCGCTCGCGCGCGTGTTGCTGACCTTGATCAGCGGCGCGTTGTTGGGCATGACGATGGTGCAGGGGATCCCCAGCCGCGCGGCGTGGCGGGCGAGCGCCTGGGCGTGGTTTCCGGCGCTGGCCGCGACCACCCCGGCGTCGCGCTCCGCATCGCCCAGTTGCATCAGCTTGTTGAGCGACCCCCGGTCCTTGAACGACCCCGTCTGCTGTCTCAGCTCGGCCTTGAGGTAGGTCGGGCAACCCGTCACCCCGCGCAACGCGAACGACTCCGGACACCCCGTCGTTACCACGTGGGAACCGATCCGGTCACGCGCGGCAACGACCTCGGCGGCGGTAAGCATGGGCTGGTGGTTCAGCGAGCTGTCAGCGCCTTGGCCACGACCTCGCGCTGCGCCACCGCGTGATTGTGTGGATTCCCCTCGGCCGGGCTCGCCCGCTCGGGGCGCGACACGTGCAACAGGCGGACCTCGTGTGGCAGCACACCGCGCAACCGCGGCAGGATGTAGGTGAGCGCCCCCATGTTCATCGGTTCCTCTTGCGCCCAGATCACCGCCTCCACATTCGCGTAGCGCTCGTACAGCTCATGAATCTCCCGGGCCGGGAACGGATAGAGCGTCTCGACCCGCGCGATCGCCGCGTCCTCCGCTCCGGCCCGCTCCTCCGCCCCGGCCAGGTCGTAGTAGACCTTCCCGCTGCACAGAATCAGGCGCCGCACCCGCTCCTCCGCGTCGATCGAGTCGTCGTCGATGACCTTCCGGAAGCGGCCCTCCGCCAGCTCCCGCACAGAAGACCTCGCCCGCGGATGCCGCAACAGGCTCTTGGGAGACATGACGATCAGCGGGCGCTCCGGCTCGCTGAAGGCCTGCAGGCGCAACAGGTGGAAGTACTGGCCCGGCGTGGTCGGATAGACGACTCGCATGTTGTCCTCGCCGCAGAGCTGCAGGAAGCGCTCCAGGCGCGCGCTCGAATGCTCCGGCCCCTGGCCCTCGTATCCGTGCGGCAGCAGCAGCGTGAGCCGCGAACGCTGTCCCCACTTGGACCACCCCGCCGACAGGAACTGGTCGATCATCACCTGCGCGACGTTGACGAAGTCCCCGAACTGCGCTTCCCAGAGGACCAGATCGCGGTCCGCGGCGACCGCCACCCCGTACTCGAAGCCGATCGTGGCCGCCTCGGTCAGCGGCGAGTTGTAGATCTCCAGGCGCGCGTCCGGGATCTCCGCCAGCGGCGAGTACAGTTCACCGGTCTTTGCGTCGTTCAGGACCAGGTGGCGATGGCTGAAGGTGCCCCGCTGCGAGTCCTGGCCGGTGAGCCGGACCGGGACGCCGTCCTCCAGGAGCGATCCGATGCCCAGAGCCTCGGCGTGCCCCCACTCCACCCGGAAGTCGGGTCCGAAATCCTTGCCGCGGCGCGCGAGCTGGCGGACCAGTTTGGGATGCACGGTGAAGCCGTCGGGAACCGTGAGCAGCGCCTGGTTGATCCGCTCGAGGCGCTCCACGGAGACGCCCGTGTCACGCTGGAGTTCCTGGTCCACCGCGCTGTAGCTGGGCACCTGCCAGGGCGGCGCGGAGTCCTCGGGAGGCGGCTTGCGCCCGTCCTTGATCGCGCGAAGCCTGTCGGCCATTGCGCGGACCCGCTCGTCGGCGTCCTCCGCGCCGATCAGTCCGCGCGCGACGAGTTCCCCGGCCCATTGCATGCGCACGGTCGGATGGTGGCTGATCCAGCCGTAGAGGACGGGCTGCGTGTACTCGGGCTCGTCGGCCTCGTTGTGGCCGTGGCGCCGGTAGCCCATCAGGTCGATCACCGTGTCGGCGTGGAAGCGGGCCCGGTAGGCCATCGCGAGACGCACCGCGGCCAGGCATTCCTCGGGGGCGTCGCCGTTGGCGTGGATGACCGGGATGTCGTACCCCTTGGCGAGGTCGCTGGCGTAGCGGGTGGAGCGGCCGTCGCCGGGGTCGGTGGTGAAGCCCACCTGGTTGTTGCCGATGATGTGGATGGCGCCCCCGACCTCGTAGCCGTGCAGGCGGGCCAGGTTGAGGGTCTCGGCCACGACGCCCTCGGCGGCGAAGGCTGCATCGCCGTGGATGAGGATGGGGACGACGAGCGCCGGGTCCCGCTCGCGGCCGCCGTTTCGGTCCACGTACTGCTGGGTCCGCGCCATACCCAGAATGACCGGGTTCACGAACTCCAGGTGGCTGGGATTGGGGGCCATGGTCACCCGGACCGTGTCCCCGGAGCGGAGCGGATAGTCCCCAGTGGCGCCGTGGTGGTACTTCACGTCCCCCGTGCCGGGATCGGGCACCCAGAGCGCGCTTCCCGGCGCCGCGCCCTCCTCGAACTCGGCGAGGATCTCCGCGTACGACACCCCCATGATGTGCTTCAGCACGTTGAGGCGGCCGCGGTGGGCCATCCCGATGACGATCTCGGTCGCGCCCTCGGCCGCCGCCAGTTCGATCGCCTCGTCAAGCATCGGGACCAGCATGTCGATCCCCTCGATCGAGAAGCGCTTCTGCCCCAGGTAGGCACGGTGCAGGAATTGCTCCAGACCCTCCACCTGGGTGAGGCGGTCGAGCGTCCGCAGGCGGTCCTCGTCGGAGTAACCGTCGAAGTGGGTGCCGCGCTCCACCTGTTCCCACAGCCACGCCACCTTGACCGGGTCCTCGAGGTGCTCGAACTCGTAGCCGAGGTCGCCGCCGTAGATGGCCTTCAGGCGGTCGAGGGTGAAGGCGAGCGGCGCTTCGCCGCCTTCGGGGAAGAGCACCGAAGTGGGGATCTCCTCCAGCTCGTCCATGGTGGTGCCGAAGTAGGCGGGGTCGAGCTGGGGGTGGCCCGGGGGCGTGCTCCCGAGAGGGTCGATGCGCGCGGCCTGGTGGCCGTGCTCGCGGAAGGCCTGGAGGAGGTTCGATGCGCGCGCGACGAGCGAGAGGAGGCGGGAGTCGGGGGTGGGGGGTGCGGAGGGCGCTGGCGCCGTGGGAGCCGTGGGCGGAGAGGGGTCGGGTGTCCTGGTGGGGGCAGGTGTGGGAAGCGCGGCCGGTGCGGGGTCGGGTGCTCTGGCCGGGGCCGCGGCAGGCCGTCCGTCCACGACCTGCAGACCGGCGTTCCGGAGTTCGTCGCGGCGCGTCCGGAAGAACTCGCGCCACTCCGGATGCACGGCCTCCGGGTTCCGGGTGAAGTCCTCGTAGAGTGCCTGGACGTAGGCCGCGTTCTGGCTGTCGAAGTAACTGCTCATGGTGTGGTGAAAGCTAGTACCTTTTCGGCGCGGGGGGAGAGCCGGGCGGAGGGTGCATGCCGGGCGGAGGGTTTACCCGCGCCGAAGGGACTGGTCATCGTCGGATTGAAGCCGTGGCTCTTGATGGACCCCAGGACCCCGCGTGAGTTTGCACTCTCCACCGGCAACGGGAGATTCGCATGAATCGGATTCGAGGAAAGGCAGCGGTCGCGCTGCTGGCGGTCGCGTCGGCGGCGTTGGCGGCTTTCCCGGCCGAGGGGCATGCGCAGAGTGGGCTCGAAAACCGGCGATGGTCGCTTGCGGCGCTCGGCGCGGCGATCGGGGAGGTGAAGCGGAGTCCGTTTCACACTGCTGGCCAGGCCGGCCGAGGCTTCGATCCGCAGGCGGTTCTGAGCGTCGCCCGGCCGCGTCAGGCGGACGGTGCAACGCTGGCCACCGCATGGTTACCATCTTCGCCCCGGGAGGCCGCGCAAGCCGATACGTCGGATGCCGCGCCCCGTCGCACGACCCTGGCATCGATCCTCGGGATCGCGGCGGGAGACCTGATCGGCCTTGGTCTCGCGTCAAGGACCGAGGCCGAGGCTTTGGCCTGGACCTCCTACCTTGCTCTTTCGCCATCCTTGACGGCACTGGCAACGAGCCTGGCCGGAGTGTCGCCCGGGGTATCGTTCGCGTCGGCGTTTCTTGGAACAGGGCTGGGGTTGGGCACGGGTTGGCTCACGGTGGCGGCGATGGACGATTCCCTCTCCTACGGGGTGGGGTTCATTCCCGGGGTGATCGTCTATTATGGCGTGCGCATCGGGGCCACCCTGGGCGCGATCAGGCTTCTCGACCGGAAGGGCCGAGGATGAATGTTGCGGATTTCAGGCGGCGAAGCGTTCGCGGTGGACCGATGATGGCCCGGTGAGCACCCGGCGTTTTCCCGTAACGTCTGTGTCGGAATGGGTGACCAGCTTCCCGTGGCTGCGTGCTGGCACGACCCGGCGCACGGATGCGGGATCCGATGCGGGCCCCCTCGGCTCCGGCGCCGGGTCCGGCATACCCGACGCTCTGGCGGATCCGGGCGTTCCGCCCCTCCGGGACATGCTCGCGCTCACTGCGGGTGCGGGACGGCGCTGGCGATCGGTTGTGCGCAGCCGGCAGGTACACGGATCGCTCACGCGGGCGCATGTGGACGTGCCCGAGGGCGCGATTGTAGCGGGCGAAGCGGATGGGCACGTGACCGCTCGCCCGGGTGTCCTGCTGACCGTGACGACCGCCGACTGTGTGCCGGTGTTCGTCGCCGACCCGTTGCGCGAGGTGGTCGGATTGCTCCACGCGGGGTGGCGCGGGGTGGCGGCGGGAGTGGTGGAGGAAGGCATCGGCGTGATGCGCACGAGCTTCGGAAGCAGTCCGGGGGACCTGTCGGTTCATCTCGGGCCGGCCATCTGCGGCGGATGCTACGAAGTGGGACCCGAGGTCCTCCAGGCGCTTGGAGAGCGGACTCGGGCGGGATCGGCGCTCGTCGATCTGAGACGGGTCATCGAGCGCCGCGCGACCGCGTCCGGTGTCCGGCCGGGACGGGTCGGCGTGAGTACCGAATGCACGCTGTGCGGCGACGGGAGATATTTTTCACACCGGCGCGGCGATATCGGCCGGCAGCGCGCGTTCATCGGGATCGTGGCGGACGTCGAATGACGTCTGAACCCGGCGGCCGCGCCCCGCAAGTCGGCCTTTGCGCCCGCTGCGCCTGGATGCGCCGGGTCACCTCGCGGCGCGGATCGGTCTTCTACCTCTGTGGACGCCACCGCAGCGACCCTACCTTTCCCAGGTACCCTCCGCTCCCGGTGCTCCGGTGCCGCGGATTCGAGTCAACTCATCCTGACCCGCCCGAATGACCGACCTCCTCAGCGTCGTCGCGGTCGCTCTCTACGGCGCCGTCCTCGCCCTCCTCCTTCCCTTCGCGGCCCACCGGATCAGCCTGCTTCTCCTGTCCCGCCGTCAGGCGCCCGACAGCCTGTCGTCACCCCCGCCCCACCCCACCGTCACCGTCCAGCTCCCCATTTACAACGAAGAGCACGTCGTCGAGCGCCTCATCGACGCTACCTGCAGGCTCTCCCACCCCCGCCACCTCCTCCAGATCCAGGTCCTCGACGACTCCACCGACAATACCACCGCCATCGCCCGCCACTGCGCCCACGAATGGCGCCGGCGAGGCATCGACATCACCGTCCTCCACCGCACCGACCGCCACGGGTACAAGGCGGGCGCCCTCGCCAAGGGTCTCGACCTGGCCACCGGCGACTACATCCTCATCCTCGACGCCGACTTCGTCCCCCAGCCAGGCCTTCTCGAAGAACTCCTGCCGTCCATGGCCGATCCCCGGGTCGGCATGGCGCAGGCCCGCTGGGAGCACCTCAACGAGGACGAATCGTGGCTGACGCGCGCACAGGCGCTTCTCCTGGACGGACACTTCCTGGTGGAGCAGCGTGGCCGATACCGCGGCGGCCGGTTCTTCAAGTTCAACGGGACGGCGGGGCTGTGGCGCAGAAAGGCACTAGAGGACGCGGGTGGATGGCATCACGACACGCTGACCGAGGACCTCGACATCAGCTACCGGGCGCAGATGGCGGGATGGCGCTTCGTTCTGCGCGACGAAGTGGGTGTTCCCGCCGAACTCCCGCGCACACCCGCGGCGCTCCTGGTGCAGCAGAGGCGCTGGGCCCAGGGCGGCGTTCAAGCCGCGCGGAAACTCCTTCCCCGCCTGCTGGGCAGCCGCCTTCGTCCCGTCGTCAAGTTCGAAGCCGTCGTGCATCTCTGCGGCCAGTTCGCCTACCCCCTGACCTTTGCACTCGCACTCCTCATCGTCCCGGCCGCGTTCGCCAGACGGC
This sequence comes from Gemmatimonadota bacterium, assembly GCA_028873845.1. Lineage (GTDB taxonomy): Bacteria > Gemmatimonadota > Gemmatimonadetes > Longimicrobiales > Gaopeijiaceae > Bin94. Next base: position 45,278 of record JAPPNO010000035.1, on the reverse strand, counting down.
AACTGGACATGGACGCGCTCTGGTGGCTCGACCTGGCCCTGTTCGCCGGTGCGGCCGGCCCCTTCATCGTGTACTACCTGACCGCCGCGCGGCGGAGGGGCCGCTCCTGGGAAACGGCGATTCGGAGGGCGGTGGGCGCGCTGGTGCTGGGGGCGGGACTCTCGGCGCTGCTCACTCGAGCGGTGTTCCGTGGATTCCGACCCGTCCGGGACCCGTTCGAGAGGACTCCGAAGACCGGCGCGTCCCCGCAATGGCGTCTTCAAACCCCGGGCGGGCCGGCCCCGGGTCGCGCGCTGGGGGTCGGTGCGGGAGCATACATGGTTCTGGGCGGATTGCTGGCGCTGGCGGCCGGATACTGGGCCTCACTCCCCTTCGTGGCTCTCTTCGCGGGCGGGTTCCTGGCGCTTGGCATCGGCGGACCGCGCGCGGCCGGCACCCGCCGGGACGAGGCGCCACAGAATCAATCCCCAGACCGGCATCCACATGGCCGCGCGGTTCCAGCCGGGCTGCGGCCAGACCCCGGCGGCCTCGTACGAGGCAAGTCCCCAGTACCCGAGGAAAGCGAGGCCACCCGCGAGCAGGAAGGGGGGATGGCTCCGCAGCGCGGCCATCGGGAGGACCCAGAGCACGTACCAGGGATGAACCGTGGGCGACAGGAGCAGCCCGGCGCCCAGGACCCACAACAGCGCCCGCTCGACGGGGAATCGCCGCCACGCCGTGTAGCCGGCGACCGCCAACACCAGTACGGCAACAGCCGCACGGGCCCGCACCGGATCCCCCACCAGCTGCAGGACCAGGGAGAAGGCCCCCTCGTTGGCCGACCAGTGCCGCGCATACGTGCGCAGGCCTCCGGTCAGCGCGGAGACGCCGGCACCCGCGAACGGGAGGTAGAGGACGGCACACACCGCCGCGAAGGCGACCACGGCGCGAACGCCGTAGCGCCGGGCCAGCGGCGGAAGGACGGCGGCGGGCGCGAACTTGACCAGGGTGGCCAGGCCCAGGACCGAGCCGAGGGTGGCGGGGCGCTTCCAGGCTCGAAGGAAGCGTCCGGCGGAGGGCGGGTCCGGCTGCGGCGGCCGCGCGGGTGAGCCCGTCCGCCCGTCGTCCCGTCTGCACGCCGCCACCCCGATCAGCGCCGTCACGAAGAAGAGCCCCACCGCGTCGTAGTGCGCGCTCCACGCCGTCTCCACGATCAGGAGCGGCGACCACAGGTACCAGAGCAGGACCCTGGCCGGGTTCCGTCCGGTGCGGGCGGCGATCCGTTGCAGCAGCGCCGCGCATCCCAGGTCGAAGCAGAGCCAGACCAGCTTGGCCGCCAGGATGGTGCCGCCGACCACATTGACCAGTGCGAACAGCACTTGCGCCAGCGGTGGGTAGATGGTCGGAACGTCGGGGTGGTTGATCTCTCCGTGCCACCCGGTCCGGAGCGCCGCGAGGGCCTCGTCGTTGGGCGGATGGGCGTAGGGATTGACTCCTTCCCGGAGGACATGGCCGTCCCAGAGGTAGCGATGGATGTCGTCGGAGAGCTCGGGGGCGAGGGGAAGCAGGGCAAGTCGCGCGACAATGCCGAGTCCCCACACGAGAACCAGGGGAGGAACGGAAACGCGGTTTACGCCGAGCCCGGCCGCCACGTAGCAGAGGAATGCGGCGGCCGGCAACAGCAGGCGGGGCAGTGGCAGCGCAATCCCGTCCATCCACCCGAACGAGGCGAGAGCGGCGACCTCGAGGAGGCCGAACGCGAGAACGGGGAAGATGGGCGAGAGCGCCGCTTCCCGCGCAGGAGCCGCCGGCCGGTCTTTGCTGGTGATGTTCGTGCCGGTTCGATGAAGGGAGGGCGTCTGCGACGGGGCCAAAGGGTTCACCCTCTGGAAGCATCCATGGGCGGAGATTTTGCCTTCGTCTCCCGGAGAAGGTTAAGCTTTGGCCGAACCACCTGCCAATTGCGGCGCCAGCGGTCAGTTGCGGTACCGGATTCGAGCATCATGACAAACCCGCCGTCCGACCCGGTCGGGCCCACCGATTCAGACCGGCCGACGCGTGACCCGGCCGGCCGGCCTCCGCGTGGCGACCCGCTTTCCCGCACCGCCGTCCTGATCCCCGCGCTTGACGAGGAGCAGGCCATTCCGGCCGTCCTCGAGGCACTGCCCATCAGCCGCCTCCACTCGGTGGTCGTCGCCGACAACGGATCCACCGACAACACCGCCGCGATCGCGCGCGCGGCCGGTGCAACGGTCGTCCGGGAGGCGCGGCGCGGATACGGAGCCGCCTGCCTGGCCGGCATCCGGCACCTGTCGGCGCTTGCCACCCCTCCCGCCGCCATCGTCTTCCTGGACGCGGACCACCCCGAGAATGCGGAGCGGCTCCCCATCGTCCTCGAACCCTTGGCTCGGGGCGCCGACCTCGCGCTCGGCGTGCGCGTGGCGCCCGACGGCGGCATGGGGAATCGTCGCGCCCACGCCCGCTGGGGCAACAGGGTGGTCCTGGTCACGGCCCGCCTGCTTTTCGGGCACCGCTTCCGGGACCTGCCGCCGTTTCGCGCCATCCGCCGCGACGCGCTGGAACGCCTCGCCATGGACGACCGCGACTGGGGCTGGACGCTCCAGATGCAGCTCCGCGCGGTGCGCCATCGCCTCGCGATCGAGGAAGTCGACGCGCCGCACCTGCCGCGCAGCGGAGGCCGGTCGAAGATCTCCGGGCGTCTGGGGATGTCGGTGCGCGTCGGGGCGAAGATGTTCTACACGCTGGCGCGGGAGCGGATTCGTCCCGTCAAACAGCTACCATCTGGTGAAGAACCGGAACACGAATGAGGTGCCCGCCGTGACGTTTTTCCCGCCCAGGGCGAAACGCACACCGCTTTCGAACTGCCCGACCCCGGCATCGTACTGGAGGGCCGGCAGCAACTGCACCAGGTCCCGCTCGAAACCCGCGCCCGGAGCCCCCGCGCCGCCTGCCGCTGCTCCGTTCCACCCGTCCACGGCCAGCTTGTATCCCACCCGGCCCAGCTGTCCCCCGATCTGGGCGTAGTAGAACACCTCGTTGCCGAAGTCCCTCCCCGACTGCGCATTCTCTTCACGCCACCGGTGCCCCAGCCACCCGGACACGTAGACGGAACGGGGCCAGAACGAGTGTCCGAGCTCGGCGATCACTTCCCAGTCGCGCTGTCCGTCCCCGAGAGGTACTTCGTCGACACCCAGATTGTCGAAATCCCCCACCGGGACCTTGAACCCGGCCCGGATGGCGAATGGCAGCCGCGACCCCAGCCATTTCAGGGGTGCGGCGCGCAACCAGAGCCGCGTGTCGCCGAGCCCGGTGGACAGGCGCTCGGCCGAAGCATCGTCGTAGCGGAGCCGGTGAAAGGAAGCCTGGCCCCAGATGTCCACCCCTTCGACAATGCCCAGGGCCAGGGTCAGGAACGACGAGGTCGCGATCGCGTGCCCCTCGAAGGAGAGTTTCTCCGCGTCGCCGTGGGGGTCGAAGCGTTCCCGCGTATCCTGGTGATACATGGCCAGCGTAATCCATCCCTTGCCGGGCTCCTCGACCCACTGGCCGCGCGCGTCGATCACGCTGCCAAGGAGTCCCGCCAGCACGATCGCCGCCGATCCCGCCCACTCCGCGACCCTTCGGAGCCTGCCCCGCGGCAGTCCCCGAGAGAGGTCGGATCCGGTGCTGTTCAGTGTCAGGCTCCTCCCGGGTGAGACACGGCGCGTGGCGGCCGGCACGGCCCCCTGGTAGACCGCCCGTAATGATCCCGGGTTGTTGCCGCTGAAAGGTACTCTGCGGTTGTCCGTCCGGCCACGTCCTGCGTCGGGCGTCCATTCCCCGTCACCCATCCCCGCCGGAACCCCCCCGCGCCCCTGCCGGCCCGGCACCCTCAGCCGGAGACCCCCAGCGCGATCACCCTGGCCCCCCGGTCCTCCAGCTCCGCGGCCATTGCGGGATGGCAGGTAAAGAGGAACACCTGGCGATCCTCGGCCACCCGTTCCAGCAGCTCGAAGGCCCGGTCCCGGCGCCAGGCGTCCCAGTTCACCAGGATCTCGTCCATGAACAGGGGCAGCGTTTCAGCGTCGGCGTCCAACTGGTCGATGATCGCGAGGCGGAGCGCCATGTAGACCTGCTCCCTGGTCCCCTGCGAGAGGGATTGTCCGACCTGCCTCGGTTCGGAAGCGGCCGGGCCCCCCAAGTACAGCGACTCGTCGCCTGGGCCGCCGAGTTCGATCCCGTCGTAGCGGCCGCGGGTGATGTACCGGAGGTGCGTTGCCGCGCGCAACAGCAGGTCGGGCTGGCGGTTGTCGCGGAAACGGCGGTCGGCCTCGCGCACGATGCGCGCCAGCACGAAGGCGCGGTCGCGACTCTCCTCCGCGTCGCGGATCCGGACCTTCAGCGCCTCGATCCTGCCCGCCAAGCGGTCCGCTGTCTCCCCCTCCTGCAGGTAGCGGATCCCGGAGTGCAGGGTGCCGATTTCGCCTTGCAGCTTCTCGGCCTGCCGGTTTCTCTCGTCGCGGCGGACGGCGGCGGCGTCCAGGGAATCCACCAGCGACTCCCACCGCTCACCGGCCTCGTCGGCGGCGCGGATTTCGCCTTCGATTTCGGCGAGCGCGGGGTGCTCGCGTTCGAGCTCGTCCCGCAACTGGCGCGCTCGGTCGAGGGCCTCGCGACGCCGGCGAACCGATTGCGCTCCCCGCTCCGCGTCGCCGTTTCCCAGTCCACGCAGTCGGTCCTCCAGTTCAGCCAGCTCTACCTCGGCTGCATCCTGCCCGGACTCCGCCGCTTCCATCCTGTTGGCCGTGCGCTCCAACTCCCGCCGTGCCGCCCGATCTCGGTTGCGCCTGTCCGCCAGTGCCACCGCCAACTTCTCGAACGCGGCCGGCAGATCGTGGTCCGGGTCTCTCAACAACGAGTTCCGCACGGGGAGCCCGTTCAGGGACTGCGCGACTGCGCGCCTTGCCACGTCCTCGCTCTCGGTGAGCCCCATCAGCTCCGTGCGCCGCCCCCTCTCGGCGCTTTCGAACGCCTTCCGGTACCGACGCCGGTGCCGCAGCGTATCGAGCCAGAGAATCAGGCCGAGCAGGCCCAGCGCGGCCACGGTGAGACCCGCCCGGAAGACGATCCCGGGACTCATCTCGACCGCCGGCACGGGGCGAAGCAGGCCGGGGAACCAGCGCGCCACCGCCGCGGCACCCCCGCCCGCCAGGAGTCCCGCCAAACCCGACGCCAGCCGCCACCGGCCCGACGGCGCCACCTGCCGCAGGCCGGAAAGGGATTCCTCGCGCAGACCCTCTTCTGCGATGCGCCGCTGCTCCCGCTTCCTCCGGTACACATTCACCATGTCCCGCAGATCGTCCACGGATACGGTCAAGAGCCGTTCGTGGTCGATCTCGTCCCACGGGACCGAGAACAGGCGGCCGCCCTGTTCGGCCAGGCGGGCACGCGCGTCGTCCGATTCGCCGTCTGCGAAGGCCACCGCATCGTCCACCCCCTCCCCTCCGCCGCGGACCGCGCGCCGCAGCTCCTCCAGTCTCGCGCCGGGATCGGCAACCAGCCCGGCCAACTCCTCCGCGCGTCCGGCCTCGCGCCGCAACTCCTCGATGCGCCCGAGCGCGCGCCGCACGGGCAGCAGCCGGTTCAGACGATACTCCATCACACCGCGGCGCTCGCGTTCGCGCGCCCTCTCCTCGCGCAGCGCTTCCAGATCCGCCTCGGCCCTGGCCATCCGGGCCACCTTCTCCCGCAATTCCCGGTCGCGCTCCATTGCGTCGCGAAGCCGGTCGTTCAGCGTGCGCAGCTCGTCCCTGAGGATCCGGGCAACGGGACGGCCGCGCCGGTCCGGGCGCCAGAGTCCGGCCGCCTCGGCCTCGAGTTCATCCGCGACGCGGCGCGCGGACCGCAGGTCGGGCGCCGCCATGGCGCCCACCAGGCGGTCCTGCACCAGCTCCCAGCTCTCCCGTTGGAGCCCCGCCAGCTCGGACAGGGTCAGCGCGAAGACCTGGCGGAAAACGACGCGTTTCACGTGTTCCGCCCCGGGCACGGGCCGGTTGTCGATGCTCTCGTGCCGGCCGTCCACGGTCAGGCGGCCACGCCCGGTCGACAGCAAACGGCGGTGGATCTCGTGCGCGGTGCCGTCGTTCATGCGGAGGCGTGCCCACCCCTCGGGATTACCGCCCGTCCATGGCGTAAACGGGTGGCGGTCACGGGTGGCAGGACGAAAACCGTAAAGTAAAGTTGACAAGAAGTCAAACAAAGTTGACTTTCCACTTTCATTCGGGCCCAGTACGACGACGATAGAGGGCAGGGGCGAATCGCCGGTGGAGAGGTCGGCGAGACAGCCGTAGCGCGCGACCCGAATGGACTCGAACCTCATTCGAGGCCGCCTTCGGAGGTGAGCATCCGGGTCAGAATCTCTTCGGGGGCGCCATCGAGGATGCGGTGGAGGTAGGCGTCCAGCGAGCCGTCGCGCTCCGGGTCGTAGCCGGCCAGATCGGTGTCCGCGAGACCGAGCCGGTCGTTTCCGGCCCGGACCTCCGCACAGAGGCTCAGCGCCGCGCCCAGCGCATCCTGGCGGCCGGCGTGGTCCGCCACCAGCGCGGGAGAATGCACCTTGCGCGCGCGGACTTCGCAGCCGAGGGCACCGAGCCGCTCGACCGCCTCGTCCGCGATCGTCGCAAGCTCCTCCGGATCGCGCAGTTGGCGCCACAGGGGCGACGGTCCCGCGAGGTCCACCGCCACCATCCACTCCGTGTCCCCGGAGCCGGGATCGTCCGAGCGCGCCCGGTCCCACGAGACCGCCACCTCGGTCAGCAGGTCGTCCAGGGTGTGCGCGCCCTTCAGTCCCGCCACCTCCAGCCGCTCCCAGCGCACCCGCGAGAACTCCCGGAACTCGACGACCGGGTGGCCGGGATCGCCCAGGTCCACCAGCAGGCCGCCCTTCGGGCCCGTCTCGCGCGCGTCGCGCCCCTGGGGGTTTCCGCAGTAGTGGACCGGGGGATCGGCGGAGAGTTCCTGGCGCTGGTGAACGTGTCCCAGCGCCCAGTAGTGGAAGCCTGAGCCGCGCAGGTGCTCGAGATTGGAGGGAGCGTAGGGCTGGTGCGCACCCTTGCCGGCGACCGATGTCACCAGGGTGTGCAGGAGCGCGACCTGGGGGAGGGGGGTGTCGGGCACGGGGATCAGGAGTCGGGAGAGATCGACGCCGACGCGGCTCGTGGCGTGGCCCACACCGGTGACGTACCCCGCCGTGCTGCCGTCGGGGCCCGCGACCGGCACCACGACCGGCTCCTCGCCATCGATCACGGTGACGTTGCCGGGCCACTCGAAGCCGCCGGCGCGCACGGCGTTGCCGGGGTCGTGATTGCCCGTCGCGTAGACCACCTGGATCCCTGCATCGCCCAACGCCCCGAGCTGCGCCAGCAGGAAGCGCTCGGTCGCGAAGGAGAGGTGTGCGCGGTCGAAGAGGTCGCCGGCGATGAGTATGGCGTCGACGCGTTCCGCGATCGCGGTTTCCACGGATCGTTCGAGGGCGTCGCGGGAGGCCTGCCGCAACCGGTTGCGCGTGTCGTCCGACCGCCCGGCGAAGGCGGTGTCGAGGTGAACATCCGCGATGTGTAGGATGCGCATCGGGGGACTCGGAGGGTGGGATGGAGCCGACCGTTCAAAGGTAACGTCTGGCGGTGAAGGCGGGGGGCCGTTTAACGTTGGGCGCCGTCCCGTTCCCGCCAGCTTCACACGCCTCCCGCACAGCCAGCAGCCCGTGGACAGAATCCAACCAGACGGTGCCTCCCGGTCGGCGGCCGATCCGGCCGTCACCGACGAAGTGCTCCAGGCCCTTCGGGACTCGGTCGACGACGGCCGCTACCGCCTGATCGAGAGTTTCGTCCCCCTCTTCCTTGGCAAGGCCACGGCCGAACTGCTGGAGGAGCGGGCGACCGAGGACCTGGCCCGCATGTGCCTGGATTCGCTGGACTTCCTGGACCGGAGCCGTCCGGACCGGGTCGATGTCGAGGTGGTGAATCCCGACCAGGAGGGGGGCGGCTGGACCGCGCCGGTCACGATCGTCCGAACCAACGTGTCGGAGCGTCCCTTCATCGTGGACACGATCCGCGAGTTCCTCTCTTCCGAAGACCTGCAGATCGCACACTTCGTCTACCCGCTCATGACGGTCGAGCGCGACGACGACGGCCGGATCATCGATCTGCTTCCCCCCGGCGAGCGCACCCGCACCGAGTCCATGGTCTACGCCGAGGTCGCACAGGTTGCCGATCCGGAGGTGCGCGATTCGCTGCGGGACGAGACGGCGCGCCGCCTGGAGGACGTGGTCAAGGCCACCGACGACTTCGGCCTCATGGTAGACAAGATCGGGGACGTCGTGTCCGAGCTGGGCTTCCGCATGCGCGACGTGAGCGAGCGCAGGGACGAGTTCCGCGAGATCCAGGCCTTCCTGCGCTGGTTGCGCGACGGAGGCTTCGTCTTCCTGGGGTACCGCTCCTACACCTTCCAGCCGGTCGAGCCGGGGGGCGAGGACGCGGTCACGGTCGACCCGGGTTCGGGCCTGGGCATCCTCCAGGACGAAGATCGGTCGAACTACGCGCGTCCCGTCTTCATCAGCGAGATGTCCGACGAGATGCGGGAGAGGGCGCTCGCGGGTCCGGTCCTGATCATCAGCAAGACCAACGCCGAATCGACCGTCCACCGACGGGCGCGCATGGACTACATCGGCGTAAAGAAGCTGCGGCGCGACGGCACCGTCGCCGGCGAGCACCGCTTCCTGGGGCTCTTCACCTCGGCCGCCTACTCCGAGCCCGCGCAGGACATCCCCATCCTGAGGCAGAAGCTGGTGGAGATCATCGAGCGGGCGGGCGCTGCGGAAGGATCGCACGACTACAAGGAGATCATCACGATCTTCAGCTCCCTGCCCAAGGAGGAGCTGTTCCTCGCCTCGGCGGAGGAGATCGCGAAGGACATCCGCACGATCCTCATCCGCTACAACACGTCGGAGGTCTTCGTCTCGGTGCGCCGCGACGCGCTGGGGCGGGGGGTGTCGATCATGGTGGTGATGCCGCGCACGCGCTTCTCGGGCACCTTCCGGCGCGAGTTCGAGGGCGTGCTGGTGCGGCGCTACAAGGCCGAGATCCTGAACTACCACCTGGCCATGGGCGCGGGCGACCAGGCGCGCCTCCACTTCTACCTGGGCGGCCCGCCCGATCGCCTCGCCGAGATCGAATGGCCGGACCTGAAGGCCACGGTCACGAGCCTCACGCGGTCCTGGCAGGACGAGGTGGCGGATCTGCTGGGCGAAGTGCGCCCGGCCGAAGAGGCTCTGAGCATGGCGCGGCACTACGCCAACGCTTTCGTGCCCGAATACAGGGCCGCGACGGAGGCGGCGTCGGCGGTGCGCGACATCACGGAGCTGGAGGCCATGAAGGCGGAGGGGCGCATGGAGTCGGTCCTCTTCTTCGACGACACCACGCACGGCGGCAAGTTCGACCTGAAGGTCTACATCCGCGAGCACCGGATCATCCTGTCGGACTTCATGCCGGTTCTGGAGAACTGCGGCCTCCGGGTGATCGCGGTCTCCCTCTTCGAACTCCGCGAGGGAAGCGGCGAGGCCGAGTCGTCGATCTACAGCTTCGACGTGCAGACTTCGGCCGGGGACCGCATCGACGTGGACGCGCTCGGCGGCGTCCTCTCGGAAGCGATCCTCGCCGTGCGTGCGGGCGACGCGACCAACGACTCCTTCAACCGCCTGGTCCGGCGCGCCGGGATGGCGTGGCGCGAAGTCGAGGTGCTGCGTGCATACGCGCACTACGCCTTCCAGATCGGTGCCGTACCGAGCCGGCACGTACTGCGCGCCGCCCTGAAGGACCACCCGAAGATCGGGCTTCTCTTCTTCCGGCTCTTCGAGGCACGCTTCGATCCGGATGGGGGCGGCAGCCGGGAGGAGCGCGGGGCGAAGGTGGCCGAACTGAGGGAACGCATCAGCGACGAGCTGGTGGGTGTCACTTCGCTGGCCTACGACCGCGCATTGCGCGCCTACCAGACCGTCATCGAGGCCACGATACGGACGAACTACTACCGGGGCGGCGGGCGCACCCCGACGGTCCGATCGGGGGGCGTGCCGTACATCTCCTTCAAGTTCGAATCGGAACGGCTGGAGGCGGTGTCGAGGAGCCGGCTCATGTACGAGGTGTGGGTGCGGTCGTCGCGAATGGAGGGGATTCACCTGCGGGGGGCGGCGGTGGCGCGCGGTGGGATCCGTCACTCGGACCGTCCCGACGACTTCCGCACCGAGGTGATGGGACTGGTCCTCACGCAGGTGGTGAAGAACGCGGTGATCGTGCCGGGAGGGTCGAAGGGGGGGTTCGTCTGCCTCCGCTCGCTCCCCGAGCGGGACGCCATGGCGCACGAGGCGCGCGAGCAGTACTGCACCCTGATGCGGGGTCTGCTCGACATCACCGACAACCTCGACGGAGAGGACACGCCGCCGAACGGCGTGATCCGCCACGACGGCTTCGACCCGTATCTGGTCGTCGCCGCCGACAAGGGGACCGCCCCTTTCTCGGACACCGCCAACGCGGTTGCCGCCGAGTACGACTTCTGGCTCGACGACGCCTTCGCCTCCGGGGGTTCGCACGGCTACGACCACAAGGAGGTGGGAATCACGGCGAAGGGTGCCTGGGAGTCGGTGAAGCGGCACTTCCAGGAGATGGGGCGCAACATCCAGCAGGAGCCCTTCACGGTGGCGGGGATCGGCGACATGAGCGGCGACGTCTTCGGCAACGGGATGTTGCTGTCGCGCCATATCCGCCTCGTGGCCGCCTTCGACCACCGGCACGTCTTCATCGATCCCGATCCGGACCCCGAGGTCTCATTCCGGGAACGTGACCGACTTTTCCATCTCGGCCGTTCCACCTGGGACGACTACGACCGGGACAGGCTGTCGCCGGGCGGGATGATCGTGCCGCGGGGCGCCAAGTCCGTGGACCTCACGGAAGAGGCCCGCACCGCGCTCGGCCTCGGTCCCGATTCGACCACCCTGGACGGCGAGAGCCTCATCCGGGCCGTCCTCGCCGCGCCCGTCGACCTGCTCTGGAACGGCGGGATCGGCACGTACGTGAAAGCGAACGCCGAGAGCCACGCCGACGCGGGCGACGCTTCGAACGACGCGGTGCGCATCGACGTGAAGGATCTGCGCGCGAAGGTGGTGGGCGAGGGCGGCAACCTCGGGTTCACCCAGGCGGCGCGCGTGGAGTACGCGCTCGGAGGCGGCCGCATCAACACCGACGCGCTCGACAACTCCGGGGGCGTGAACCTCTCCGACCGCGAGGTCAACCTCAAGATCCTCCTGAAACAGGCCATGAACGCGGGACTGGTCACACGGGACGAGCGAAACGCACTGCTGGAGCGCCTGACCAACACCGTCGCCGGGCTCGTCGTGCACGACAACGAGACGGGCTGCCAGGCCATCTCGCTGGACGAGTACCGCGCCCGCCGCGGCATGGACCATTGCTGGGCGCTCATGGGCGACCTGAGCCGCATCGGCCTCCTCGACCGCGACGCCGAGGGCCTCCCCTCCTGGGACGAGCTGACGGCCCGCAAGGAAGCCAACCAGTCCCTCACCCGGCCGGAACTGTCCGTCCTGCTCTCCTACGCCAAGCTGCACCTCAAGGCGGCTCTCCTCGCCTCGGATCTCCCCGACGACCCCTCCGCGCAGAGCTACTTCTTCGGCTACTTCCCGCCCGAGGCGGTCGAGGCGGTCCCGCGCGAGCTGGCGGTCCAGCACCGTCTGCGCCGCGAAATCGTCGCCTGCCAGCTGACCAATGACCTGGTCGACCTCATGGGCTCGGCGTTCATCGGCCGCCTGGTGCGCGAGACCGGCCGGGACGCCGTGGAGATCGGGCGCGCCTGGCTGGTCTCGGCCAGACTCACGCGACACGACGCGCTTCTGGAGAGGATCCGCTCCGGCGAGGGCATGTCGGCGGCGGTGACCTACCGCTGGACGATGGGGTTGGCGCGCGTGCTGGAGCGGACCACCCGCTGGGTGCTCGCCAACTGCGACCCCGAGGAGCCCACCAGCTCGCTGATCGAGGAGAGCCTCGAGGGCCTGGAGGCGCTGCGGGAGCAATTCCACGAGATCGTGGCCGGCCAGGACCGGGAGAACTTCCAGAACCGGGTGGCCGCGCTCATGCCGCAGGTGGGGGACGAGGAGTTCGTGCGCAACCTGGTCGCGCTGCGTTTCCTGGACCACCTGCTCGAAATCCTGCGCCTGGCGCGCGACAGCGACACCGACCCGGTGGCCGCGGCCCGCGTGTACTACTGGGTGACCGAGGAGCTGCGCATCCCGTGGCTCGTGGGGTGCATCGAACGGATCAGCGGCGAGGGCAAGTGGCAGCAGCGCTGGGCGCTGGGTCTCGTCAACGACCTGGGGGCGATCCGGCGCAATCTGACCGCGGGAGCGCTCGACGGAGAGGGGATGCTGGCGGGCGTGCTGGGGTTCGGGGGTGACGACGCCCAGATGGACCGGTTCCACCAGATCCTGGAGGAGGTGGAGGCGGAGGAGCCGATCAGCCTCGCGGGGCTGTCGGTGGCGATTCAGCAGATACGGCATCTGGCGAAGTAGGGGTGGTTCGTCGTGAACGCCGGTTTCTGAAGTCGGCGTCCGCGACGGGTGACCGGAGCCTTCCGAATCGCCGGCAACCGCGGAGCCCCCGGACACAATCCGATATGGCATGGCAGGGTTGATGATGACGGGCGGACTCCATCCCACCCCTCAAATGGCACAGATCGTGAACCCTCCCCTCCTGCGTCCCGTCAACGCAAGGCGCAGCACCGGTGCCGGCGGATCCAGGCCATCCCTGCGCGGGGAGACCGTGGCGGTGGTTTGCCCGCCACCTGCCGTGACGGTGATCGTGTCCTGCGTGCTTGCCGGTTGTGCTGAACCGACCCCGTCGCAAACGCCGGCGACGGTCACGGTGACCGACTCCGGCGAAGTACAGCTCGTCGAGGTGGCCGGAAGGTTCCTCGACAGCCTCCCGGTATGGTCCCTTTCTGCTGAGCCCCTGGTTACGATCGGCGAGAGAGTTGCGGAAGATCCCTACATGTTCGGCGGGGTCGAGGACGCCCTCAGACTCCACACCGGCGAAATCGTAATCGTGGAAGAATTCGATTTCGAGTTTCGCGTCTTCGGCTCGGATGGCGGCTTTCGCCGGGCATTCGGGGGCATGGGCGAGGGTCCCGGAGAGTTCAAGGCCGTGTCCCTGCAAAGGCTTCCACATGGGGGATTCGCCGTGGCGGACAACGAGTTGGCGAGAGTGACCCTCTTTGATGACCGGGCCAACCTGGTGTTGACCCGGCCGGGCGCCTGTCGTTCGGGTGACGCGAGATCATTCCACGATCCGCCGCTTTGCTATTTCGCCGGACTCACCGGTGACGGAACGCTTTTTTCATATGGTGCGCGCCGCGAAGGCCCCTCCCCCAGACTTGAACTTGACGCGGTTGTACGGCGCCCCGGCGGGATGCTCTTCCTGGCGCTCGCGGCGGACGACACCACTGTGGTGATCGACTCCGTCCCGAATGCGCACCGCGCGAGCATCACGGGAGTCGGTCGTTCCGGCATGCCATGGGATTGGAGTGTCGAAGAACTCTTTTCCCCGAAGGGCAGTTGGGCGTTCGGCCCCGGGTTGGTGGCGGTGGGGCAATCCGGCAGGTTCGAGATAAGGTTGCGTGACTCCACCGGCTCGCTGCAAAGGATCCTGCGGGTCGACAAACGGCCCGAAGTCGTGACTCGGCAGCACCTCGACTCGGTAAGGGCATGGGTGGCCGATCCGACGACGGCCAGGAGCCCCGCAGAGCTCGCGCTGCAATACCTGGACGAGATACCGGAGGGCGGCACGATCCCCTTCTTCAGCGAAATGCGATTCGACAATGCCGGTCGCCTCTGGGTCTCCGACTACGTTCCTCCGCCCAGGCTGGTCACCCGGGAGGTGTGGCAGTGGACGATCTTCGGCGAGGACGGACTGCCGCTGGCTCGTGCTGCCTCCGGACCTTCGGGGGACATCCTCGAATTGGGGCAAGACTACGTGCTCGTTCGAGAGAGGGACGACATGGATGCCGAGCGCGTGGCATTGTACGGAATCAGGCAAGGCGGATGACCGCGTGATCGTAGCCGCTTGACCTGAGGCGCAGGTCGGCCCGGCGCGGCGCCGTTTCAGCCAGGGGCCTCGCGCTTGCCCGGCGCCGGCCGACTTCTCCCCGCCATATCCACCAACACCCCCTCCTTCACCCCCACGCTCGGCACCACGATCTGCCCCGTGCCCACCATCTGCGCGAAGTGCCGGTACACCAGCGCGGCGGGCAGGATCACGTCGGCGCGGTCGGGGCGCAGCTGCAGCTCGTGGATCCGCTCCTGCACGGTCATTTCGGCTAGCATGTGGATCACCGCGTCGAGCCGGTTCGAGGGCAGGATCGCGATCTTGAGGGGATCCAGATAGCTGAGGGCCAGCCCGGCGATGGCTTCGATGTTGCCCCCGGTCGCGGCGAAGGCGGTGGGACCCGGATACCGGTTGGGAGAGGGGATGGTGAGGGGACGCAACTGAAGGCGCACCCAGGCCAGCAGCGAGTCATGGCAGCCCCGCGCGGCCGTCAGGGTCTCCAGCAGGCGGACCGTGCCCACCTGATAGGATTCGCTCCAGAGGATTCCGGCCTCATCGACCAGCGACACCTCTACGCTGCCGCCACCCAGGTCGACCAGAATCCAGCGCCCCTCCGACAGGTCGACGCGGCTGCCGACGGCCAGGTGGACGAGGCGCGCCTCCTCCTGGCCGCTGATCGGCTCCAGGGTGATGCCGGTGCGCGCGCGGATTCTGTCCAGAAACAGGTCGCGGTTCGCCGCTTCGCGGGTCGCGCTGGTGGCGACGGCGCGAAAACGCTCCACACCGAGCGCGTCCATATGCCGGCGAAAGAGGCGGAAGGCCGCGACCGCGAGGTCCATGGTGTCCTCGTCGAGGCCGCCGCGCGTGAAGACGTTGTGGCCGAGGCGGATCGGCTCCCGGACCCTGTGGACGATGGTGTACGAGAGCGGTCCGTCGAAGTCGGCGACCACGAAGCGGATGGCGTTCGACCCGGCGTCGATCGCGGCGACCCGGGTCATGCGGGTCGCCGGGCCGCCCGCGCGCGTCCTCACCAATACTCGACCGTCAGGCCGTCGACCAGATGGAAGCTGCGCCGGTCACGGGTTGCCACGCGGTAGCCGAGGTGCACGGCGGTGGCTGCGACCATGAGGTCGTGTGCACCGAGTGGAGGGCCGGAGCGGGCCAGGTGGGCGCCAAGAGTCGCATGTACCCTGGCGATTTCAAGATTGAAGGGGATCACGGGCAGCGCCTCCATCCAGAACCGGGCGAAGGCTTCCGCCTTGACGCGATGAGAACCACCCACCCGGTGAAGGCCATGGAGCATTTCCGCCGCGGTAATGGCGGCAATGGCCATTGATCCGTGCTGCCGTCCGGGGTTCGCGAACACTCGGTCTTCAGCGAGCAGTCCGTGCTCCACTGCGATCAGGACGCTCGCGTCTAGTAGCGTTCCCAAGGACTCTTCGGCACCTCGGGCCGGTTGAAGAACGCGATTCCCTCCTCCACCGCGCGCTTGTACTCCGGCCCCGCGGAGGGGATCGCGCCAGAACGGA
This sequence comes from Gemmatimonadota bacterium, assembly GCA_028873845.1. GTDB lineage: Bacteria > Gemmatimonadota > Gemmatimonadetes > Longimicrobiales > Gaopeijiaceae > Bin94. The sequence goes on along the minus strand of JAPPNO010000035.1, from coordinate 29,611 downwards.
TCAGTTCGACGAAATCCGCTTCCGTAAAGACCTTTTCCTCCACCGGACTGATCCGGGCGACCGGCTTTCCGCGCCGCTCCACCACGTAGACCGCGCGTTCCTCGCGCACCCGCGCCAGGACCTCGCCGAACTTCTTCGCGGCTTCGGTGGCGCTCACAACCCGCGAGCGGTTGGATGATCCGGTTGGTTTGGACATGCTCTCAAAATACGGAAGTTACGGATTTTCCGCAATTCCCGGAGTTCCTGCGGCCCGAGAATCCGTAAGATACGGAATTCGTGCCCCCCGCGAGGGCCAATGCCGCCGCAAGTACCACACCAGCACCGGCAGTGTCACCGTCACGATGGCTATCCCCCAGAGCGCCGCGTCACGGATTTCCTGGATCTCGGCTGCAACATCCACGGGCTCCATTGGACCCGCCATGAACCGGAGGATCCTCGCGACGAGATTGTTCGCGGCGTGAAAGGCGATGGGGACCAGAAGCGTCCCGGTCCTCAGGTAGAGGACGGCCATGACAAGGCCCGCCGCGGTGACGCCGACCGGATTCCCGTGCAGGATTCCGAAGGCGACCGAGGTTGCCACCACGGCCCTGGCGACGCTCCACTTCGCCGCCCAGCGATTGAGCAGGACTCCCCGAAAGAGCAGCTCCTCGATCGCCGGCCCAAGGACCACGGCTACGACGGCCATGGCCACATGGTAGGCGAGCGGCGGGTTGGGTTCGACCGCCTCGAGCAGAAACTCGAGGACCCCCGGGGCGGCCACGGCCAGGCCGTAGTTGACGATGGCCCCCGACCCGATCGCGAAGACCATGGTCACGGCCAGCAGGCCCAGGGTAGCCCACCAGTTGTGTCCAGCCGGGATCCTGCCCACCAGCCGGCCCAAGCCGACCCCGGCACGACGGCAGGCCCACACGATCCACGCCAGCACCGCGCCGAAGATCGACAGCAGGCGCAGGACGTCTCCGGTCGCCGGGTCGCCGGGATCCAGTGGTGTCACCAGGGACACGAGGTATACAGCCGCAAGGAGGAGCACACCCCCCAGGATCATCCACGGTATGAGCGTGCGGGTGCGGAGTGCCTCGAAGGGGTTCAGAGGCTCTCGTTCCGGTTGCGTCTCGGCCGGGATATCGGATGGGTTGCCGGTCGGCGCCGACGCGGGGGGCTCAGTCAACGCTCGGCAGAACCTCCCGCGCGGACTGGCGGAGGCCCCGTCAACTCACCGGCCCCGGCCGCTTCGCCGCCCCGTAGTGAATCCCGTTGAAGAGCAGCGGGAAGGTCCCGTGGGACTGGGACCGGAAGGTGATCTTGGGTCCGAAGAGGAAGAGCTTTCCGGACCCGATGTCGGCCTCGATCATGCTGGTGCCGCCCTGCAGGTGCTGCTGTCCCCACGCCCACCCGCTCACGAGCGGCGTCGCCGAATCATACCAGGCCAGGCGCCGCACGTTGGCCGCGCCCTCCTCGATCCGGTAGACGGGGCTGTGGCTGTGCAGCACGCGCACCCGGTCGCCCAGTCCGTGCGTGATCGGGCTGCCGTGCTCGACCCGGATGTCGTGGATCGAGCCGGGAGTGAAGTAATCGTCGCGGCTGAGCGGGCGGCCGTCGTCGTCCACCATGAAGTTGGCGAGGGGGAGGCCGAGATCCGGTCCCAGCGCGGTGGAAGACCCGATCGCGATCACCGCGCCGCCGTTCTCGATGAACTCGCGCAGCGCGGGCAGGCTCGCGTCGTCGCTCAGCGATCCGACGCGCGCGCGCAGCGAGTCCGGCAGGCTCGCCAGGAAGTCGTCGCCGGGCCCGCCGCCGAAGCGGAAGCCGCGCCCGCCGCCCATCGCGCCGTCGGGCAGGATGATCACGTCGAAGCGGTCGTTCAGCGACCCCTCGTCGATCTCGGGCGGGTAGATCACCTCGAAGTTGAACTCGAAGTCCTCCAATATGTAGCGCGTCCACCCGGAAGGCATCGAGCCGCCGTAGCGGTCCCACAGGCCGACTCGCGCGTTTGTCAGCTCGAGCATGGGGCCCGCGGACCTGGCCGCGACCCCGTGGAAGGTGACGCCGAGCTCGGTGGCCCATTCCTCGACCTGCGACCGCGAAACGGCCGCCGCGGGGATGTAGAACGCACCCGGCTCGAACGACGCGTCCCCCGCGCTGAACGCCCCCTCAACCCAGAACACCTGTCCGCCGCCCGCAAGCACCCGGTTCACCGCCGCAAACGCCGCGTTCACATGGTCCACCACGTAGCCCACCGGCGACTCGATCCCCGCCACAACGCCCGCCATCGGCTCGGCCAGCCACTCGATCTCCTCGAAGGGACCGCTGAACCCGTCGAGGATCCTGTCGAACTCGACGCCCATCTGGAGCGCCAGCGTCCACCCCGCGTTGTCGTACGGCGCGATCGGCGGCCCGCCCGGGTACTGGAAGTCGTTCGGGTGGTTCTGCGGCTCGAACATGTCGATCACATGCGGCCGGAAGGCCTGCGCCGCGGTCACCACGTACGAGCCCGCCGGGTAGTCCTTCCCGGCCACGTTGAAGTCGGACACCGCCCGGTGCACCTTCACGCCGCCCTTGAGCAGCGCGTTCACGAAGCGGGTCGCGGTGGGGAAGTTGCGCTGGCTCGCGGGCAGGATGTACCCGCGGGCGTCGCGCTTGTCCGGATCACGCAGATACCGCTCGTACTCCTCCTGTGAACCCCGTGCGCCGACTTCCTCGGCCACCCGGTCGATCCAGCTCGGCAGCACCGTCCACGAGTCGCGGCTGCCCCGCTCGATCGAGTTCATCCCCATGCGCCAGATGTTGAAGAGCAGGTGCTCGCGGTTGCGCGACGCGTAGTCGAGCACTGCCCGGTTCGCCGTCTGCGAGTAGTCGACCGACTGCCGGAAGTGCCACGCGCCCGGGTTGACCGGTAGCGGCAGGTCGCCGTGAGTGATCTGACGGTTGGGCAGGAAGGGGATCTCGATCGGCGTCGGGTGGCCGATGGTCTCCGTGAGCAGCCCGATCATGTTCTTGAAGTAGGGCGTGGTGCGCAGGCCGCCGTTCCACCAGGTCGAGTAGCTCGCGCCGCTCCGCATCGTGGTGCCGCCCTTGCCCTCGACCACAAAGCGGTGGTGCATGGCCGACCCCACCTGGTCCAGGCTGGTGATGATGATCGGGTCGAGGTTGTGGTTGGGCGGGTCGCGGAAGGGCGGCGCGAACATGACCGTGCCCGACGGACCGGTCTGATGATGGTTGTAGACGATCTGCGGGAACCACTCGCGGTACATGACCCGGTTCATGTTCTCGGTCTCGGCGAGCGAGGCCATGTAGAAGTCGCGGTTGTTGTCGTGCCCGGCGTACTTCTGGTAGAGGACGGGAATGCCGCGCGTCGAGCGCTCGAGCGGGTCGTCGCTCCGCATGTACCAGTTGGCGTACAGGGCGTGTCCGTCCGGGTTGGCGTGCACCGCCAGGAGGATGACCTCGTCCAGGAAGCGCATCGTCTCGGGGTCGTCGCGGCTCACCATCTGCCACACGAGCTCCATGAGCTGCTGAATGCCGAGCAGCTCGCTCGCGTGCAGTCCGCCGTCGATCCAGATCACGGCCTTACCTTCGGCCGCCAGCGCGCGGGCCTCCTCCTCGGCGATGCCGTCGGCCTGCGCGAGCCGCCGCGCGATCTCCTTGTAGCGTTCGATGTGGGGCCGGTTGGCGGGCGAAGTGATCGTCGCCATCCACTGTTCGCGCCCCTCCTCGGTCCTGCCGATCGACTCCAGCGTCATGCGGTCGGATTGCCGGGCGAGGAGCTGCCAGTAGTCGGTGAGGCCCTGGTAGTTGATGAGCTGGTAGTCGGTGCCGATCCGGTAGCCGAACTGCTCCTCGGGGGTGGTGAGCTGGGCGGTGGCGGGGGTGGCCGCGGCGGCCAGGGCAAAGAGGGCCGCGAGTGGGCCGGGGATGCGGGATGCGGCAAGCGTGACAAGGCCCTTTTTCATGACAATTCTCGGTGCTGTGGGCGGTCTTCTGATCGGGTGATGGGGCCCGTTACATTAGCGCGGGGAAGGCCCGGTTGCCAGCTAAGCCCGGCCCTTGGGCTCGCCCGACTCCCGGCTCAGGCGGGCCGCTCCCGGAAGAGCACGTGTATGGCTAGAGCCCGTCTTTCGGCGGAGCGTCGTACCCTGGAGATCCCGAAGGAGACGATTCGCTGTCGCCAGGAAGACCGTAACGTCGCCCTTGGAGAACCGCGTGTCCGGGTCGTAGTCGGCCTGGTGCCTGCTGGCCTGCATTACAACGAGCTCCGCGGAAAACCGGCGGATCGATGATGGAAGACCGCCGGGTAGTCGTTCCACGCGGCATTGCTTGCGCACCTGGTGATGATGGAGACCGCGATAGACCCGTGTCCAGCTGCGGTCCCGCGGCTTCGCGGCACCGGCGAGTGCGTCGGCGGCGCAATTCGCCAGCCAGTGGAAGAGGGCGTAATACACGAGACTCACGGCGCATCGAAGGTTGACCTGGCGAGGCGCCCCGGGTCGCGATTCATGGAGAAGCTGTTCGGCAGCATCGAGCCAGTGTTCAGGGTTCATAGCCCGTCGCCTCCGCCATCGCCTCTTCCAGTTCCGCCCGCAGGTGATAGTGGAAGCCGATGTCGATGAGCAGGTCCTCTTCGATCATCGCGTCGCGGATCTGGTCCTGGAAATCCAGCAACTCGCCGCCCCCCATCCTGGGCGGCGGCGGCATCTCGTCGAACACGAAAATGACATCCACCATGTCGTACCCGTAATGATCCACGAACGGCTTGATCGTCAGCTCCGTCTCGTGAGCGCCGAAGTGGTCGGCGTAGGCGCGCTCCGCGATGGTCCTGATTCTCGACAGACTTTCCTGGGGCACCATGTCGTCCCTCCATTGGGTTTGAGGCGAGAGGAATCTAACGAGGGCGATCAGCGGCGCGTCATCGGGCGGTTGTCGGTATCCGGGAATCTCCGGCCGCCCGCGCTCAATCCAACGCGATCAAGTACCGCCGCCGAGGATCGTGCGGCCCCGTTCCCACCTCGCGCACCAGCCCGCGCTTCACGAGCCGGGCCAGACGCGTGCGCGTGGAACGCGTCGAAAGGCCGATCGCCTCGGCGATATCCCGGGTCTGGCGCCCCTCGTCCCCTTCGAGCAGGTCGAGGATCGTCCTGTCCTTCTCATCGACCTCCGGCACCCGGATCCGTTCGGTTCGCAGGGTGACCCGGAGGCGGAACCCGACTTCCTCCCAGACCGGTGCGGGGAGCCCCTGTGCCCGGCACGCCGAGATCATCCTCTGAACGCCGCTGCCCCATTGCTCGACCAGCCCGAGTTCGTGGAAGACCCGTCCGAGCACCCGGTTGCGCAGCTTCGACACGCCGAGCGGGAGCTCCTCGAGGGTGAGGCCGAAGGGGAGGAGTCCCGGGTTCTCAACCTCCATCCTGTCGTCGAAGATCGCGACGCGGATGGGCGCGCCCGTCTGCGAGTAGTCCGCGTGGACGACCGCGTTGACGATCGCTTCACGGACCGCTTCGGGAGGCAGATTCCAGCGGTCGTGACGCCGGACCCTGCCGATGACCGCGCCGCGCATCGAGTGCTTCTCGACAAACGCCACCGCTTCCTCGATGGCCCGGATGGGGTGCATTTCGAGCCGGACGTGATCCAGGATGGTCGCCTTGTCCGTTCCGGCGAAGCGCCCCGCCTGTATCCACGCGTCGGGGAAGTGGTCCAGGCGGGCCTGTCCGAAGAGGAGCATCCCGCCGATGGTCGGCACGAGGCGGCCCTGGTGGGGGGTCAGAAGTCGCAGGGTCTCCAGGTTCCTGCGCGACAGCTTCCGCACGGGCGCGAAGGACTCGGAAGCTGCTCGGAAGTCGATCGCTTCCGAGTTCACTTTCGGCATTGGCCACTGGTCGAAGGTTTCGCCGATGGCGAAGCGCTGCATCTCGGCGATGAGCTGGGCGTCGGCCTGCCGGTTGGTGGAGCCGACGCGTACATGGGTTCCGCTTCGGCGGCCCGTGCGCTTGATGAAGTGCGGCCTTGACGGGCTCGGATAGACGCGAACGGCGAGCAGTTGCCGGTCCCGGAAGCCGATGACCTCGAGATCCGGAAGCAATCTGGGCTGAATCGAGTCGCTGATCAGGCTGGCGGCGCAACACCTGGTCAGCATGCCTGTCGCGGGTCAAGTCACCCGCCTCCGCCCACCACCACCCTCCCCCCCACGTACACGCCACGCCCCGGCGCCGCAAATCCCCACACTTCCTCGTACGCGGCGCCCATCAGGTTCTCGGCGCGCACGGTCAGCTCGAAGCCCGGCCTCCCCGCCCGTGCCCCCACGACCTCGATCTCCGCCGCCAGGTCCACAACCGTGTAGGCGGACAGCGTCACCGGTGTTGCGGGGAAGGTCGAGAAATCGCGGTCCGCGCGCTCACCCGTGCGACGCAGGCCCGCCACGAACCGCGCCGCCGCCGCGACCTGCACGGATGCCGACGCCCCGGCCGTGTGTTTCGGCCGCCTGAGCAGCGGTTCGCCGGCCACGAAGGTCGCCCCCTCTCCCTCGTGGAAGCCCGCGTCCTCCACCTCGGTGTCGAGCCAGGTGTAGTTCGCCGTGAGTTGAAGCGGACCGGCGTCCACGACACCCTCCGCCTCCACTCCACGGCTGCGCGCCCGCGCGACGTTGTGATAGTTGGGGCCGCCCCGGGTCGGCGGTGAGAAGGTGTACTGAATCAGGTCGCGGTAGCTCTGGCTGAACCCCGTCAGCGACAGACGCGCACCGCCGCCGAGATCCTGGTCCAGCCCCGCCTCGAAGCTGGTCGAGTGCTCGGGCTCGAGGTCCGGATTGCCCCTGGTGAACCCGGCCGCATACGTCTCGAAGAAGGTGGGCTCCTTGATGCCGGTCCCGGCCGCCGCCCGCAGGCGGGTCCGTTCGGCCTCGGACTGCCAGGCGGCGCCCAACTTCCACGTGGCCGCGGTGCCGAAACGCTCGTTGCTCTCCGCGCGCACCCCGCCATTCAGCGCCAACCCGCGCCGCTGCCACGCCAACTGCGTGTATGCGGCGTGGTTGCGCCGGTCGTTCTCGGAGTTGGACGCACTCGGCCCGTACTGGGAAAAGGACCGGCTGAGGGCGCGGATGGACTGCTGCTCGAGTTCGTATCCGGCGGCGAGCACGGTCCCGCCGGCGGGTCGCCAGATGGCGCGGGCGCCGCCCCCTGTCCGCCGAATGTCGTTGAGGTTGGTGTAGCCGAAGAAGCCGAGGGTGTCGGCAGGGCCGTCGGGGGCGTCGTCGCTGCCGCGGTCGGTCTCGTTGACGTCGAAGGTGAAGCGGGTCTCGAAGGCGTCGCTCCAGCGGCGGCCCGCGTCGAGGTGCAGGGTGAGGGCGTCGCCGTAGGTATGGGCGTTGCGGTCCACGAGGGCGCCGGAGCCGTCGGTGGGAAAGTTGAAACGGCGGTCGTCGTAGCGGACGCTCAGGGTGGCGTCGGCGCGGGGTCCCAGCCGTCCCTGCACCCGGCCGGTGAAGGTGGTTCGGCGGTGCTCATTGTTGTATTCGAGGATGCCGTCGGTTTCGTTGCGGCCCAGGGAGAAGGCGTAGGAGAGGGCGTCGGTTCCTCCCGCGAGCGTCCCCTGCCAGCGGCGGGTTGCGAAGCTGCCCGCCTGGAAGGACAGGCTGCCGGTGGCGGGACCCGCGCCCCGGCGCGTGAAGATCTGGATGACCCCGCTGACCGCGTCCGATCCGTACAACGCCGATGCCGGTCCCCGGATGATCTCGATGCGCTCGATGTTGTCGGTGGAGAGCGACCCGAAGTCGAAGGCGCCGCCGGGTTCGTTGACGGGGACTCCGTCGATCAGGACCTGGACGTAGTCCGACTCGCCGCCGCGCAGGAAAACCGAGGTGACGGCCCCAAAGGACCCGTTGCGGACCACCGCCATGCCCGGCACGCGCCGGAGCGCGTCGGCGACGTATTCGATCCCGGCGCGCCGCAGTTCGAGACCCTCGATGACGGTCGCGTGGGCAGCCACGGTCCAGGCAGGCTCGGCCCAGCGGTTGGCGGTGACCACGAGGCCCTCCAGCTCGATGGGGTCCTGGGCGGTGGTGGGTTGGGGTGCCGCGGTGGCGAGGGCCAATGCTGCCGTCAATCCGGCGAGCAGGCGGAGGCGGGTGATGATCGGGGGGGGTGGCGCGATGTGTCATTCTGGCTCTCCCTCCCCGCGCGGAAGCAGAAGGGAGATGCCGCAGCATCGTGGGCGGTCCGTGGTGAGATTGGCCATGGTCCCGCTCCTTGCCCTCACCTCCCCGCGGAGGTGTTTGGCGGACCGCGATGCGTGTGGCGCGGACCCGCGTGTGGGTGCCGGACGGGCACGTCTCCTGGCTCGAGGCCGCCTGACCCGCCTTCCCGGGATCGCAGGTGGATCCCAGTGGCGTGCCGGGCAGGCGTTCCGGGGTGTTCCCCCGGACCTCTCACAGTGGCGGGGCCGCGCCGGACTTGCACCGGCTTCCGTTGGCCCCTCCGGCCGATTCGTGATGTGGCGAAGATGGTATTGGAATAGGGGTGGGGGGGCAAGGGGTTGGAGGGCAGCCGGTGGAGGGCAGCCGGAGGGAAGGCGTCTTTCTCCAGACGGCCACGTTGCGGGAATTTTTTGTCCATATTACAGTACTATGAAACCTATGTTGTTTATGATAATGGACACAATCATGATTACTCCCATCAAGAACACAACCCCGCTTCCCGTTTTGCGCCTCCTGGGGAAACTCGGCAGCGACATCAGGGATGCCCGGCTCCGGCGCCGCATCCGTACGGTGACCCTGGCGGAGCGGGCGCTGATCAGCCGAACCACACTGCACAGGATCGAGCGGGGCGACCCCGGAGTCTCGATCGGTAACTACTCGACCGTGCTCTTCGTGCTGGGCCTGCACGACGGGATCGCGGAGCTGGCCGATCGCAGCCGCGACGTGCTGGGACTCGATCTGTTGGAAGAACGGCTGCCGCAGCGGGTCCGGGTGCCCCGCAGGAGCGCCGGGCCGGGTCCGACCGGGGGACGGTAGGACGCCGACACCATGGAGCGCGAAGTTCTGGTCCACGCGGACGTGGAGGGAACACCCGTGCTGGTGGGACGGCTGTGGGTTCGCGTGCGCAGAGGTCGCGAGAGCGCGTCCTTCGAGTACGACCGATCCTGGCTGGCGCGTCCGGATTGCTATTCCCTGGAGCCGGCGCTGGCGAGCGGGCCCGGCGGGTTTCACACCCGCAAGGCCCTCTTCGGCGCAATCGGCGACTCGGCGCCCGACAGGTGGGGCCGCGCCCTGCTGCGCCGCGCCGAAGTCCGCCGGGCGAGAAGCGAGAGCCGGGCGCCCCGCACGCTCTTCGAGTCCGACTTCCTCCTCCTCGTGGACGACGAACTCCGCGTGGGAGCGCTACGGTTCCGGACCGACCTCGATGGACCGTTCCGCGCTGAACCCCGACCTCACCGGGTTCCACCGGTCGTTGGCCTTGGCCGACTGCTGGCCGCGTGCAACCGTGTAACACGCCGAGACGAACTGGACGAGGATCTGCGGCTTCTGGTCGGCCCCGGATCGTCGCTGGGTGGCGCCCGCCCGAAAGCCGCAATCCGGGACCGGGACGGCGGGCTGGCGATCGCAAAGTTTCCGCATGCGGACGACGACCGGGACATCGTGCTATGGGAGGCGTTGGCCCTCGCGCTGGCGGCACGGGCCGGGGTCGCGGTGCCCGACTGGCGCATCGAGAAGGCCGGTGGACGCCGGGTTCTGGTAGTGCGCCGGTTCGACCGAACGGGTGGGTGGCGGGTGCCCTTCCTGTCGGCCATGAGCATGCTGGGGGCTGCCGACAACGAACAGCGCTCGTACCTGGAAATCGCCGATGCGCTGCGGTCGCACGGGGCCGCCCCCAGAAGGGACCTCGGCGAGCTGTGGCGGCGCGTCGTCTTCAGCGTCCTGGTCTCGAATACCGACGACCACCTGCGCAACCACGGGTTCCTGTTCGAACGGGGCATGGGGTGGCACCTGTCTCCGGCCTTCGATCTGAACCCGACGCCGACCGATGAACGAGCCCGGGTCCTCGCCACCAACATCGATGAGTTCGACGGCACCGCGTCGCTGGATGTGGCTCTGGCCACCGCCCGGTACTACGGGCTCGGTCAGCGTGAAGCCGGGCGAATCGCAGGTGAGGTCGGTGTCGCGGTCGCGGGCTGGCGCGAGGCGGCGGCCGGGATGGGTGCGACGGGACGGGAGTCCGACAGGATGGAATCGGCGTTCTCGCACGAGGACCTGGAGAGGGCTCTCGAGTTGGGATAGGGGGCTTGCAGCCCGTGGACAAAATCCCTCCGGCGGCGCCTCGCCGCTCTCGGTGCTCGCGGGGCATTGTCCACGGGCTGTTTGCGTCACTCCTCCCTGTTGGGCTGCGACCGAGCCAGCGCCTCGTCCAGCGCATCGAAGGGCAGGACCGCGCACCTCACCCGGCTGGGGAACCGCTTCACGCCGGCCAGCGCCCTCAGGTCGCCGAGTTCACTCGGCAGCGTGGGGCCGTCCGGGGCGAGCCCATCGGTGAAGGCGTGGCGCAGGTTGTCGACCGCCGCGACCCGCTTTCCCTTCACCAGTGTGGTGAGCATCGATGCGGCCGCCTGGGAGATCGAGCAACCGCGGCCATCGAAGGTCACTTCGGCGATGCGGCCGCCCTCGACCCGCGCCCAGATCCTGACCGTGTCCCCGCAGAACGGGTTGTGGGCGTGGCCACTGGTTGCCGGAGCGGTGAGGGGGCCGCGATTGCGGGGCCGCCGGAAGTGGTCCCGGATTACGGCCTGGTGGAGTTCGTCGCCTGAATTCGCCGCCAATGTTGCGTGCTTCGCCGGGAGGTTAGCTTCCGGTCCCATGGACCCGTCGAACAGCAGACACACGAACGCCGATCCCGTCCTCGCGCAAGCCGCCCGGTGGCTGGACGAGGGGCGCCGGATCGCGCTGGCCACCGTCACGCGCACCTGGGGATCTGCGCCGCGCCGCGCCGGGAGCCACATGGTGATTGCGGCGAGCGGCGACTTTTCGGGGTCGGTATCGGGGGGCTGCATCGAGGGCGCGGTGATCCGGACGGCGCTCGAGGTGATCGAGTCCGGCGAGCCCCGCACGCTCGAGTTCGGAGTGACCAACGAGATGGCATGGGAGGTGGGGCTGGCCTGCGGGGGGAGAGTGCATCTGTTTGTGGAGCCGGTGGAGTAGCGATTCCGGGGAAGGGATTCCCGGCACCCGTCGTAGCGGATGCGAGTCCGTGATTGACACGAAACCCGAGGACCAGGAAACGGAGATTGGATGATGGCGGATCACCAACCCACGCCACTTTTTCACGCCATGTACGTCGGCAGCGCGGTCCGCATCGGCACCTCGTCGGACCTGTATGGGGACTTCCTCCTGGAGGGCGAAGAGGTGCGAATGGAGTTCAAGGGCGCTCGGGATGCACTCGTGTTCACGGACGTCAGGATGATCGTGCTCGATCCGCAGGGCCTCCGGGGGAAGAAGGTTGCGGTCGTGTCGATACCCTGGAAGTCGATCACGGCGTTTTCGCTGGAGAACTCCGGTCGGCTGGATTTCGACGCCGAGCTGAAGGTGAGTGGATGCGGGTTCGGGATCTGCGAGTTGTCCTTCGCGAAGGGCACGGACGTCCGGACGGTGAACGCGTTCCTGAGCAGCAGGATTCTCGGGGGTGGGTAGCGGGGTGGTGGTGGCGGGTGCCGGCCGCGACGGCTTGCAGGAGAGCGCTGGCCGATGAAGGCGGGCATGCTGTACGAAGTGGTCGCGGCGCAGGAGTCGGGGCGGGACGTGGTGCTGGTGACGCGGCTGGGTGACGGGGCGCAGGAGCTGATCGAAGCGGGGGTTGGTGCGAGCGGTCTCGGTGTTGGCGGCGACGTGCTTGCGGATGTGCTCCGGGTCGGCGAATCCCGAACGGTCGAGACGGGCGGCGGGCCGGTCTTCCTGCGTCCGTACATTCGGGCGCCGCGGCTGATCGTCACGGGGGCGGTGCACATCGCGCAGGCGCTGGTCCCGATGGCGACCCTGGCGGGGTTCAGGGTGACCGTGCTCGACCCGCGCGAGGGGTTCGCGACGGAGGCCCGCTTCCCGGATGCGGTGCTGGTGCGGGAGTGGCCGGACCGCGCGATGGAGGAGTTGGCACCGGACCGTCGGACGGCCGTGGTCGCGCTCACCCACGATCCGAAGATCGACGACCCCGCATTGATTGCGGCCCTGGAGAGCGACGCGTTCTACGTGGGTGCGCTGGGGAGCCGGAAGACGCAGGGCGCCAGGCGGGAGAGGTTGGGGGGGTCGGGGTTTTCGGCTGAGGACATCGACCGCATTCACGGGCCGATCGGGCTGCCGATCGGGGCGAGGACGCCGGAGGAGATTGCGGTGGCGGTGTTGGCGCAGGTGATCGGGGCGTTGCGGGCGTAGGACTCAGGCCCGAAGCCGACAAGGCCAATGTCCCGACCGACGCATGGTTCACCAGCGACACCGGCAGTCCGCATCACTCGCGCCAACGATGCCCCGCCGGCCGCCGGGGGCGATTTCGTGCTGTACTGGATGACCGCTTCCCGGCGCACACGGTGGAATTTCGCGCTTCAGAGGGCGGTTGAGCGCAGCAACGCACTTCGTCTGCCGCTGCTGGTCCTGGAACCGCTCCGCGCAGGATACCCGTGGGCCTGCGACCGCTTTCATCGATTCGTCATTGACGGCATGGTGGACAATCGGGAACGCCTCCGACGGAACGGTATCGCATACTACCCCTATGTCGAGCCCGTGGACGGAGCCGGGAGGGGACTCCTGCAGGCCCTTGCCGCTCGCGCGGCGGTGGTTGTGACCGACGACTACCCGGCGTTTTTCCTGCCCCGCATGTTGCGGTCGGCCGCGCTTCGCCTGCCGGTCCGCCTCGAGGCTGTCGACTCGAACGGCCTGCTTCCGATGCGCGTGGCGGACCGCACCTTTGCTACCGCGCATGCGTTCCGGCGCTTTCTGCAACGGCAACTCCCCGGGCACTTGCCGGAGGCTCCCTCCCCGGATCCGTTGGCCGCCCTTCAGGCGAGTGAAGCGGTTGCGATCCCCCCCGAAGTCCTCAAACAGTGGCCCAGCGCCGACCTTCGGAATCCGGCGCGGCTGATCGCGCGCCTCCCGATCGACCACGAGGTCGGTCCGGTCGAAGTGCGAGGAGGCGCAGGTGCTGCCGAGGCGCGGCTTTCGTCCTTCGTCGACTCGCGGTTGGCGGGCTACGCCACAGAACGAAACCGACCTGAGCTCGACGCCACCAGCGGGTTGTCACCGTACCTGCACTTCGGCCATGTCTCCGCGCACGAGGTCCTTTCGCGCATCGCTGCACGCGAGGGCTGGACCTGTGACGATCTGGCCGAAGACACCAAAGGGCACCGCGCCGGATGGTGGGGCATGACCGAAAGCTCCGAGGCGTTCCTCGACCAGCTCGTCACCTGGCGGGAGCTGGGGTTCAACCGGTGTCTTCACGTCGAAGGCTACGACCGGTACGAGGCGTTGCCGGCCTGGGCGCGCAAGACGCTCGCCGAACATGCGTCCGACCCGCGCGAAGCGATCTACGGCCTCGACGACTTCGAATTCGCGCGCACCCACGATCCGCTCTGGAACGCGGCCCAGAATCAGTTGCGACGGGAGGGGCGGATCCACAACTACATGCGCATGCTCTGGGGGAAGAAGATCCTCGAGTGGAGCGAGTGCGCCCGCAAGGCCCTGCAGACCATGATCGAGCTGAATGACAAGTACGCGCTGGACGGACGGGACCCGAATTCCTATACGGGGATCCTCTGGGTGCTCGGCCTCCACGACCGCGCGTGGGGTCCGGAGCGGCCCGTCTTCGGCAAGGTCCGCTACATGAGTTCGGCGAACACGGCGCGGAAGTACCGGGTGCGGGCGTATGTCGAGAGGTACTCGTGTGCAGGCGGTGGAGCCCCGCCCGGGATCCGGGCCAGGATCTCTCCTTGAAGAACACGTGGATGGCAAGCGGAGCACCACGTCGCTCCTCATGAACGAGCTGTTCGGCGGCTTCCAGCCAGTGGAAAGGATTCACGGCAACTCCTCCCGCATCGCCTCTTCGAGTTCCTCCCAGAGGTGGAACCGAAAGAGGGTGTCGATGAGGAGGTTCAGGTCGACCATTTCGTCGTCGATCTGTCCGCGGAACTCCCGTGACTTCCGCCCTCGCAATCCGCTGGGCATCTCGTCGAATACGAAAACGACATCGACGATATCGTACCCGTAGTGGTCCACCCACGGGTCAAGGGTGATCTCCACTGCGTGCTCGCCGAAATGATCGACGAAGGCCCGTTCAACGATCTCTCCGAGTCCGGTGAGTTCTTCCTTCGACACCATGCCGCCCCTCCTTTGACCGTGAAGCGAACAATTTGGTGGTGGACGATCAGTCCTGCATCGTCGCTACCTGGGCTCGGCCAACCCGCGGCGGAACGCCCAGCCGCTCCACATTGGTGCCCAGAACGGACTCCGCGGCCGAAGCGCGGTCCAGCAGGTCGTGATCCGTACCGGTCCGGCCGATCAGCTGCAGACCCACCGGCATGCCGTGCCCGTCCAGGCCGGCCGGGAGACTCACGGCGCACATGTCCAGCATGCTGGCCGGGCCGGTGCCGGAAAGCATGTCGCGGTTGACGGCGCGGTAGACATCCAGTTGCGAGAGCGCGGGGACGGGTGGGGGGGTGACGGGGAGGGTGGGGGTGGCGATGAGGTCGATGCGTTGGGTGTCGAGGCGCGCGTGGAGGGAGGCCGAGAGGCGGTGTCGGAGACGCAGGACGGCGACGTAGTCGACCGCGCTCACGTCTCGCGCCGATTCGAGCCGCTTCCCGACGGTGGGGTCCAGGATGGCGGTCCAGCCGGGCAGGTCGCGTTCGAGCGACTCGAAGCGCTCGGGCTGCACGAGTTCGCCGTCCAGGTAGCGGTCGCCGGCTTCGTCCAGCTCGGGTGCGTCGATCTCGAGGAGGCGAGCGCCGGCGTGTTCCAGTTCGGAGAGGGCGCCGTGGACCGTGGCGGCGATGTCCGGGGTCGCGCCGGACCAGAGTCCGGAGCGGGGGGTGGCGATGCGGAGGCCGCCGACGGACGGAACTTCGTGGCGTGTAGGCGGGTTTGCGGGATGGGCGAGCCGGTCGATGGCCCGGAAGGCGTAGCGGGAATCGTCCACCGTGTGCGTGAGGAGACCGACCGTGTCCAGGGTCGTGCTGAGCGGGACCACGCCCGTCGTCGGCCACCTCCCGGTGGTGTGGCGATGCCCAACGACCCCCGTCGCCGAGGCGGGTATCCGCACCGAGCCGCCGGTGTCGCTTCCCAGCGCGAGCATGGCCGAACCCTCCCACAGGCTCACGCCCGCTCCCGAGGAGGATCCTCCGGGCACCCTGTGGTCAGCGGCGTCCCACGGGTTGACGGGCGTGCCCGTGTTGGGATTGAGGCCAACGCCCCCGAAGGCCAGCTCCACCGTGTGGGTCTTGCCCACGATGACCGCGCCCAGTTGCCGGACCGCACGGACGAGAAAACCCTCGCGCTGCCATCGAGGGGGGAGTTCCCGCTTCGTTCCGGCCCGGATCGGGAGTCCCTCGACGCCGTAGAGGTCCTTGACCGAGACGGTGATCCCGGCGAGCGGGCCGGGATCGTCGCCGCGCGACACGGCCGCGTCCACCGCGGCGGCCTGGGCGCGGGCGCCTTGTGCGTCGAAGACGATGTAGGCGCCGAGGTCGCTGGCCTGGTGACGACGGATCGCCCGGTCCACCAGGTCGCGGGCGGTGATCTTGCCGCTGCGGACGCGGGCGGCCGACCGCTGGATGGATTCTCGTTGCATGGTGTATACCGGGAAGGAAAACGCCCGCTGGGTCTGTGGGGCGCGATCAACTGCAATATCGACCATGTTGGATTATGAGGATAGCTGTCGTGGGAACCGGTATTTCGGGTCTCGGAGCAGCCTGGCTGCTCGCCCCGAAGCACGATGTCCACGTCTTCGAACGTGATGCTCGAATCGGTGGCCACACCCACACCCGCCGGGTTGCGGGACCCAGGGGACCCGTTGCGGTCGATTCCGGGTTCATCGTCTACAATGAAGACACCTATCCACTACTGACGCGGCTCTTTGCAGCGCTCGACGTGCGCTCCCGGCCGATCGACATGTCGTTCTCGTTCGAGTGCGGGCGTTGCCGTGTGGTGTACAGCGGGCTGGGGGCGGGAGGCGTCTTCGCCGATCCCCGCAACGTCGTTCGGCCGGGGTTTCTGACATTCCTGGCGCAGATCCAGCGGTTTCACAATGCCGGACGGCGCGGCGGCGCCACCAGGGACGCGCGGACGCTGCGCGATTTCGTCGCACAAGCCGGTTCGGAGGTGCTGGGGCGTCACTATGCGTACCCCCTGGCTTCGGCGCTGTGGTCGACGGGGATTCCCCCGGTCAGGCGTTTTCCGGCCGCAATGTTCGTCGACTTCTTTCGCAGGCACAGACTGTTCCAGATGCGTGGCAGGCTTCAGTGGCGTTCGATCCCGGGGGGGAGCATGACCTATGTCGGAGCGATGCTCGACCGGCTCGAGGGGCGTGTCCACACCGGCTTCCCGGTCAGTTCGGTGGTTCGGCGGGATACCGAATGCAGACTGCACTTCGCCGACGGCACCAGCCAGGAGTTCGACCGGGTCATCCTGGCCACGCACGCCGACGAGGCCCTCGCCCTTCTGCGGGAACCCTCCGACGCCGAGCGCGAACTGCTCGGCGCATGGCAGTACGCGGCGAACGATACGTGGGTACACTCCGACCCCGCGTTCCTACCCTCTCGACGAGCGGCACGGGCCTCGTGGAACTACCATGTCGGCGACTGTCGCAATCCCGCCCCGGTCACGACCATGACCTACAACCTCAACCGTCTCCAGCGCCTCGACCCTGCAACCCCCTGGCTCGTTACCCTGAATCCATCCCGGCCCCCCAACCGCGTCCACGATCGCGCCACCTACACCCATCCAGTCTACACGGTGGCGTCGGTTGCCACCCAGCCGGCCATTGCGGCGCTCAACGGCTACCGCGGCACGTACTTCTGCGGCGCGTACCTCGGCTTCGGCTTTCACGAGGACGGGTTCCGGTCGGCCGTCGAGGCCGCCGAACAGCTCGGCGGGACCCTCGAATGAGTGCCCCGCTTCGCTCCGGTCTCTACCTGGGCACGGTCCGGCACCGCCGCCGGGCCCCGCGCGAGAACACATTCCGGTACGGTGTCTACCAGCTCCTGCTGGACCTCGCCGAACTCGCGGCGCTCGATCGCGAGATCGCGTTCTTCGGCTACAACCGGGCCGGACTCATCTCGTTTCACGACCGGGATCACATGGGGGGCACGGGCGAACCGGTGCGCGACAAGCTGGCTCGCTGGCTGCACGCGCAGGGCCGCGAACTGGGGGACTCCAGGGTCATGCTGCTCACGAATCCGCGCGTCCTCGGCTACGTCTTCAACCCGGTGTCGTACTTTTTCTGCCTGGACGCCGCGGGCGGGCTCCGCTTCACGGTCGCAGAAGTCTTCAACACCTTCGGCGAGGCCTACTGCTACCTGCTCGACGGGAGCGAGCCGATGGGGGGGCAGGCAGTCCGTTCGCGGGTGGCCAAGCGGTTCCACGTTTCGCCGTTCATGCGGATCGACGGGGTCCGCTACGAATGGATCGTGACCCCGCCCGGCGACCGTCTCACCATCCACATCGACGAGTTCGAGGGGGACGAGAAGTACTTCGATGCGACGCTGAACCTGGCGCGCCGTCCCCTCACGGCCGCGACCCTGGCGCGCGCGATGCTCCGCTACCCGCACCTGACGGCACGGACGATCTTCCTTATCCACTGGCAGGCCGCAAAGCTGTGGGCGAAGCGCGTACCGTTCTTTCGCAAACCCGAGGCGCCGGACAATGGGCTGGGGGGTTGGCAGCCCGGCCGGAGGGGGGGACGATGAGTGGCCGGCCGGATCGGGCGTTGGGCCAGGCGGCCCGTGGACATGATCCCACCGGCACGCGGCCGGCGAACCATCCGGCTCCCGCAATGATGGACAGGCTTTGCCGCGCGGTCGTTCTCGGTTCCCTGGGCCGCCTAAAGCGGGGCTGCCTGCGTGTCCGTACCCCTGAGGGGAGCGCGTACAGGTTCGGCGGGGTCCAACCCGGGCCCGAGACCGCAATCACCGTTCACGACGCCCGTTTCTTCCGGCGAATGCTCGCGGACGGGGAGGTCGGGGCGGGGGAGGCCTACATCCGGGGGGAGTGGTCGGCGGATTCGGCGATGGACGCGGTGCGCCTGGGGATTCTCAACCGCCGCTTTCTCAGACCGCTCGTTCCCCTTCTGTGGCCGGCGGCCGCCTCGGCGTGGATGGCGCACAAGGTCCGTTCGAACACGGTGTCGGGGGCGCGGCGGAACATCCATGATCACTACGATTTGGGCAATGATTTTTTCTCCCTCATTCTCGATCCGTCGATGACGTACTCGTCTGCGTACTTTGAAGAGGAGAGATTGGCGGCGGACCCAGAGGTGGACATGCAGGCGCTGGAGCGCGCCCAGTTGGCGAAATACCGGCTCCTGGCGACGAAAGCCGGCCTTCGTCCCGGTTCGCACGTCCTGGAGATCGGCTGTGGCTGGGGCGGGTTCGCCGAAGTGGCGGCGTCGGAGTTCGGGTGCCGGGTGACGGGAGTGACGATCTCGCGCGAACAGGCGGCGTACGCGCGGGACCGCATGGCCCGTGCAGGACTCGACGACAGGGTCTCGATCGAACTGGCGGACTATCGTGAGATCACCGGCGTGTACGATTCCGTCGTGTCGATCGAGATGCTCGAAGCGGTGGGGCACCGGTTTCTGCCGGCATACTTCCGCAAGTGCGACGAAGTGCTCGCGCCCGGCGGGCGGGCCGTGATCCAGGTGATCACGATCCCGGACAACCGCTACCTCCGCTACCGGCTCCGTCCCGATTACATCCAGCGCTTCATCTTTCCGGGCGCGCACCTTCCTTCGCTGGGAGCGCTGACCCGGGCGCTGCGCCCGACGACCCTCCGGATACGCGGCCGTGAGGATCTGGCGGCCCACTACGCACTCACGCTGGCCGCGTGGAGGCGGCGGCTGCTGGAACAGCGGAACGCCCTCTTCGACCTGGGGTTCGACGAAGCGTTCCTGCGGCGCTGGGAGTTCTACTTCGCGTACTGCGAGGCGGCGTTCCGAACCCGCTACGTGGCCGACTGGCAGCTCGTGCTGGAACGGAGAGGATGACATGAGCGCTCAAATGGCAATCGGGATGGTGGCCGCCGTGATCGTTCCGGTCATGGCGCTGCTGTGGTACCGGCAACTGAGCACCCGCGAGGCCGATGTGGTGGACCTGGCGTGGACGGTGGGGCTGGGTGGGGCGGCGGTGTGGTACGCGGCGGCCGTGCCGCTGGGGGTGGGGTGGCGGCGGTGGATGGTGGCGGCGATGGCGGGACTGTGGTCGCTGCGCCTGGCCGCGTACCTGTTCGGGCGGGTCAGGTCGCCGGGCGAGGATGGCCGCTACCGGGACCTGAGGGTGAAGTGGGGGCGAGGTGCGCCGGTGAAGTTCTTCGTGTTCTTCCAGGCCCAGGCCGCGCTGGTCATCGTGCTCTCGGTTCATTTTCTGCTCGCCATGCGGTCGCCGGATCCGTCGCTCGGCGTGGCGGACCTGGCTGGGGTGGCGATCTGGCTCGTTTCGCTGGTGGGGGAGTCGGTGGCGGACCGTCAGTTGGAGCGCTTCCGGACGACGCCCGGCAACGAGGGACGCGTGTGCCAGGCGGGCCTGTGGCGGTACTCGCGGCACCCCAACTACTTCTTCGAGTGGCTGCACTGGCTCGCTTACGTCCCGGTCGCCCATGGCCACGCCCCTCTGTGGGCCATTCTCTTCGCGCCGGTTCTGCTCCTGCTGTCGATCCGGTTCGTGACCGGCATTCCGCCCATCGAGCGCCGGTCGGTCGAGCGGCGCGGCGAGGAGTATCGGCGCTACCAACGGACCACGAGTGCCTTCATCCCCTGGTTCCCCCGGCGCGACCGATGAGCATTGGCGGCGCGGCCATGCGGGGCGCCTTCGCGGCCGCCGAGTCGGGCAAGGTCCCCGACTTCGCCGCGCGGGCCGGGATCCGCGCCCTGCTGCGAGGGCGGCTGCGCTTCCTGGCCACCGAACCGCCCCTCGACGTGGCCACCCTGCGCACCGGCCCCATCGCACCGGCAGCGCGCGAAGCGAACGAGCAACACTACGAGGTCCCGGCGGAGTTCTTCGAGCTGGTGCTGGGCCCCTGGCAGAAGTACTCCTGCTGCCTGTGGCCGGATGACGCCCGCGACCTCGCGTTGGCCGACGCCGAACTCGCAATGCTCGAGGCCACCTGCTCCCGGGCCGGCCTCGCCGATGGCCAGGACGTCCTCGACCTCGGCTGCGGCTGGGGCGCGCTCACCCTCTTCGCCGCCGAGCGCTACCCCGGCAGCCGCATCGTCGCGCTTTCCCACTCGGCCTCGCAGCGCCGCCATATAGAGGCGCGGGCCCGTCGGCGGGGACTGGACAACGTCACGGTCATCACCGCGGATGTCTCCGGCCTTCATTTCGCGAGCGAACAGTTCGACCGCGTCGTTTCGGTCGAGATGTTCGAACACATGAACAACTATGAACTCCTTGTGAAAAGGATCACGAACTGGATGCGGCCCCGGGCCCGCCTCTTCGTCCACGTCTTCTGCCACCACGCGGGCGCCTACCGCTTCTCCCGGGAAGGCCCGGGGGACTGGATGGCGCGGGAGTTCTTCACCGGCGGCCTCATGCCGAGCCCCACCCTGGTGCCGGAGTTCCGCGGTGACCTCGAGCCTGAGGGCAACTGGTTCGTTCCCGGAACCCACTACGCCCGCACCTCGGAAGCCTGGCTGGCCAACCTGGACCGGGAGCGCGAGAGGGTGGTGCCCATCTTCGCAGACACCTATGGTCCCGCGGACGCGGCCCGCTGGGTGCAGCGCTGGCGACTGTTCTTCCTGGCGGTCGCCGAGACCTTCGCGTACCGGGGCGGCCGGGAGTGGGGGGTGTCACACCACCGATTCAGAAAGCAGACCCGATGATCGAGACCGCGGCCCGCCAACACGTCGATCCCGATTCGCTCACCCCGGCCGACCGGATCGACTTCCTGCGCAGTTATGCGTTCGTGGGCATGCACATCCTGGCGCTGGGCACCCTTTTCACCGGAGTGAGCGTGGCCGCGCTGATCGCGCTTCTGGTCACCTTCTGGGTGCGCCTCTTCGGCATCACCGCCGGCTATCACCGCTACTTCGCGCACCGGTCGTTCCGGACGAGCCGGCCGTTCCAGTTCGCGTTGGCGTGGCTCGGCGCAAGCGCGGGACAGAACGGGCCGCTCTGGTGGGTATCGCACCACCGGCTTCACCACCGCCACGCCGATACCGAGGACGACATCCATCCGCCGGGGCTCAAGGGATTCTGGTGGGCGCACGCCGGCTGGATCATGTCGCGGCGGTACGACGGCTACGACACTTCGCTGGTCCGGGATCTGCGGCGCTTCCCGGAACTGCGCCTGCTCGACCGGCTGCACATGCTGGCCCCGCTCAGCGTCGGGGTCGTTCTCTTCGGGGTCGGCTGGTGCTTCGAGGCGGCGTTTCCCGGCCTCGGCACCACGCGCTGGCAGATGCTTGGATGGGGCCTCTTCGTCAGCACCGTGCTGCTGTACCACGTGACCTTCCTGGTCAACTCGGTGACGCACATGTGGGGACGGCGGCGCTACGCCACGAAGGATCATTCGCGCAACAACTGGTGGGTGGCGCTCCTGACGCTGGGCGAAGGGTGGCACAACAACCATCACCGCTATCCGTCTTCGGAGCGGCAGGGGTTCTACTGGTGGGAAGTGGACGTCACGCACTATGTGCTGAAGGGACTGGAGAAGGTGGGGTTGGTGTGGGATCTGCGGGTGCCGCCCGCGCGGGCGTACCGGAAGGAGCGGGGCGCGCCGTCGTGACGTTGCTTGCCCGCGCGCCGGAGCCTTCCGATGGGTGACGCCCGTCCCGAGCCCCACTTCCCCAAACCGGTGCCGGTCCTCAGCGGAAGGGCCGTGTCCAGGTCTCGAAAAACCCGTCGCCTTCTCCGTGGATCGCCGTGCCCCGCAGGCGTCCTGACAGCGAAGCCGACCCCCGCATCTGGAAGAAGAGCGCGGCCGGGCTGTCCACCCAAACCGGAACGGGTGTGGCCCGGGTGTGACTCACGTCGATGCTCAACGCCACCGAATCGACACCACTCGTCGCGAGAATCGAGATCGAATCGGGCGCGGTCCGCCCGCTCCCGTCCGCCCGCCAGGTCGTCAGCCGGCGAATCGAGAAGATCCCCGCGAAACCGTCCGCATCGGCAAGGTAGAGAATGCGTGGCCCGGTGGCGCCGCGTTCCCGCTCCCCATCGCTTACGCCGCCGTACAGGACCGAATAGCCGCCCGCCTGTGCCTGCCCCCAGTCCCAGGTGACCCCGCCCCACGTGCCCCAGTTGTGATCGTGATAGCTTTGCGCCGCCTCGATCCGCCGGCAGCGCGACCCTTCGCACACTCTGCCGCTGGCGCGCGCGTCGAGCAGCGGGACCGCATAGCCCGAGACGATGCCTTCTCCGCCGATTTCGACCGGTGGCAGATACCGCCGCGAATGGGCCGCGACGGTGAGATCCACGGTGAGCGGGGCGCCCCCGGTCTCCGACGGAATGCGTGCGAACAGCGTGTAGCTGCCGTCGTCCTCGATCGTGACGCTCGATCCTCCGATCACCAGGTCGGGCAGACCTTCCACAAAGGTGACCCCTTCGGCAGGAACCCGGCCGTCATACACTCGGTCGACCGACCCGGGACGCACCCGAGTTGCCAACATGCGGCCCCCCCAGCGGCCGTCGGGCACCTGGCCCGCGATCATGTATGTCAGGTAGAGCCAGCCCGAGTCCGGCAGAAGTACGTTGAAGTAGTGCCACTCGGCCC
Source organism: Gemmatimonadota bacterium (assembly GCA_028873845.1). GTDB lineage: Bacteria > Gemmatimonadota > Gemmatimonadetes > Longimicrobiales > Gaopeijiaceae > Bin94. The sequence continues at coordinate 6,675 of JAPPNO010000035.1, read as the reverse complement.
AGGTGGAGTCGCGGGCGGCGCTGCCGGCTGGCATGTGCAGAGCGTCGAGGGAGCGGTACAGCTCGGCGTCGGTGGGATCGCGCCAGCGGCGGTCGGCTTCGAGGTCCTGCCAGGTGCCCGCGACCAGGGTCGGGGCCACATCGAGGCTCTCGGCGAGACCCGGAATCGTGGCGCCCGCCGAGATCGGGACCAGGCCGGAGTCGGCCTCCAGGTAGAGGAGCTCGTCGTCGATCCAGGGGGCGGCGGCCGCGACCCGGTCCTCGAACCGGCCGCCCGCGAGTACCTGGCGGTAGAGCAGAGACGCCTGTTCGATCGAGAAGAACATCGAGCCGACCCCGCCGGTCTTGAGCGTTTCGAGATCGATCCCGGTGGGGAGGACGATCAGGTCGCCGCCTCCCACCAGCTCCTTGTCGCGGGCCTGCTCCACGAGGGCGCCGCCGACGGATAGCAGGACGATCGTGACGCCCACGCCGAGCGCGTAGCCGGCCAGCAGCAACAGGCTGCGCCCGGGACGCTGAAGGAACGACGCCCACACCAGGCGTGCGATCACGGTCGCGTTGTCCCGTCGACGACCTCGATGCGGCGGTGGGCGCCCGCGGCGAGATCCAGGTCGTGCGTGGCCACGACCAGCGTGGTCCCGTCGGCGTTGAGCTCCTGGAAGAGCGCGAGGACGCGCCGCGAGGTGGCCCGGTCGAGCTCGCCGGTGGGTTCATCGGCCAGGACGAGTGCGGGGTCGTTCGCCAGGGCGCGCGCGATGGCGACTCGCTGACACTGGCCGCCGGAGAGCTCGCTGGGGCGGTGGCGCAGCCGGTCCGCAAGTCCGACGCGCTCAAGCACCGCGGCGGCTCGTGCGCGCCGCTCCCGGCGCCCCACCCGTGCGGCCGCGAGAGGGAGCTCGACGTTCTCGATCGCGGTCAGCATGGGAAGCAGGTGGAACCGCTGGAAGACCAGTCCCACCTCGCGCAACCGGAGTGCGGCACGCTCCTCGACCGTCAGGCGGGCGAGATCGCGGCCCAGGAAATGCACCCCGCCCGAAGTGGCCACATCGACGCCGCCGAGAAGGTGCAGCAGGGTCGACTTGCCCGAGCCGCTCGGCCCGGTCACGGCGAGGAAGTCGCCCTTTTCGACCGTCAGGTCGGCCCCGCGCAGGGCCCGGACTCGGGCCCGCCCCTTCCAGTAGTCGCGGGTGACCCTCCGCGCCACGACGATGGGGTTGCCTGCGCCCCTCACGGCTCCTCCCGATGCAGCAGCGAGGTCACCTCCAGCCGGGTCGCGCGCAGCGAAGGCACCAGCCCGGCGACCGCCCCGGACAGGATCACCAACCCGTACGCGGTCATCAGGCTGCCCGGGCGGAGCACGAAGAACCTCACCGCCGCCGGCAGCCCCGGCAGCCCGGACAGGATCGACTCGAGGTACCCGGCCACCACCACCGCGAGTCCGATCCCGATCCCGCCCCCCACCAGACACAGGACGACACTCTCCAGCGTGAGGTCCGCGACGATGCGCCGCCGCCCCACCCCGATCGCCCTGACCGCCGCGATGATGCCGAGCCTCTCGCTGACCGATACCGCCGTGATGGTCCCGATCAGGAGGGCGGCCACGAACAGGCTCACGCTCCCCAGGATCACCGCGACCTGCCGGAAGTACGACAGCCGTTCGTCCAGCCTGTCCGAGATTCCGGCAAGCGTGACGACCTCGACCCGGCCGGCCACCGCCGCGATCCCCGCCCGCACCGCCTCCGCGTCGTACCCGTCGCCCACCCGGATCATCGCGAACGAGACCTGGTCGTCCAGTCCCGAAAGCGCCTGCAAGTCATCCAGGGGCAAGGCCACCGGCATGTCCCGCACCGTTGCGAAGACGAAATCCCCCGTCCCCGACACGCGAACCGAGGCGGTCCGTCCCCACGCGTCGAATCCGCTCGCGGTGGCCACCCGCAGACGGTCGTCCGGGCCCACGCCCATTGCCTCGCCCAGCCTGGAGTCCACCAGCACCTCCCCCGCCCCCGGCCCATCCCCCCGGACCAGCACGTACAGGCCGCGGTTCTCCGGATCGAGCCCCACCGCCAGCGTCCGCCGTGCACCGCGCGACCCTTCCGGCCCGTCCGCCTCCACCTCGACACTGACGGACATCGCCAGCACCGGCGCGACCCGTTCCACCCCGCCCACGCCCTCGATCCTCTCCTGCAGCGCCGTCCACCCCGGAATCGTAGCCTCCGTATCGAACGGAAGCGTGCCCTTCGGCGCCACTCGCAGTTCGTACCCCCGTGATTCGAGCAGCTCCCCGAAGCTCTGCTGGATCCCGCCGCCGAGCATCAGCATGTCGGCGAGCATGGCGGTCGAGATCGCCACCCCGGCCACGGTCAGGGCGGTCCGCAGCGGCCGATGGCGCAGTTCGCGGATCGAGTTGCGGGCGAGCACGGCCACGGCGCTACGAATCCAGCGGATCCGTCGCGAGGAGCCGGGCACCCGCCACCAGCCCCGCCCCCATCCCCAGCACCACCGCCAGCACGAGACCCTGGGCCACCATCTCACCCGTCACGATCGAGAAGACCAGGGTCGTTTCGTACACGCGCTGGTAGTACGCGTTCACCATGGCCGAAGTGGCGAAGCCCACACCCAGCCCGGCCACGCCCCCCAGCGCCGACAGGAGCGCGGCCTCGCTGACGGTCCACCCCATCAGGATGCGGCGCGGGATGCCCCCCAGCCGCGCCGCCGCCACCGCAGCCCGCCGTTCCTGCACCTTCAGCACCATGATGCACGCCAGGAAGACCCCGCCGGCCACCAGCGTGATGCCCGCGATCGCCGCCTGGAAGCGGCCCACCACCCGGAACGTCGTCGACGCCCGCTCGGCGACCTCGTCCACGGCCAGCACCTGCGTGCCCGCCAGGAGCGGCTCCAGGTCCCGCGCCGCGCTCTCCGCGTCGACCCCGTCGCGGAGCCGCACCGTGAAGTAGTCGACCTCGCCGTCGCGGCCCGCGAGGGCCTGGAGGTGCGGAAGGTGAAAGAGCAGCCGCGGGCGCGTCGCCGTGATCTTCGACGGATCCGCGGCGGGTTCGAAGAGGCCGGCGACCACGGCCTGGCATGCGTCGGCGTCGGGAGCGGCCCGCAACCGGATCACGGACCCTGCCTCGATGCCGGCCCGGGCGGCATAGGGGCGCTCGACCAGGACCTCGAGGCCCTCGGGGCAGTCAGTCGTCCGGCTGTCGACCGTCCCCACGACCGCGGCCCCCTCGGCCGGGACCACGACCCCCGCAAGGCCGGCGGCCAGCGCCGCCGCGAGTCTCAACAGGCCGGGGCCACCGTTCAGCCTACCGCGCTCCCCCCGTCGTCATCCCGTCCGGAAAGATCTCGTTCCACGCGACGATGAACCTCTTCATCTCCTCCTCGGTACCGATCGACACCCGGAGGTAGTCCAGCATCGGCGGAAAATCGCGCCCCACCGCCACATCGCGCTTCCGGAACTCGGCCCGCACCTCGGACGCCGGACGACCCGTGTGCACCATGAAGAAGTTGGTCTCCGACGGGATCACCTCGAAGCCCTGCTTGCGCAACTCATTGGCCGTGGCCTCGCGCAGCTTGATCGTCGTGTCCCTGACCCACGCCTCGGACTCGTGGTCCTCGAGCGCCGCGACCGCCCCCCACCTGACCAGCGCGTTCACGCTGCCCGTGGCATAGGTCCGCATCTCGCTGATCATCTCGGCCGGGGCGACGCCATAGCCCAACCGCAGCCCCGCCATCCCGTAGATCTTGGAGAAGGTGCGCGTGACGATGACCTTGCGGCCCTCCTTGATGTACTTGACCGCGCTCGAATACGCCGGATCCCGCACGAAGTGGTGGTACGCCTCGTCGATCAGCACCGGGATGTCCTCGGGGATGCCGTCCAGGAGCCGCCGGATGTCGGCGTCGGGGACCACCACACCCGTCGGGTTGTTGGGATTGACCACGTAGACCAGCCCCACGTCGCGGTAGTTGCGCGTGGTCACCTTGATCAGGTCGTCGATGTCCTGCGTGTGATCGGCGAGCAGCGGCCGCGCGATCACGTCCGCGTCGATCCCCGATGCCACTCGGTACACGCTCGTATACGTCGGCTCGACGCCCACCACCTTCTCCCTGTGGTCCAGGAAGGTGATCCCGGCCACCTTGAGCGTCTCCCCGGACCCCGCGTTCATGATGATGTTGCGCGTGCCGACCCCGTGGTGCTCGGCGATCTTCTCGTGGATGTCCCCGTCGGGATAGCCGTACCGGTTCGAGTACTTCCAGGCCGCGTTCATCGACGCCATCATCCTGTCGGACGGACCGTACGGATTCTCGTTGGAGGACAGCTTGGCGAGGTCGTCGTAGAGGGTGAGCGGGGCGAGGCCGGGTGGGGGTGGGCGAAGCGCGACGCCGAGGGCTGATTGCGGGCGCAGACCGAGCGCGCCAAAGGCCGCGGCGGCGCTTCCCATGAAGTGTCGGCGAGTAAACCTGGTGTTCATGCTGCTCTTCTCCTTCCGCGCGGGAATGCCGCCCGTCCTGCCGCCTTTCGCCGGCTGGCAACCGGCATGTCATCACGCATCATAGACGACGGTGGGGCGGTGGGCCAGAGTTGACCGCTACGACTCCCTCGTTACGCTGAGCCCAGGTCCCCCACATGAACCACCCGGTCCCCCAGGTAGGGATGGCGACTCACCTTTTCATGGAACCGGGTGTCCGCGGTCACGACCGGGTAGTCCTCGTGAATGGCCAGCGCGAGGTAGAAGCAGTCGTACACCGGGTGTCCGAGGTCGACAGCCAGGCGGGCGGCCGAGGAGGCCAGCTGGCGCATTGAGAGCGGCCCTCACGCTCGCGTCGACGACGTAGCCCTTCATTGGCCGTTCCGGTAGCGGTCGGCCCGGATCGTGTCGGTGCTATCGATAGAGGACGAGAGGCGTTGGCGCATGGCCCGCGCGCGGTCTGCGAAGCTGCCGTCATCGCGGAGCAGGGCCTGCCGCAGGATCGCGCGGTGTTCGGCCTCGGCGGACCTGCCGTTGGCGGCCGCGCGCTGCTTGAGACTGTCGACGATCTGCCGGGAGAGCTTGCGGACGGTGAGTTGGGCCACGGATGGGTCCGGGTCAGAGGGAATGCCCTACAATGACATCAATCATATTTCATGAAGGCATTGACAGCGAGACGTCCGCTCAGCGCCCCTGTTCGCTCAACACCCCTGCCAACTGCTCCAGACTCTCCAGATTGTGCACCGCCCGATGCTCGTCCACCTCCGGCAACAACGCCCGGATCCCCGCCGCCTTCGGCGCGAACGCCCGGTACCGCAGCAGCGGATTCAGCCAGATCAGCCTGCGGCACGACTTCCTCAACCTGCGCGCCTGCATCCGGATCCCCTCGCCCCCCTCCCGGTCCAGCCCGTCCGTCACCAGCAGCACGACCGCCCCCTGGGCGAGCAAGCGCCGCGACCATTGCAGGTTGAAGGCATTCAGCGCCGCGCCGATCCGGGTGCCGCCGTACCAGTCCTGCACCGTGGTGCCGACGCGGTCGAGCGCACGGTCCACGTCCCGGTCCCGCAGGAGGCGGGTGATGTTCGTCAGCCGGGTCCCGAATACGAAGGTGTGAACCCGGTCGGCGGCGTTGGTGAGTGCATGGAAGAAGTGGAGCAGGATGCGCGAGTACGCCTCCATCGAACCCGAGATGTCGCAGAGCGCGACGATGGTGGGCCGACGCGTCTTCGGCGACTTGCGCTGCAGCGGCAGCGGACATCCGCCCGTGCGAACGCTCGTCCTGAGCGTCCGCCGCATGTCGATGAAGCGCCCCCTCGGATGGGGCTCGTGGCGGCGGGCCGGCACCGGGCGCAGATCGAGGCGCAGCGACCGGATCGCCTCCTTCGCCTGCAGCACCTCGTGGGCGGTCATCTCTTCGAAGTCCTTGCTACGCAATACCTCGGTGGGCGAGAACGCCATGCGCACGGGGATCTCCTGGACGGTTTCGCGGGATGGTTCCACCCCGGGCCGGGCCGCCGTTTCGCTCTCGGGCGACAGCCGGGCCGGGGCCCGTGAGCGCGGCTGCTCGTGTGGGATCTGCGAGCGCGACAAGAGGGTGGCCAGTGCCTCGTCCGCCCCGAACGGATCACGCCAGAAGAGCCGGAAGGCGCTCTCGAAGATGTGCCGGTGCTCGCGCCGGGCGACGAGCGTGCCGTGAAGGGCCCAGTAGAACTGGCGCTTCGCCGTGACGTCGATGGATCCCAGCGCCCGCACCGCCGTGATCGTGTGGCCCGGTCCGACGGGCAGCCCGGCGGCGCGCAGGAGACGCACGAAATGGGCGACGTTTTCGGGGAGGCGGCCGGGTGGGGTGGGGATGGTCATGGGGAAGAGGATTGGTCGCCCTGTGGACATTCGTACCTTTGAGTACGATATTGGAGGGGTGAACGGGGCGGAGTTCGTGAGGAGAGCCAGGCGCTACGCAAGGAAAGCGGGTGTCAACGTGCGTTTTGACCCCCGTCGTGGAAAGGGAAGCCATGGGATGCTCTACTTAGGCAGCCAACGGACCGTCGTCAAGCAGCGCGAACTCAAGCCGGGGACCTTCCGGGCGATGTTGAAGCAGTTGGCAGCCCGCGAACAAAACCCCCCGGCATTCGAGCGGCGATGCATCCGGGCTGGACCGCTTCGCTCTGCGTTGCTCCTCGGGCGAATAGCGCTGCTATTCCCCC
>JAPPNO010000010.1:51964-97666 GCA_028873845.1 Gemmatimonadota bacterium | reverse complement strand
ATTATGTTGTGGTCATGTCAGTTACAGAATTATCGGATCGGACGATTCCGCCGCATCTCGGCAACCTTGCGAAGCTTCAGACGCTCAGCCTCGGCTCCAACGGACTGACAGGTTCAATTCCCCCCCGCCTGGGGCGCCTCGCCGACTTGAAGCACCTCCACCTCGGCGAAAACAGGCTGACCGGCCGCCTTCCCCCGGAACTCGGCGAGATCACCGGCCTCGAGCGACTGGTGCTCCGGGACAACAACCTGGCCGGACCCATCCCGTCCGAGATGGGCAACCTGGCCGAACTCAGGTTGCTGTCGCTGGAAGACAACGGTCTGACCGGCCGCGTGCCCGGAGAACTCGGCAGTCTCGCCGGTTTGGAAGAACTGTACCTCGCGCGCAACGCCGGACTCTTCGGTCCACTGCCCCGCCACTGGACCAATCTGCAGCGACTCGATGCGTTGCGTGCCGGAACGACGGGCCTCTGCGCTCCACCCGGTGACGAATTCCTCGACTGGCTGAAAGGGATGCGAAACCGTCGGATCGCCCGCTGTGCCAGCGAAGCGGCGTACCTGACGCAAGCGGTACAGTCGGCGGACTTCCCCGTGACACTGATCGCGGGCGAAGAGGCTCTGCTGCGCGTTTTCGTAACGGCGACACGCACCACGGACGCACACATCCCGGCGATGCGGGCGACCTTCCTAATCGAGGGCCGCGAAGTGTACACGGCGGACATCCCGAGCCAGCCCCACCCGATTCCAACCGCGGTCGACGAGTCCAGGATGTCGAAGTCGGCCAATGCACATATCCCGGGATGGGTTGTTCAGCCCGGCTTGGGGTTGGTGATCGAGGTGGATCCGGAGGACTCGCTGGATCCGTCTCTCGGAGTCCGTAAGCGGATCCCGGAAACGGGGCAGCTGACTCCGGAAGTGGCGGCAGTCCCCCCGCTGGAACTCACTCTCGTCCCGTTCCTGTGGAGCGAGAAACCGGACTCGGCGATTGTGGACCTGGTGAAAGCCATGGCACAGGATCCGACCGACCACGAGTTGCTCCGGGACACTCGCACGCTGCTGCCCGTGGCGGACCTCGACGTCACCGCCCACGAACCTGTCCTGAGCTCGCACAACAATGCCCTCGACCTGTATCGCGAGACCGAGATGATCAGAATCCTGGAGCGCGGATCCAAGGTCACGGGCCCGGTGCACTACATGGGAATGATGTCGGGGGCCCTCGCCAACAGAATCGTGGGAGTCGCGCGCCGTCCGGGCAGAGTCAGTTTTTCGACACCCAACTCGTCCGTGATGGCTCACGAACTCGGCCACAACATGAGTCTCCGGCACGCGCCCTGTGGTGGTGTCTGGTCCAGCACAGTCGACCCGGACTATCCGCACCGCGGCGGTAATATCGGAGCCTGGGGATACGATTTCACCGATGGGGGGCGCCTGGTGGACGTGGAGACCCCCGACGTGATGTCCTACTGCCGCCCCCGCTGGATCAGCGACTACTTCTTTTCCGAGGCGTTGCGATACCGCCTGGAAGATCAAGCTGCTGCGGGGGCAGTCACCCCTTCGACCAGGTCGCTCCTGCTGTGGGGGGGAACCGATGTCGACGGCAGGCCGATCCTGGAGCCGGCATTTGTAGCCGAGGCCCGGCCACTCCTGCCGCACGCCGGCGGCGACTACCGCCTGACTGGAGCAACGTCGGACGGGGACCAGCTCTTCTCTCTCGACTTCGAGATGCCGGAGATCACCGACGGTGACGGCGCCGGAGCATTCACCTTCGCCCTGCCCGTGGAGCCGGGGTGGGCCGCGACGCTGACCCGCATCACACTGGCCGGTCCTGCCGGTACCGTGACCCTGGATCGCGGGAGTCGGGCTTCGGCGGCGATCCTCATCGACAGGCGAAGCGGTCAGGTTCGCGCCATCCTCCGCGGCATTGCGACCGTTCGGGCGTACGCAGGCCACCAATTGGGTTCACTTCAGGGCCTGGAACTGCTGCTGAGCCATGGTGTCCCCGACGGGCCGGCGTGGCGGCGGTAGCGGATATGGAGGCTTGACGTGATCCGACACGATCCCGCCCCATCCACCCCGATTCGTGTCACGATGGAAGACCACAGCGAAGTCTTCGAGGCTGCCCTGGGCCTCGATTGGCCGTGGTACGTCGACAGGATATCGTTCGACGACGAGACCCGGATGCTGCTCATCCACCTGAACTTCGAGGCGGGCGGAACCTTCACCTGCGGCTCCTGCGGGTCCGGCGGCTGCAAGGCGTATGACACCATCCCGAAGCAGTGGCGCCACCTCGATTTCCTCGGCCACCGGGCTTTCCTGTGTGGGCCGTCTCCGCGCGTCGAGTGTCCGACATGCGGGATCCGGCAGGCGGTGCTGCCGTGGGCGGACAGGCGACAGAGGCTCACCCGGCCCTTCGAGGAGATGGTGGTTGCCATGGCGCGGGAGATGCCGATGGTGGCCGTGGCGCGCCTGGTGGGCGAGCACGACACGCGGTTGCGGCGGGTCGTCGGCCGCCATCGGAATCGGAAGTAGCCCGCCCAGGTCGGCACTGTACGGTGATCTCGGCAACCCACAGATAGGAGTCACAACTCATGGAAAAGTCCACAATGTCCCTTTTCATCCTCATCGGCTTGGCAGCAGGCCCTCATGCCCTGTTTGCGCAAGACGTGGGCGAACGTGTTCGCGTCACCACTCGGGACATTATAGTAGTGGGTCAGGTCGTGGAGATCGACGAGGACCAAATCACTTTGAGCCGCGGCGGATCATTCCGGCGCATCGATATCATCGGGCTCGAACGAAGCGCCGGACTCCCGTCGACTGAGAAGAGAGCCCTCGTGTTGGGCGTGTTGGGCGGGGTCGCTGGTGCCGTGGCAGGATCGTTCTTCCTCCCCTCGTGCATCCCCCTATTGGGCTCCGAATGTGACGACGACGGCGCCCCCATCTTGGGTGCCATTGTCGGCGGTGCGGTCGGAGTTGGTGTCGGCGTGGGCATCGGGAAGTTGCTGCCCAGGCCTCTTGAGCGGTGGGAGAGGATTCCCATGGGTGGCGATATCGTTGCCAGCCCGCTCGTCGACCTGCGGTTGCGCGGCGCTAGTCCTGCGGCACGCTTCGGAGCGCGCATCACGTTCTGACGCCGCGCTCCCAGGGCACGCCCGTGCGGCACTTGGACACGCCTCGCGGGAGGGCTCCTTCCGCGGGAACCGCCGGGGAGTCGGACGGGCGGTCCTGGAAGGCGTCCCGTCCGGGGGGACAACGTTGGTGCCCGTGGGTGCTGACGTTCGCGCACAAGGAGAAATGACCTGTGCCGTTGCGGGAACAGTTTGTCATGACCGTTGAGGGCGTCTCTTACAGTCCTATGTCTCTCCCCCCGGCGGTCGATAGGACCAGCCGCTGCGCATCCTTGGAAGTTTGGGCGGGCAGACGGCAGTATTCCGGCCATCTCCGCAGTTTGGCAACATGGAAATGTACGTCATACGGGACAACCCGGGAGACGGGTACCCACCATCAGTGATTGTCAACCCGACAAACGCTTGCGCCGCGTGCTGCGGGTTCTTCATTCTCATTGTGTGCAAGCTCGCCTTGTTGCCGATTGAAGTTGACTGAGCCCGCAGGCGCGGCTGTACCGGAGGAGGTTGCAATGAACGGATGGAACGGATGCAAACGGAGGTTTCACCTCGTCGGTGCCGGGTGCGGCATGGCGCTCGCTCTCACCGCCGGATGCGAAAACCCTGAGGCTCCGGCGATGTGCGGAGCGATCCCCGAACAGACAGTGGTGGTCGGGGAGACGGCCGCGGTGAGCGCGTGTTTCGAGGATCCGAACGGCGACGTTCTGAGCTATACGGCGTCCAGCTCCGATCCGGGGGTCGCGACCGTCTCGATCTCGGGGACCATGGCGACGGTGGCCGGGGCATCGCCGGGAACGGGGATGATCTCGATCACGGCCACCGATGCGACGGAGCTTCAGGGTCAGCAGACGTTCCGGGTGCTGGTGCCGAACCGGGCGCCGGTTGCGGTCGGCGAGATCGACTCGCGCGAACTGCGGGCCGGAGAATCCGCCGGCGTGGACGTGTCGGCGTACTTCACGGAGCCCGACGGCCAACCGCTGAGCTATGCCGGGTCGGTATCCGACGAGGCCATCGTGAAGCTGTCCATGTCGGGCCCGGTCGTGACCTTCGAGGCGCTGGGGAAGGGAACCGCCGCGGTGACGGCGACTGCGACCGATCCCGGCGGGCTGACGGCAACGCAGAGCTTCGTGGTCACGGTGCCGAACCGGGCACCGGGGGCCGTGGGTTCGATCGAACCGCAGATCATCGAGGTGGATGCGACCGCCACGACCGATGTCACGGGCTACTTCACCGACCCGGACGGCGACGACCTGACCCTCGCAGCCGCGTCGTCGGCACCCGCGGTTGCCACGGTCTCCATTCATGAGGGCGACCTGACGGTCGCGGCCACGGCCAGGGGCGAGGCGACGGTGACGGTCATGGCCACCGACACGGAAGGTCTCACGGCCACGCAGACGTTCGTGGTGACGGTGCCGAACCGGCCCCCGCTGGCGACCGGTTCGATCAAGGGACGGACGATCGAGGTGGACGAGACGTCCATGCTGGACCTGTCCGGGCACTTCAGCGATCCCGACGGCGACGACCTGGTCTACAGCGCCATGACTTCGGACGGTGCGGTGGCCGGGGTCCATGCCGGCGCCGGGGTGCTGACCGTGACCGCCGTGGCCAAGGGCGAGGCGACGGTGACGGTGACCGCCACCGACACAGAGGGCCTCACGGCCACACAGGCGTTCGGCGTCTCCGTCCCGAACCGGCCCCCGCTGGCGGCGGGTTCGATCAAGGGGCAGACACTCGAGGTGGACCAGACGGCCACGGTCGAACTGTCCGGCCATTTCAGCGACCCTGACGGCGACGACCTGGTCTACACGGCCTCCGGATCCGATGCCGCCGTTGTCGGCACCTCGGTCGACGCCGGAGCGGTGACGGTGACTGCCGTCGCGAAGGGCGAAGCGACCGTAACGATCACGGCCACCGACAACGAGGGCCTCACGGCGAGCCAGATGTTTGCCGTAACCGTCCCGAACCGGCCCCCGCGGGCGGTCGGTGCAATCGAGGCGCGGACCCTGGAGATGAGTGAGAGTGCAACGGTTGACCTGTCCGGCTTCTTCGAAGACCCCGACGGCGACGACCTGGTCCATGCCGTCTCCTCCTCGGACGCGACGCTGATCGCCGTGTCCCTCGATGGCACCGCCATGAGGCTCGAAGCCCTCGCCAAGGGCAGCGCGGCCATCACGGTCACGGCCACGGACACGGAAGGTCTCACGGCCACCCAGACCTTCGCGGTCTCGGTGGCGAACCGGCCTCCGCACCCGGTGGGCTCGATCGCGGCGCAGACCGTCGAGGTCGATTTGACCGCCAGGATAGACCTCTCCAGCCACTTCGAGGACCCCGACGGCGATGCGCTCGTCTACACCGCGACCGCCACACCCGAAGGGTCGTCCATCAACCTTTCGGTGACGGGCGCCAGCCTGGAGGTGACCGCACTGGGGAAGGGGGAGGTGGGGGTGACCGTCACGGCTACCGACACGGAAGGCATGACGGCCACGCAGGAATTCCTCGTGACCGTGCCCAACCGGACACCGGAGGCAGTGGGGTCCGTTCCGGACATGCGGGTCAGGGAGGGAGGGATCAGGAGGGCGGATCCCTCGCCCCTCTTCACCGATCCGGACGGCGATGAGCTGGCCCTCAACGCATCGAGCTCCGATCCGCAGGTGGCACGGGCCTGGGTGGCCAGCAACGGGGTGATGGTGCGGGGGATGAAGGATGGAACCGCCACCGTGACGATCAGTGCGGAGGATCCGGAAGGGCTGACCGCAACCGTGCAGTTCGCCGTGCGGGTCGACGGGTCCGGAGGCGGGAACCAGCCGCCCTTCGCGACGGGATCGCTCGCGGCGCAGACCCTCAAGAAGGGCGAATCGCGGACCCTCGACATTTCCTCCCGCTTCTCCGACCCCGACGGCGACAACCTGCGGTTCTCGGCCGAGAGTTCCAGCACCGGGACGGTCACCGCAACCGCAAGTGGCGGCCAGGTCGAGTTGCGTGCGGTCGCCAGCGGCGCCGCGACTGTGAAGATCATCGCCAGGGACCCGGACGGCCTCAGCGCGTCGTTGAACTTCGCCGTGACGGTCTCGGCGACCGGCGGGCCGAACCGCCCACCAGTCCCGACCGGCACCATTCTCGAACAGGACATGGCGGAGGGCGACAAGCGGATGTTGAACGCCTCGTCCTACTTCGCCGACCCCGACGACGACGACCTGTCGTTCGCGGCCGAGAGCTCCGACACGGAGGTGGTCAAGGCCGCAACATCCGGAGACGAAATCGAACTGGAGGTCGTATCGCAGGGCACCGCGACGATCACGGTCACGGCGGAGGATCCCGAGGGGCTGCAGACCGAGCAGGCCTTCGGGGTCACCATCGGAGAAGCCGCCAGCGAAAACCGTGCGCCCGCCACGGTCGGCACCGTCTCCGCGCAGAACCTCCAGGAGAACGGCTCCACCACGCTTGATGCGTCCACCTACTTCGTCGATCCGGACGCCGACGCGCTCGCCTACTCGGCCGAGAGTTCCGATGACGCCGTAGTGACCGCCACCGTGTCCGGGTCCGAGATCACGCTTCAGGCTACAGGTGCCGGAACCGCGACCGTGACCCTGACCGCCGAGGACCCGTCAGGTCTCGAAGCCGCCTTGGATTTCGATGTAACGGTCGTCGAGGAACCCACCAACCGCGCACCTGTAGCAGGCGCGATCGACGCCCAAAGCCTGAAACAGGACGCCACGCGGACACTGGACGCCTCCGCACACTTCAGCGACCCGGACGAAGATGAGCTTTCGTACGCCGCCGAGAGTTCCGACGCCGAAGTCGTTACGGCCACGGTCTCGGGCAGCGAAATCGAGCTGCGCGGGGTGGCCACGGGTAGTGCCACCGTGTCCGTGACCGCCGCGGACCCGGATGGACTCACGGCCACCGCATCATTCCAGGTCACCGTGACCCCCGCGGGCGGCAGCGGCAAACCGCCGCGCAACACTCGTACTCCCAGCAGCCAGACGTTCCTGGTGGATGCCGAGTGGGAGATTAGTTCCTCATGGTACTTCTGGGATCCCGACCATGACTACAGCGACCTCACAACGACGGTGGAGTCCTCGAATTCCACAGTCATGACGGCCGAGAAGCTGGAGGGCGCAACCATCCTGCTCACGGGAAAGTCGGAGGGAGACGCGACCATCACGATCACCGTCACCGACCCCGACGGCCTCTCGGCCAGTACGTCGGTGGTGCACACGGTCGGCAACAACGCTCCCCGGATATACAACACGTACGCGGTGGGCGACATCGCTCGAACCCCCGGAGAAGAACACATCTTCTTCCTGCATGCGTATGCGCTCTTCCAGGACGCCGCCCTCTTTGAGGACAACGATGTCGGTGACCACATGACGTTCACGATGTCATCGTCGGACCCCACTGTGGCAACGGCGGAGGTAGAGCACAACATTATCTACAGGAACGCACTGGTGAAGGCGGTCGCACTCGGCGAAGCAACCATAACGGCGACCGCGACGGACGAGGGCGGGCTGTCCACCGACTATTCGTTCGTCCTTACGGTCAACAACAACAAGCCGCCGCGACTGAAGAAGGAAATACCCGATCCGTACGAGGTGGCCCTGCCCGACTCGATCGTTCTTCCCCTGTCCGAGCACATCGAGGACCCGGAGGGTGACTCGCTTACCTACGTGATCAGGGGTTATGGCCCGTTTACCGGATACCTGACCGGCGATACTCTGGTCATCACAAGGGCAAATGCGGACATCCTCGTCTACGCCACGGATCCCGAGGGTCGCACCACTTTCTTCGAGTTCGAGGCCGAAGTGTCGGCGAATGTCCAGGGGATGACCTCGGGCAGCGACTCCAGCGACGTTCCGGTTCATGTGAAGGAGAAGGAGAGCGTTCCGTTCCCCGTGGGCCGCCCCTCTGCTTCCGGACGCCGCACCAACGGGGAAAAGCCGCCACCCGGCCGGGCGGCGGCCGGTCTCCGGACGGAACCCGCCAACGGCTTTTGAGGCGGACCATCGGCCGCTGACGCGCGATGTACAGGGGTTTTCCCGGCAGCCGTGGGCGTAATTCCCCCCACAAACTGCCGTGTTTTCCCTCTCAGCCGGCTCAGATCCGTTGGCGATACTTGGGTCCAACCGGGACAATCGCCCCGGGGTGGGGATCCGTCCGTAGCCGCGGAGGAGCATCATGAAACGCTGGATTCACCTGCTGTGGGGTGTGGTCATCGCCGCAACGGGGGCCCAGGACAACCCTCCGGAGTCCGTCCGTCACGACCAACGCCCAGTGCCCGAAGGATGGAAGTCACACGACGACCGGAGACGTTTCGCCCGATGCCTGCCAGGCAGCGACGAGGGACCGTCCAAGCGCTCGTATGCTCGCGAGGTCGCTGACCGAAACCTGCTGCTCGAGTCCGGTGCGGTAGCGCGGAACGACGAGTTGCTCGAACGGCTCAGGCGGGCCGGGCTGATCTGAGGCATCGAAGCGACAGGTCCGACACCCGTTGACATTCTCCTGACAAGCACGCCCTATGACTGGACGAACACCGCCGCCGGAGGCTGGCGATGTCCTGCCGGCCCTGCCAGATACGAGAGGGAGGGAACCCCTATTGCTCACCGACAGGGACTACCGGGCCGTGTTCGAAGCCTCGCCGGACGCGATGCTCGTCGTGGATTCCGCGGGCGTGATCCGGGATCTCAACCCACAGGCCCTTTCGATGTTCGGCTGGAGCCGCGAAGAGATGGAGGGTTCGGGGGTCGAAAGTCTGGTTCCCGCCGCAAGCCGCAGCCGGCACGAGGGGCACCGTCGGCGCTACGGCGAATCCCCGCGTCCGCGGCCGATGGGGCAGGGACTCGAGCTGCAGGCCGTGCGCAAGGACGGCACGACCTTCCCGGTGGAGATCAGCCTGAGCCCCGGGAAACTGGCATCCGGGTCGGAACGCGTGATCTGCACGATCCGCGACATCACGAGCTGGAAGCGGATGCGATGGCTGTCCAGGATGAAGCTGACGGCGGCCGAAAAGGAGCGAAAACACCTTTCCCGCGAGCTGCACGACGAGTTCCTCCAGTTCCTTGTGGCGTTCAAGATCAGGGGGAAGCTTCTGGTGGACGAGGAGGACCGGGAGGAGAGAAGGCGGGCATGGGGGGTGATCGCCGACGAGATCCTCACCGCGATTCACGGGGTGAAGCGGATGATCCGGGGGCTGCGGTCCCCGAAACTCGAACAGCAGGGGCTCGTTTCGGCGCTTGCCACCCTGTTTCGCGATACCCGGACGGTGCACGGAGTCAAGGTCCACGCCCGTGTGGACCTCGACTGGGTGGCCGACGAATTGGATCCGGTCACCGTCCTGGCCGTGTATCGGATCGTGCAGGAGGCCGTGACCAACGTGGCGACGCACGCAGGTGTGAGCGAGGCCGCCGTGACGCTCAAGACGGCGGACGGGGTGATCATCGCGGAGATCCGGGACGAGGGATGCGGATTCGAGTTGTCCGATACCGGAGCGGCGCCCGACGATGGCCACATGGGCCTTGCCGGGATGCGTGAGAGAGCGGAACTGGTCGGGGGCAGCCTCACCGTACGGACCTCGCCAGGCGGGGGCACGACGGTTCGGGCCACCGTGCCGATGGTGAGTCCGGATGGCGAACAATGGTGAGGGTGCTGTTGGTCGACGACCACAAGGTGGTCCGCGCCGGTCTGAAGGCAATGCTCGAATTGTCCGGGCGGATCGATGTCGTGGGCGAGGCATCGTCGGGGGAGGAGGCTGTGGACAAGGCGCGCATGCTCGAGCCCGACATCGTCATCATGGACCTGGCGATGCCTGGCATGGGCGGTGTCCAGGCGACCCGCCGCATCACCGAACTCGGGCTTGAGGCGAGGATCCTGGTGCTCACGATTCACGACGACGACGAGTTTCTCGTTCCCGCCCTCGATGCAGGCGCCGCGGGTTTTCTCAACAAGTCCGTCGCCGACACCGATCTCATGGGGGCCATAGAAGCGATCGTGCGCGGCCACTCCTACCTGCCGCGCCGCGCGGCGGCCCTGCTCGCGCGCCGGAAGAGGCAGGGCGAATCGAAGAGCCAACCGGGGCCCGAGGTGCTTTCCGCGCAGGAGCTTACCGCAGTCGAACTGTATGCAAGAGGCTTTTCGACCAGGGAGATGGCCGAGCAAATGCTCCTCAGTCCCAAGACCGTCGAGGGCTACCTCGCCCGCGCCAGGGCGAAGCTGGATCTGCACACCCGGCGGGACATCGTCCGCTTCGCGCTCGAGGCCGGGCTCCTGCGGCGCGAAGACTGAAGGAACGGCCCCGCCGGCGCAGTGTCGGCGGGGCCCGTCCCGATGGGGCAACGCCGAAGTCTACTCGGTCGTCTTGTGAACGGCGATGCCCAGGTCCAACGTGGCGATCGGGTTGCAGTCGTCCCCCCTGTGGACGTACCGGCCCGCCAGGGTGAGCGTCAGCTCCTCGCCCGTGTAGCCGCCCGTGAACTTCGTGGTGCCGCCACAGTTGGGGTTGTCCAGGAACAGGATGACATGAGGGCTGCCGACCGCATCGACCGTTCCCTCGTAGGACGCCGTGAACGATACCTCGATCACGTCGTTGCCCGCCCCGAACGCCGCGTCGAGGAGCATCTCGCCGGAGATGGCGGTACCCGCCTGCCGGACATCGAGTTCCGCGATGCCGGCCTGGTTCAGGGAGCTCCCCGGGCCCTGGACCGTCCCCTCGTAGTGGCCGACCATGTCGTCGTAGTCGGACACGACGGGCCGGTAGTCGGGCGGGTCGGCCAAGTGGTCGTCGCAGGCGAGCAGGGTCAGCAGGGAGGCGACGGAGATGACCGTCCTGGGGGAAATGAAGGTGAAGTGTCGCATCGAAACGGGTCCTTTCTCTCTGGGAGGCTCAGACAGCCCCGGACAAGGGCTCGGAGTGGGAGATGGTGAGGTTCTCATGGATTGCGCGTCCTTCTTGAGAAGTGTCTCGCCCGTCGGCATCGCCAATCGGCGCCGACATTTCATTAGACACCGTTCAGGGGGCGGAAGATCAGGGGGAAAACCCGGAAAAATGGGGGAGAAATCCCCTGCATCCCTGGGGGGGAAATCCCTGCATGGAGGCACGAGTGGGCAACCGGGACTGTTCCGGAGCCGTCTCCCGGGCGCATCTTCGGATCGCGGCATCTTCGCCGCCGTGCCAGGCACCACACCGGAGAGCCCGTGTACCAGACCTGCATGTTCTGCAAGAAGCCCCTCGGGTCCAACGCGGTGGTCGAGTCGTTCCCCGTGGGCCGCAGACTCGCCTTCGACGCGGCGAAAGGCCGGCTCTGGGTGGTGTGCGGGAAGTGCCACCGGTGGAATCTGACCCCGCTCGAGGAGCGCTGGGAGGCGGTGGAGGACTGTGAGCGAATCTTCCGTGAGACCCGCACGCGGGCCTCGACCGAGAACATCGGCATCGCGCGCCACCGGGAGGGACTGGACCTGGTGCGGATCGGAAGGCCGCCGCGGGGCGAATTTGCCGCCTGGCGCTACGGAGAGCTGTTTCGGCGTCGGATGCGGATGGCCATGCTCGGCGGAGCGGCTTGTTTGGTGGGCACGGGTGCGATGATCTCCCTGCACGTTGCCTGGCCCGTCGTGATCGGCTGGGCCTCGACGGTGGGCACCTGGCCGCTGCTCGCCTGGAGCAGCTTCCGCACGCTGGCCAAGGTGGAACATGCGCAAACCCACCCGCCTCGCCCTGGAGATGTCGCTCCACGAGGAGCAGGAGCGTCGTGCGCTCGAAGGCGAATTGTGGATATTGGAACAGGCGTGGAAGGAGGCGGAGGAGATCGCGGCCATCGCCGACAACCTCATCCTCCCTGCGCGCACCGACGAATTCTTCGACCGCCACGGGATGACCCCATGAACACCCGCGACAGCCTTCGGCCCGCCCGCCTGCCCGCCGCCCTCCTCCTCCCCGCCCTCCTCCTCCCCGCTACCCCACCCACGGCCGCCGCTGCGCAACCCCCCGCCCCCGCCGTCCCCACCCCCATGCAGGACGCCTACCTCGACCAGACCGCCCGCCGCCTCGTTCCCGCCGCCCGCACCGCCCTCGACGCCACCCGGCGAGCGATCGGCGCCCACACCGGCACGGTCCGCGAACGCCTCTCCTTCGACGCGCCGACCAGCCGCCGCGACCGACCCTGGATGCGCGGCGAACGAGTGCTCGGCGCCCGTTGGTCGCGCACCGCGCCCGCCGTCGTCGACCTCCTCGAGGAACACTTCCGCCACCCCGGCATCGGCCCCGGCAGACCCCGCTACTTCCAGGGCCTGCGCGCCGACCACCTGCCCGTCGACCCGCTTGCCGACCCCTTCACCCTCGGCCTCGCGCCGTTCGTGGGCCCCGAAGCCGCCGCCACCGCCGTCCAAAGTCCCCTCGGCCCCGACGCCGAGCGATACTACCAGTTTCGCTCGGGTGATACTACCGCTCTCCAGCTCGACAACGGCCGGACCATCGAGACCGTCCCCGTCACCGCGATCCCCCGCTACCGCAGCATCCGGCTGGTCGCCGCGATCATGTGGATCGACCCGGATACCCACGCGCTCGTGCGCATCGCCTACCGCCCCGCCAAGCGCATCGACCACGAAGTCACCGGCGTGCTCCGCGAGGCCGACGGCTGGTGGCTGGGTCTTCACATCGACCCCGGTGCCGCGGCCCCGTCCGACGACCCGTCCGCCAGTCAGCCCGGCTGGTTCGGCCAGCTCATCAACGAAACCTTCACGGCCGTCCTCCTCGGCATCGAAACCGACATCTCGGCCGTCACCGTCGACTTCGCGCCCGCCCGGCCCGGCCAATGGCTGCCGCGCCGGGTACAATGGACCGGCTATACCGGCATCGAGAGCGTCACCGCGACCGGATCGGTCGTCCCCACTCTGCCCTTCGTCATGGATTGGACGCTGGAATCCGGGGGCAGCGGTGCCGCCGGGAGCCAGACGCTGGAATCCGGGGACCCCGCCGACGGCGACGAAGAGTGGAACCCGTCCCGCGCCCGCGCCGACGCCCTCGCCCTCGGCAACACCCTCGCCGCCATCGGCAACGGCGACCCGGGCGACACGGGCGAAGCCGCCAGTCCCTGGTACCTCTACCCCCCCGTCTGGACGCTCAACCTCGTGCGCTACAACCCGGTCGAGGGCGTGTCGATCGGCGCCCAGATGCGGCGCGACTTCGGCTGGTGGCGGTCGGTTCTCACCGTGCGCGCCGCCACGCGCGAGTGGCGGGAGGTCCCCGACCTCGACCTCACCCTCCAGCGCGACCGCCCCGGCCTGCGTACCCAGCTCTCGGCATACCGCGCGCTGCGCACCGGCGCCCTGGGCGCGGGCGGCATCGACGGCTTCCCCCTGCCGCTGATCCTCGAGAGCGACTCCCTCGATTTTCACCGGTCGACGGGCGCCGCGCTGCGCTTCCTCTCCGGCAGCGGCGACCGCCTCGGCCTCTCGCTGAGCCTCTTCGCCGAGCGGGACGAAGTGGTCGAGACCGGTGACGAACCCGGCCATGAGGACGAGCACGGCACCGAACACGACCTTGCGGCCGCGGTCCGGTCCGACGAGGACGGCGACAATGACGAGACCGGGCACGAACGGAACCGGATCGGCGCCGCCCTCGAGTGGAGGCCGTGGTGGGGCGGGATGGGGCAGGAGTCGATCGGCGCGGGCGGCACGGTGAGCGTGCGCGGATCGGCGGGCGACAACGCCCACGTGAGGACCGTGATCGAAGGCGCGCTTCTCGTCCCCCTGGCCGCGCGCATCTCGCTGGGTCTGCAGGCCGGCTTCGCCAACGTCTCGGGCGATCCGGCCCCGCAGGACCTGTGGGACCTGGGCGCCACCGGAGCCTGGCTTCGCGGACACGCCGACGCGGTCGAGACCTCACGGGCGTGGATGGGACGCGCCGACCTCCAGTTCCCGGTCCGCTACGCGCGCCTGTCCCTCTTCGGCGACTGGGCGAGGGCCGAGGGCGGGGACTACTACGCGGCCGGCGCGGGCCTGGTCATCCTGGACGGGTTGCTGCGGGTGGACCTTGCGCGGGGGCTCACTGCGGAACGTGAGGGCGGGCCCGAACAGGGCCTCCGGATTCATGTGCTGATGGACAATCTGTTTTGATGAGGTCAGCCTCGTCATGAGTCCACCGACGCGGCGCCAGCGGCGCCCGTGGCGGACCCTGCCCGCGGTGATCCTGGCATGCGCCTCACCCGGCCACGCCCTCGCGCAACCTCCAAACCCCGTTCCGGCTCCCACCGCCCGGGACGCCTTCCTCGACGAGACCGCCCGCCGCCTCGTACTCGGCGCGCGGCGCGCCCGCGACACCGCGCGCGCGGCGATCGGATCGTACTCGGCCCTCGTCCGCGAACGGGTGGGCCTCGTGTTCCCCACCTTCCGGCGCGACCGGCCCTGGTTGAGCGGAGAGCGGGCTGCGCGGGTGCGGTGGTCGCGCGGCGAGCCCGGCGAAGTGCACGTCCTGGACGCCCGTTTCCGCCGCAACGGGCTGGCGCCCGGCGGCCTTGGCCGCGCCTTCCCGGAGCTGTACGCCGGGTACCTCGCGGCCGATCCGTTCGGCAGCCCCTTCGTCCACGGCTTCGGTCCCCCGGCCGGGGCGGCGCTGGGCGCCGACGCCGTCAACGTACGCGACCCGCTCGGCCGCGACGCGGAACGATACTACCAGTTTCGCTCGGGTGATACTATCCGCGTACCGGTGGCCGGCGCCGAGGGGGTCGAGGCGATCGCCGTCACCGTGATACCCCGCTACCGCAGCATCCGCCTCGTCGCCGCAATCGTGTGGATCGACCCGGTGTCGATGGCGCTGGTACGCATCGCCTACCGCCCCGCCAAGCGCGTCGACCGCGAGATGCGGGGACGTGCGATACACGGCGGCAGGTGGGACCCGCGCGTCTGGATCGACGGCGGCCAGGGCGGGGGCGCACCCGGCGACGATCCCGCGACCCCTCCCCCTGGCCTCATCGCGCGGCTGGTCAACCTCGCCGCCTACCGGATGGCCGCGAAGCTCGAGATCGATCTCGCCGCAGTCGTGGTGGACTTCGCGCCGTGGGAGGGGCGGCACTGGCTGCCGCGGCGCGTGCGGTGGGACGGGCACCTGGCGTGGGAGATCATGAGCGCGACCGCGTTCGTTCCGCCGGGGGTGCCCTTCAGCGCGGACTGGGTGCTGGACCACGAGGATGTTCGCGCCGCCGGCGAAGGTCTCGCCTCCTTGCCGACAGACCCCCGCGACCCGGCCGATCCCGCCGACCCGGCTGCTCCCACCGACACGAACGCTCGCGCCCAC
This sequence comes from Gemmatimonadota bacterium, assembly GCA_028873845.1. Lineage (GTDB taxonomy): Bacteria > Gemmatimonadota > Gemmatimonadetes > Longimicrobiales > Gaopeijiaceae > Bin94. The sequence goes on along the minus strand of JAPPNO010000010.1, from coordinate 82,265 downwards.
CCGTCCGCGACCACCGCCGCCCCCGGCCTCCTCCCCCCGTCCATCTGGCAGGACAGCCCGTCCGTGTGGCGGGACAATTCGGCCATCTCGGAGGAGCTCGCCGCCATCGGCACCGGACAGGGCGGCGACCGCGGCGAGGCCGCCAACCCGTGGTTCTTCTTCCCCCCCGGAATGGCGCTCGGCCTCATGCGCTACACGCCGATCGAGGGGTATTCGGCGGGCGGGGTCGTGCGGCGCGACCTCGGCTGGTGGCGATCGGCGCTGACGGTGCGGATCCCGACCAGCGGGTGGGCGGTCCCGGACATGGACTTCACGTTGCAGCACGATCATCCGAAGCGCAGAACCCAGTTTTCGGTGTACCGCCAGCTGCGCGCGGGCGCGCTCGGCATCGGCGGGCTCGAAGGGTGGACGGGCTACTTCGTGCGCGCCGCCGATTCGGTGAACTTCCACTGGACGCACGGGGCGTCACTCCGGTTCACGCCCGGCAACGGCAAGCGAACTCGTCTGTCGCTCAGCGTCTTCGCCGAGCGGGACGGCGACATCGAGACGGATGCGACGCGCGACCGCGTGGGCGGCGCGCTGGAGTGGAGGCCGTGGTGGGGCGCCTTCGGGGACGGGACGGTGGGTGGGGGCGGGAGCGTGATCGTGCGGGGATCGGCGGGTGACGATCCGCACGTGAAGGCGATCGTCGAGGGTGCGGTGGTGGTCCCGCTGGTGGGGGGTCTGTCGCTCGGGGTGCAGGGGGGGATGGCCGGCGTGTGGGGCGATCCGGCGCCGCAGGATCTGTGGGACATCGGGGTGAGCGGAAACTGGGTCCGCGGGCATTCGGGCACGGTGGAAACTTCGCGGACCTGGATGGGGCGGGTGGACCTGCAGCGGTCGGCTCGCTTCTTGCATGTGTCCGTGTTCGGAGACTGGGCGTCGGCCGAGGGCGCGGACTACTGCGCTGTCGGGACGGGGCTGGTCTTCATGGACGGGTTGTTGCGCGTCGATGTGGCGAGAGGCATCGACTGCGGCCGCGAGGGTCCGTTCCGAGCGGGGTGGAGGGTCCACCCCAGGGGATTCACGTTCTTCTGACTTAGTCAGATTATCTAGTCAACTTTATCCGATGCTCAGGTCTTGGTGACCCGCCGTCGCGACCGGCCACGGGGAGCGGCCCCACACTGCCGGCCGCCGCTTCTCCCTGTGCTTATCGGCTCTCGGTTCTCGACGGGATTCTGCTGCAGTCTCATCCCCATCCCCCTCCTCCTCCTCGCCCTTGCCCAGCCCGGCTCTGGTGCCCCCCAAACCCCCGACACCCTCCCCCCCGACACCCCCCAGGACGCCTACCTCGACGAAACCGCCCGCCACCTCATCCTCGGCGCGAAGGCCGCCCGCGACACCTCACGCCTTGCCATCGACGCCTACACGGCGGTGATCCGCGAGCGCGTGGCCATGGAGGCACCCAGCCGGCGGCGCGACCGCCCCTGGGTGAGCGGGGAGCGGGCGGTGCGCGTCAGGTGGTCCCGCACGGAGCCCAACATCGCGGACGTCCTGGGTGCCCGCTTCCGCCGTCCCGGCCTCGGCCCCGGCGACACCGAGTTCTTCCCCGGACTGCGCGCGGAGCGCTTCGCGGCCGATCCGGTGGGGGATCCCTTCAACTTCGGCATTGCGATGTTCGCGGGGCCGAGGAATGCGGCCATCACGATGCGCAGCCCGCTCGAACCCGAATCGGAGCGCTACTACCAGTACCGGTCGGGAGACACGCTCACCTTGCAACTCGAAGATGCCGAGGTGGTGCGGGCGGTCGCGGTCACCGCCATCCCGCGCTATCGCAGCATCCGCCTCGTGTCGGCGATCATCTGGATCGACCCGGAGTCCCACGCGATCGCACGGGTCGCCTACCGGCTGTCCAAGAAAGCGGACAGGGAGTTGGGCTGGAGGGTCAGTCTCGGCAGAAGAAGCTTCGGGTTCGGGGTGAACGTGCAGGACACCGCGCTCGAGTCGAGTACGGAGGACGATCCTCCCCGTTTCCTCGACCGCCTCCTGGGCGGCGTGATCAACGAGACCATGCCGCGGATGGAAATGGACATCACGACCGTCGTAGCGGACTACGGGCTCTGGGAGATGCGCCACTGGCTCCCGCGGAGCGTGAAGTGGACGGGTTATGTGGGCATCAACGAGGGGGTCAACGCCACCGACTTCGTGCCTCCGAGCTCCCCGGTGACCATCGACTGGGCGCTGGAGATCGAGGAGATCAGCGAGCGCGGGACGATTGCGGCCGCGGGAATGCCCGCCTCGGCCGCCGAAGCCCTGCGTCTCTGGAGCCAGGAGGGCGACAGCATCGGCGGCGAAGTCGAGTCCGGCGACCCCGCCGAGACGGTCACGATCACCCCCGCCGACCGCGAGGCGCTGACCGCCAGCGACCTGCTCCCGCCGTCGTTCTGGAATGAAGACCGTGCCGTTGACGAAGCACTCCTGGCCGGGATCGCGTCGCAGCTGGAGGCCATCGGAACCGGCGACGGCGGCGATGCCGACGAGGCCGCGAGTCCCTGGTTCTTCCGGCCGCCGGGCAAGACGCTCAGGCTGCTGCGCTACAACCCGGTGGAGCGGTTGTCGGTGGGGACACGACTCCGGCGCGACTTCGGCTGGGGGGCGGCCATGCTCACGGCGAAGGTCGCGACCGGCGGCCTGGACATTCCGGACCTCGACCTCACCCTGCTACGCGACCACCCCCGCCGCCGAGTCCTGTTCTCCGTCTACCGCTCGCTGCGAAGCGGGGATGTGGGCGGCGGCGGCGACGATTCTCCCGGCCCCTTCGTGACCGGCGACCCGGCCGACTTCCACTGGTCGCAGGGCGCCGCCGTCCGCGTCCTGCCCTCCGCGGGGGACAGGAACTGGCTCTCGCTGCGCCTCTTTGCCGAGCGGGACATCGATGTCGTCGGCGACGGCAAGCGCGACCGTGTCGGGGCGTCGCTGGGGTGGAGGCCGTGGTGGGGCGGTGTGGACCCCGGGTCGGTGGGTGGGGGCGGCGGCGCGGGCGTGAGGGTTTCGGCGGGTGACAATCCGCATGTGAGGGCTCTGGTCGAGGGGGCGCTGGTGGTTCCCTTGCCACGCCCTATGTCGCTTGGAGTGCAGGTGGGGGCGGCGCGGGTGTGGGGTGATCCCGCGGACCACGACCTGTGGCGCATCGGCGAGGCGGGGGACTGGCTTCGCGGGCACGAGGATGCCGTGCGGGCTTCGAGGATTGCGATGGCCCGGGTGGACGTGCAGCGGCCGTTGCGGTTTCTGAGGTTGTCGGTGTTCGGGGACTGGACGCGGGCGGGCAGCGACGATTTCTACGCGGTCGGAGCAGGGCTGGTGTTCATGGAGGGGACGTTGCGGGTGGATGTGGCGAGGGGGTTGAGGCGGGGGAGGGTGGGGGGGCCTGAGGCGGTGCTTCGGGTGCATCTGTTGGGGGACGCGTTTTTCTAGTCCGCACGTTCCAGCGGATTGGCCGGCCGAGCGCGGCCCAAGGCCGGGGGAACACCGGTTGCCGATTCCGGCCCGCGACAGTATTTTTACCCACATGCGAGCCACCGCCAAGCGGGCATTTCTCCGCGTTTCCGTTCCCCTGGTCTGCCTGACCGCCCCGGCCACGGCCACGGCCCAGAACGTCTTCGCGTCCACGCATTCGGCGACGCTGCCGACCGCGGCAGCAACGGGCGCGGGGACCGTTTTGTTCGAAATCTCCCACAGGTTCGGCTACCTGTCGGACGGCGCCGGCGACCTCTGGGGACTGGACGGATTCGTCCTGGGTCGCCTCGGCCTGGCCTTCGCGCCCCACGACCACTTCGCCCTCGGGATCCTCCGCTCCAACAGCACGGACAACCTGGAGTTCAACGCGCGCGTCGCCGGACTGGCCTTCGAGGCTCCGACGGGCTCCGTCGAGTTCGCCGTGCAGACGGGAGTGGCGTGGAACCTGCAGGAAGAGGAGGGGGACGATCACGGGGGTCATCAGCACATCCCGCCGCCCGGGGGCGGCCCGGACGGCGGCTCCGGCGACGACGACATCGCGGAGGCCAACGAAATGCAGGCCTACGCCCAGTTCATCGCCAACGCGATGTTCGCGCGGCGGCTCGCCCTCGGCGTCGTGCCCACCCTGCTGTGGAATCCGCGCATCAAGAGCCACGACCCGGAGACCACCGTTTCCTTGGGCCTGACCGGCCAGCTCTACCTCGATCGGACGTGGAGCCTCTTCGGTGAGTGGATCCTGAGCCGGTCCCGGGAGGACCAGGAGTACGATTCCGGTTCCTTCGGCCTCGAAATCGGCACGGGCGGGCACTTCTTCAAGCTCCTGGTCACCAACCAGCACCAGATGAACCCGACGCAGACGCTGGCGGGGGCGGCCGAGGACTTTCTGGACCCGGGGACGTGGCGGTTCGGGTTCAACATCGAGCGGCGGCTTGGGGGGGTGTATAATCAGAAGTGAGGGGGGGTGGGTTTCGGTGCGACGGCGTCCGGTCGTCGCCCGGGGCACCAACATGCGGAAGATTCCCCGTGCGGTTCCACTGTGACATCCCTGCGGATTTCCTGCGGGCGGTGTTCGAGGTCATGCTCGATGTGGACCGGCATACCTACCAGGTGCTGACCAAGCGGCCGAGCCGGGCGGCGCGTTTCGTACGGCAGAATGGGGATCTGTTTTGTGACTGCGGACTGCCACCGCATATCTGGATCGGGACGTCGACGGAGAACCAGAGGACGGCGTAGGGGGGGAAGATGCCCAAGGTGAGGGAAGCAATTCGACTCGTCACGGAGCACGGATGGGTGCTCGTCCGCACCCGCGGAAGTCACCGACAGTACAAGCACCCTGAGAAACAAGGACGAGTCACGATCCCCGGGGAACCTGAATGATGACTCGCCACCCGGAACGTGGAATAGCATCCTGAAACAGGCCGGACTCAAGAAGGGAGGGATTCGATGAATGGGGCGGTGGTCACCGGTGTCGCGTACTCGGTCCATGCGTTCCGCGGCCAGCGTCCGGCCAGTCTGGTTCCTAAGCGCCCGACGGCCTTGCGAAGGATCTGCATGACTTCCTCCTCCATCGAACGGCCGTTGCCGGCCGCCCGCACTCGCAGGCGGGTCCGCTGCGCGACAATCGGCGCCCGCATTGACGCCGCCCGAAACCCAACCGATTGTCGTAGTCCTTCAAACCGGAATCGCGCAGCCGATGGATCGTGGGAGTTCCTTCGTGAATGCAGACGGGCCGAAAGACACTCCCGGAGGGCCACCCCACCCGGACGACCCGGCCGGCGGCCTGCCCCTCTTCGACCGACACCTGCGCATCGAGTCCCTCGCCGAGCGGCTCCACGCCCTGGCGGCGGACTTCGAGCGCGGGACGTTCGCGACCCGCGACGAAGTCGTGGACGGCATCTTGATCCCCCTCTTGCAGCAACTCGGGTGGAACACCGGGGACCCGGGCGTCGTGGCGCCGGACTTGAGGACCGCCGCCGACGCTGTCGACCTCGCACTTTGCCATCCTCCCGGCGATCCGCGGATCCTGATCAAGGTCGGAGCGCTCCCGGAGTCGGCGGGCGCCCCGAACCCCCACCCCTTCGACGATCCCTCGACCCGGGCCCTCCAACTGGCGGTTTCGGACGACGGACGGGATTGGCAATTTCATTTCCCTGCCGGGCGGGGCAGCATCCGCAACCGGCGGTTCGCCCGCTTCGACATCGTGGACGGGGCGAAAGAGCACATCGCCCTGACCCTGGACACATACCTGTCGTTCCACGCCGCCAAGTCTAGGGAGGCTTTCCGCGAGGCCGGGCGGGATTACGGCAGGAAACGCTTTCCGGCCGAGGCCTGCGCGGCGTGGCGCCGCGCGGTGACGGGTCGCGAGGTTGTGCGCCGCTTCCTGCGTGAAGTGGAGGAGACAGTCGGCGTCGCAACCGACCGAAGGCAGGCGTTGGGATATGTCCGTGCCCAGATGGGTTCGCTGAGCTGGCCACCGGATCCGCCGGACCCGACTCCCGCGCGCCGCGTCGAGGTCGGCGACAAGGTGTATGTCTACGACTTCGATTCCCGCGAGATCGTCCGCCGGGTCGTGGTCGGCTGCGAGCCCGACTGGAACAAGGGCGAGGTCTCGCGCGACTCTCCGATCGGCTACGCGCTGCTCGGGGCCCACGAGGGTGAGGAGCGGGAGGTCGGGCTCCCGGGTCAGGACCCCTCCCGAATCCGAATCGTGCTGATTGCGGACGCCTGATCAATCGGCTTCCGGCTAAAGGCGGTCCTGCCTTGACACCGACAGACGGGGACACCTTGATGCCTGTTGCCCCGAACACCGCCCACACGCATCCTGGCCCAAATGACCCATAGCGAGGACTCCCGCACCGACAGCACGCCCATTTCCGGAACCCCTGCGGGCGCCGACTCGGCAAGCGAACGCCCCTCGGACCGGTGGGCCGGCGTCGATCCCGTCCGCGTCGGCTGGATCGTTGACGCCCAGCGCGGCTTCCTGGACGCGGGTACCCGGTGCCGCGTCGTCGGGGGCGGCAACGACCAGATCGAGGTGACCCCCTCCGAGGCGGCCGCCACGTTGACGCGGGCCGTCGAGTGGATGGCGCGGCAGTGCCCCTTCCTGGTATACACGCAACACTGGCCCCGCGCCCCGGACTCCGGGATTGCCGCGCACGGCTCCGGCCCCGCTGCCGGAACCTCCGACCAGGACCGTGAGGAACATTCGCCGGACGGCGAAGAACACGGGCGTGCATTGCTGATCGACGCCATTCGCCCCCCGGATCCCCTGGTGCTGGAGCGGAACGCGGACGACGAACGGGCGGAGAACCTGGGATACCATGCTGCGGCGCGGGGGCGGGCCGTGGTTGCACACAGGAAGCCCGGCGGCGGCTTTGAAGAGCACTCGGAGTGCGAAGCCCTCCTGGCCGCCGTGGAGGACGCGCACTACGGGCCCCTGGAGATCATCGTTGCCGGGGTCGCCTGGGATGGCACGGTGGCCCGCATCGTCGAAGGTCTGCTCTCGCATGGCCACCGCGTGACCGTGGTCCGCGACGCGGTCTTCATGCCCGGGGCCAGGTCCGAACCCGAGACCGAGCCGGTGTGCGGATGGGCGGGTGGCGGGACGGTCGTGTCGCTGGCCCAATTGCGCGACGCGGCCGGGGATTCCCGGCAGATCTCCTTCGCCGACCTCGAGATCGCCGAGGCGCACGAACACCTGGACAGACTGTTGAACACTTCGTCCAATACCACGCCGTCATTGGCCAAGCTCGATGCCGCCGTTCCCTGGGAGCTCTTCCGGGCGCCCCTGGAAGCCTCGCGAATGAGCGGGGAGGACCTGTTCCGGGACCGCGACCCGCTGGACCTCAACGATGCGCTTGTCATGTTCAAGTCCATCCTGTTGGGAGCGATCTACGATCTTTCGGACGAGCATCTGGAGCTTCTGCTTCATGACCGCCTCAGCTTCAAGCGCTTCGCGGGTCTGGGGGTGACGGATGAGCCTCCAAGGGCGAGGTTCCTGCGGATTCACCGGCAGCGGTGGGCCAAGGCGGGTGTGCTGGCCAAACTCGTGTTGGATGTGAACCGCCGGTGGGAGGAGTTGGGCTGGGTCCTCGGGGGAATGCGAAGTTTCCTGGGGTTGGTGTCGTCGGAGCTTGAAGGTGCGGAGGCGGGCCGGCCGGAAGTGCCTGGGTCGGAGCCGGAGCTGGGGAAGATGCGGAAGGGTGGGGGAGGGAAGAAGAGGCTGAGTCGCAAGCAGCGGCGGAAGCGGCGAAGAAGGAGGAGGTAGGAGGCACCCCCAAGAGCCTGGGAGTGTTGGAGGCCGTCGGCCGTCCTCACCAGGCGGAAGCATTAGCGAAAGGCAAGAGCGCATGAAACCCCGAACGAAGCCCACCAACCCCCCACCCTCTCCGCCACCACATGCAGTCTCCTGCTTCTCGCCGCTGCTTGCTCCCCCGATTCGCCGTGGCCGATCCCGATCTGTACCGCGTGGATTGGCGCCGGATCGCCCCGAACGGCATCGCGTTGCGCCCGGCGCCGGACGGCATGCTGCTGATCAACCGAACACGATCGGCCGACCATCCGGAGAACCGCTACGACATGGTGGACCGGACCGGGGCGTTGCGGGGAACCATTCTCGTTGGGCCGAACCAGACCATCGTCGGTGCCGGCCGCGCCTCGCTGTACGTGACCGAAAAGGACGACATGGACCTCCTCACCCTGAGCCGGCATCCATGGCCGGGCGCACTGTCCCCTACTCCAACGCACTCCAATCGGGAGGCTTGACCAGCACCCGCAGCTTGTTCCTCACCCCTCTCGTACGGAAGACCTTCACAATCAGACGCTGGATCCCGTGCAGGAACACCTTGATGGGGTTGTTCGAGTTGAGCGGTTGCTCGATGCCGTACACGACCCGCTCGACCTCCGGCTCGAAGGTGCCGAACATGCGGTCCCAGATGATGAGCATGCCCGCGTAGTTCCTGTCCCAGTACTGCCTGTTCGAACCATGGTGCACCCGGTGGTGGGAGGGCGTGTTGAACAGGAACTCGACGGGCCGCGGCAGCTTCCTGATGACCTCGGTGTGCAGGATCGCCTGGAACTGCTGGACGAGGACCTCGGAGAGGAGCACCAGGATCGGGTGGTATCCCAGCATGACGATCGGAAAGGAGAACAGGAGCGGGAACACCGCGTCGAGGGGACCGAAGCGGTAGGCCACCGACATGTTGAAGTGGGGTGAGCTGTGGTGAACGGTGTGGGTGGCCCACCCGACCCCGATCCTGTGCATCAGGCGGTGATCCCAGTAGTACGTGAGATCGGCGAGCAGGACACAGGTGACGATCGTGACCCAGTTCAGCGACAGGTGAGCCAGGCTGAAGTTCTCGTAGATCCAGAAGTAGAGCTTGGTGACGAAGAGAATGCCGAGCGCGTACTCGATGGCCACGAAACAGGTGAAGGTGATGACGTTCGCCACCGAGTCGCCGATGACGTCGAAGCTCAGGCGCTTCACGAACGCGTAGCGGATCATCTCGACGAAGAAGAACGGGACGATCACGTACACCAGGCTCAGGTCGTTCAGTACGTAGAACCAGCCCAGGACCGCGTCCCAGTTGAGCGCTCTGGAGATTGCGTCGATCATGGGCGTTCCTCCAGTTCCCCGGCCTCGTCCTCCGCATCGTCCACCCGGCCGATACCTCGGGCGGCTCCTTCGAGTTGATACCGCGTTTGCTCCGCCGCCTCGTCGAACGCCCTGGAGTCCTCCTCGGAGCTGGCCGACCTGGCGGCCCAGACCAGCGCGCCCACGATGATCCCCGTCGCCAGGATCTGCGCCGGGAAGGAGAGCCGGTTCGGTTTGCGGTTCGACATGTCAGGATTCCTTCGCTGCAACGGTCGATAGTCCGCTCGTGATCGTGTCCCAGACGAGGTCCTGCGCCTGAACCCGGCCCAGCTCGCCCTTTCCGACGGCCCGGGCCGCTGCCCATATCAAGCCGTCGATGCCGGCCACCACCCAGGCCGGCGGGACATCCGGACGAATGAAACCCTCCCTCCTCGAAGCCCTTACCAGCTCCGCCAACTCCGACATCTGCCGGTCGTAGGCCCCGGCGATCTCCGGCTCGTCGGCCAGCTCGGGGGCCGCTTCGAGGAATCGAAAGGACTCGCCCGCGCCGACGACGGCCCTGGTGGCCAATCTCAGCGCGTCGGTTGCCGTGCAGGCCCGGGCGGTGGCATGCCGGGTCACCCTGTCCGTTTCGGCGACGGCCCGCCTCGCGAGCGCCCTCAGCAACCCGGCACGGCTCTCGAAATGGCGGAAAACCGTGGCCCGTCCGACCCGCGCTTCGGCCGCGATCCGGTCCACGGTCGCGTTCGGGCTCTCCGAGAGGGCCCGGGCCGCCCCCTCCAGGATTCGTTCTTTCGTCGCCAACGCCATGAATGATACGCAATCATCTTGAATGAGATGAGATAGTATCGTTGATTTGGGAGACTCTGTCCACCGGTCCGACCCCGTTCGGTTTCGCATGCTCGCCGGAATGCTCGTGGCCGTGGGACCACCGCCGGTGCGTTAGCTTTCTCTGCATGACGACTTCCCGCGAGACCGCAGGAACCCGCTCAAGCGAAGGACAGCACCTTGAGTGGAAAGCCTCCTGGCGTGACGACCACCTGAAAACGGTGTGCGCCTTCGCGAACGCGGATGGCGGCACGCTGGAGATCGGCCGCGACGACGAAGGCAGGGTCGTCGGCGTCGGTGCCAGGGAGCGCAGTCGTTTGCTGGAGGAACTGCCGAACAAGCTCCGCGACCTCCTCGGCATCGTCGCCCCCATGGACGTTCGCGAGGATAACGGTGTCCTCTACCTTCGGATCGTCGTCGAACCGTACCCCGTGGCGATCAGCTACCGCGGCGTCTACTACCAGCGCAGCGGAAGCACGAACCAGGTCCTCCGAGGCCCCGCCCTCGACCGCTTCCTGCTCGGGAAGACCGGCAGGTGCTGGGACGGGATGCCTGATCCGCGGGTGTCGCTGGACGACCTCGATCCAGCGGCGATAGCGGGGTTTCGCAAGCGGGCGGGCAAGGAGAGGAGGCTCTCGAGGGACGCGCTCGCCGAGGACGACGCCGGTCTCATCGACAAGTTGCGGCTCACCCACGCCGACTACCTCTCCAAGGCGGCGATTCTACTGTTCCACCGCGACCCGGAGCGGTTCGTGGCGGGTGCGCACGTAAAGGTCGGCTACTTCCGAAACGACTGGGACGTGCGCTTCCACGATGTGATATCCGGCGATCTCTTCACCCAGGTCGACAAGACATTGGAAGTGCTGCTCTTCAAGTACCTGAAGGCGGGCATCAGCTACGACGGGATCTACAGGGTGGAGAGCTATCCGATGCCCGAGCCGGCGCTGCGGGAAGCGCTCCTCAACGCCGTCGTCCACCGGGACTACGCGGTTCCCGCCCCGATTCAGATTCGCGTGTACGATGACCGCCTGCGCATCTACAATCCGGGTTCTCTCCCCGAGGGCTGGACGCTGGGGAAGCTGCTGGGCCCGCACCCTTCGCAGCCCTACAACCCGGACATTGCGAACGCCTTCTTCTGGGCAGGCGAGATCGAGTCATGGGGACGTGGGATCGACCGCGTTCTCCGCGCCTGCAGGAGAGCCGGGGCACCGAAACCGGAGATCCGGCTGGAGCCCGGCGGTCTCGGGTTCGAATTCAGGTTCTCGGATGTCTACCTGGAGAGCGTGGGTCTGCGCGACCGGGGCGAGGGGTCTGGTGGAACCTCCGAGGGACCAGGCCGGGACCAGGTGGGGACCAAGTGGGGACCAAGTCGGGACCAGGTGGCGATTCTCCGCGAATCCTTGTCGGCACGGCCCATGACGGAACTGATGGCAGTCATGGGACGAACGAATCGCACCAAGTTCAGGAACCGGGTTCTCAGGCCGCTGCTGGATGCCGGATTGATCGAGATGACGATCCCCGACAAGCCCACCAGCAGGATGCAGAGGTATGGGATTACCGCTGCGGGGAGGGAAGTGCTGGCCGCGGTGGAGAGGCGTATGGAGATGGGGCGGTACCCGGTGCCGGCGGATTCGGAGCGAGAAGGACTGCCAATGGTGAGATCGCCGCGAACAGAGTGGCCCGGCGAATAGCGCCGTGCCGGCGGCCGGTTCCCGCCGCCCTCAGCCACAGGCGGGCACCTTGGCTCGCTCACCCGCGTTGACGGTGACCCGCTGGGAACGGAACACCGCCTACCGGTTCCCGCTCTCCTCGCGGACAGGGGAAGCGCCACCGGGTCTGGCGCTCCGAATCATGAGATCCGGTCCCCTGCCGGCATGCAGGGACGCGTCAATGATGCTCGCGTCCGCCGATTCGTCCGCGAGAAGACTGTTGCCGACCGGATCACCGCTGATGTCGACCCAGTCGAACAGTCCGGTGGTTCCCCCCACACCGTCGACGAACAGCCACACAGCGGTGCCCGGGCCCGAGAAACCCACGCGCGCGAAGATGGCAGAGCCGAGGCTGTTGGTCTGGTAGTTGAAGAGCTCGGTGCTACCGGCCACTCCCTGGAGCTGCCCGTCGATGAAGCTAATTGTGATGGTAGTCAGTTCTCCGGCATCGGCCTGGATTGCATCCGAGGTCCCGGACGCATCGGCAATGGCATTCCAGTAGTTCGACTCGGAGTCATAGACAAGCAGGAAGTAGTGGTTGTCCTCCATGATATGGAATCCGGCGAACGTGTACCGCGAGTGTCCCGTGCGCCAGACCAGGGCAACGGCCGAATCGGATGCCTGTTCACGGCCCATCCTGATCGCGAGCGTCCACGAGGTGATCGGACTTGCCAGAACCCGCGAGGCCGTGCCGGTGTAGGCGGGATTCGTCTTCGTCAGTTCGAGAACACCGTTGTTCACTTCCGCGGTGGCTCGGGTCAGCGACCAGTCATCCAGGCTGGCCGACGAACTGAAGTCGTCCCGGAACCCCGGACCGTTACGCGCGACCGCAACGCCGAACTGCTGCGTCGCGGTCAGACCGTCCGGATCCTGGGCGGTCACGGAGATCGTCGCACTTCCGGCCGCAATCGCGCGGACCGTGACGGCGGACCCCGAAACCGAGGCCGTGGCCACGCCCGGACCGGACGACGCGGCGGCATAGGCGAGAGCGTCTCCGTCGGGGTCGGTGAAGTATCCGGATGCATCGATCGCGGCCGTGTCGCCGGGGGCCATCGCCATGGGCGGAATGCCGCCCACCGAACGCGGCGCTCGGTTCGCCTGCGTGACGGTGACGCCCGCCTCCTGGATCGCGGTCAGGCCGCCCGGATCCTGGGCGGTCACGGTGATCGTAGCGCGTCCGTCCGCGACCGCGGTGACCGTGACGATCGACCCCGCAACCGAGGCCGTGGACACATTCGAGTTGGACGATGCAGTCATGTATGCAAGGGCGTCGCCGTCCGGATCGTCGAAGTAGTCGGACGCGTCGATGGTGGCGGTCTCGCCGGGGGTCAGCTCAAGGGCGGGAATGGTCCCCGCGGGCTGCGGAGCACGGTTCGCCCGGACTCTCACGGCAGCCCGCTGGGTTGCCGTGAGGCCACTCGGATCGCGCGCGGACACCGTGATCGTCGCGCTCCCGTCGCCGACCGCCCGGACCCTGACGGTCGATCCCGAAACCGAAACGCGGGCCACGTCGGAGTTGGAGGTGCTCGCGCCGTATGTGAGATCGTCTCCGTCAGGATCGTCGAAATGCCTGGACGCGTTGATGACGGCCGTGCCACCCGGGGCCAGCGTCCGGGCGGGGATGTTCTTCGTCCGGCGCGGGGCACGGTTTGCCTGCCGGACCGTAACGCCGGCCTGCTGGGTCGCCGGCAAGCCATCCGGATCCCGGGCCGTCAAGGTGATCGTCGCGCTGCCGACGGCAACCCCCGCGATCGTGACGGACGACCCCGAAACCGAGACCGTCGCCACTGCCGTGTTCGACGATGCCGCCGTGTAGGTGAGTGAGTCGCCGTCCGGGTCGTCGAAATGGGACGGCAGACGCGCCGCGATCGTCTTTCCGATTCTAACGGTCCGGTCCGGGACCGTGCCCACCGGGTTGGGCGGCCGGTTGGGAACCGTGGACCCGAAGCTCTGTGTGGCCGCAAGGCCCTCGGGATCGGTGGCGGTGACCGTAACGGTCGTCGCGCCTTTGGAAAACGCCGTGATCGTCACGGTCGATCCGGAGACCGCGGCCGCTGCCACGACGGAGTGGGACGAACTCGCCGTGTAGGTGAGCGGGTCGCCGTCCGGGTCGTCGAAATGGGACGACAGGTCCGCGGTGATCGTGTCACCGATGTGAAGGGTCCGGTCCGGAAACGTGCCCACCGGCCCGGGTGGCCGGTTGGGGACCCTGGACTCGAAGGTCTGCATGGCTTCGAGGCCCTCCGGATCCGAGGCGGTGACCGTCACGGTTGTCGTACCCTTGGCGACCGCGGCTACCGTCACGGTCGATCCTGAAACCGTGACCGTCGCCACACCGGCGCTGGACGACGCGGCCGCATATGCGAGCGGGTCGCCGTCCGGGTCGTCGAAGTACGGCGACAGGTCCACGGTGACCGTGTCGCCAAGGTATGGAGTCTGCTCCGGAATCGTGCCTATCGGCCCGGGTGGCCGGTTGGGGATCGTGGATCGGAAGGTCTGACTTGCGTCGAGGCCCTCGGGATCGGTGGCCGTGACCGTCACGGTGGTCGTTCCCCTCGCAACCGCCGCGATCGCAAGGGTCGATCCCGAAACGGATGCCGTCGCGACGGCGGTGTCGGTCGACGTTGCCGCATATGTGAGCGCGTCGCCGTCCGGGTCGTCGAAATACGGCGACAGGTCGACGGTGACCCTGTCGCCAAGGTGGAGGGTCTGTTCGGGAATCGTGCCGGTCGGCCCGGGTGGCCGGTTGGGGATCGTGGACTGAAAGGTCTGACTTGCGTCGAGGCCCTCGGGATCCATCGCCGTGACCGACACGGTGGTCGTTCCCTTGGCGACCGCGGTTACCGTCACGGTCGATCCCGAAACCGTGGCCGCCACACCGGAGTTGGACGACGCGGCCGCATATGTGAGCGCGTCGCCGTCCGGGTCGTCGAAGTACGGGGACAGGTCCACGGTGACCGTGTCGCCAAGGTAGAGGGTCTGCTCCGGAATCGTGCCTCTCGGTCCGGGCGGCCGGTTGGGGATCGTGGACTGGAAGGTCTGCGTGGCCTCGAGGCTCTCGGGATCCGTGGCCGTCACGGTTACCGTGGTCGTTCCCTTGGCAACCGCCGTGATCAGCGGGGTCGATCCCGTGGCCGACACCGTGGCCAGTCCCGGGCTGGACGACCGGGCCGTGTAGGTGAGAGTGTCGCCGTCCGGGTCGTCGAAGTAGGGCGACAGGTCGACGGCAACGGGCTCATCCACTTCAACGATCCGGTCCGGCATGGTGCCTGCCGCAACGGGCTGGCGGTTGGGGACCATGGTCTGAAAGTCCTGCGTGGTTCCCAGGCCGCCCGGGTCGGTGGCCGTGACCGCCACCGTGGTGATGCCCTTGGCGACGGCCGTGATCCGAACCGTGCTGTCGGAGACCGCAACGGTGGCCACCGCGGGATTCGACGATGTGGCGCTGTACACGAGGGCCTCGCCGTCCGGCTCCGTGAACCAGGGAGTGGCATCCACCGAGTCGGTCGCACCGACGGCAACCGTGATCGGGGGGATGGTGCCATTGGCCAGCGGCGACCGGTTCGGCACGATGACCTGGAAGCTCTGTTGGCCCTGCAAGCCGTCAGGATCGGTTGCGGTAACGTCCACGGACGCGCGACCGGGTGCAGCCGCCCTGACCGTGATGACGGTGCCCGCAATGGACGCTTGAGCCACTCCGGCATTCGACGACGTGACCGAGTAGGCCAGCACGTCCTCGTTCGGATCGCTGAAGCAAGCGGTGACGGTGGCCGACTCGCCCGTGTGGATGGTCACTTCCGGGATCGCGCTGCAGGCTGCGGGGGGTTGCGGGTCTTCGCACGCGGCCACCAGTGCGACCAGGACCGGCGTGAAGGCCCGGCTTCCGGACCGGCCACCGAATCCGGCTCCCACGGGTCGCTTGAACAATATCTTCGTTTCCCTTCCTGTGGTTGCGGTGAGACGGGACGAGGTCCGGTCTTTGAGTGCCCACCGGGATAGCTGCAACGAGCGTCGCGAGGCCGACTTGGGCCACTATGCCCACATGACCGCCCAAGCCGTGCGCTATAAAATGTGGGCACAATCGTGACCTGCGAACAGTCCCCAAACAGATATGGTTCGTCGCCGACGAACCGGATCAGCCCCCGCCCACCACAATCCGGGACCGCACCACGCGCGCCACTCCCAGATCGTCCTGGGTCACGCCCCAGACGTGGTCACCGTCAAAGACAGCGTTCGAGAAGCTGGCACCCTCCGGCGGCGCCACGACCCCCAGATAGGTCCCGTCGGGCTCGAAGACGTCGAAACGCAGCGGTGTTCTCCACAACACGGGCATCGAACCAGGATCCGCCGGGTCGTGATCCTCGTTCTCGACCGGGTATCCCTCGGCCGCAACCCTCACCCAGATGCGTCCGTCCCGGCCGGCCGAGAGTGCGCTGAAGAACGGCTTGTGCTTCGGAACCGGCGGGCTGCTCCAGTCCGGATCCATCTCGCGCATGGCGCGCACGAATTGTTCTCGTGCGTGGGCGCCCTCCTCCTCGAGGACCGGGACCGGATCCGCGGCGCGTTCGATTCTGAGCACTCCGTCGTCCCGGGCAAGGTCGATCCGGTACTCGGAGGGCATGCCGGTGAGGAAATGGCCGCTGGGGTGGTACGTCCACTGGAACCTGGGGATGAAGGGCGCGAACGGAGTCGGCGACGGGCTCGACGGTTCGGCAAGCGTGTCCACGGGCGTCCCGTCCGGGCCCAGCACGAGCAGTTGACTTTTTCGGCTTCCGCGCTCACCTGCCGGACGCTTCCGCGCGCACCCGCCGCTCCAGTGCCCGCTCGAAGCTGACCAGCCGGCGGATGAGCGCATTGTAGCGGGAATGTGCATCCCGGGGATGGTCCGCGCCGATGGCAAGGTAGAGCGAGATTTCGGGCGCGTGCGGCAGCGGTGGAGCGGGAGGAATGTCCAGCCCCGCCGCCCGCAGCCGCGGCGCGCCCACGGAGACGAGGAGCGCCTCGATGGTCGTTTCGCCCCTGCGCAGCGCCTGAATCCCCCTGGCGACGAGGTCCGCGCCCGGGAGGTCCCCGATCGCCGCGGCCGTCACCGCCCGGCCCGCCGCCCCATCCGCCGCGGACGTCATGGCCGAATCTCCGCGATCGCGCGACTCACCTTCAGCCGAAAACTCGGTGGATCGATCGCGGGATACCGTTCGAGACACGGTTGGATGGCCTCGAACAGTTCCTCCAACCGCTCGGGCCGGATCAGGCCTCGGCGTGCCATCTCGCCGACATCCAAAAGGTCCAGTTCATGTCCGCGCTCAATCTTCGCGAGAGCCTGGCCGTGGAAATCATAGTGATGGTAGTCGACACGGCCGTGCCTGACGATGAAACGGCTCCGCTCCCGCCAGCCCGGTAGCGCGGGAATGAAGTCGTCGGGGGCGGCAAGCTCGATGTTGACGTCAAGCATGTCCTTCGCCCGCGCTATCGCGGCGAAGATGCCGGGCGGCTCGGGGTCGAGTTTGAGGCCGATGTCCACCGTGCTCTCTCTCCACCCGACGAGCACCGCCGAGCTGCCCCCGACAAGGTATATCCTGCCCTCTCCACGGGCGGCGTTGCCGAGGCGCCGCATGAGGTCGCGCACCTTCTCCGCGCCGGCAGGGGGGCGCATGGCTCCGCGTCTGCCCATTTGCCGGGCCCTCAGCCCCCGCCCACGTCGATCCGAAACCGCACCACCCGCTGCACGCCCAACTCATCCCGGGTCACGGCCCACACGTGATCGCCATCGAAAACCGGTTGCACGAAAGGCATGAATGCGTCCGGCGGCGCCACGACGCCCAGATAGGTACCGTCGGGTTCGAAGACGTCGTAGCGTAGGGACTCTTCCCAGGTCACGGGCTCCGAACGGGGATTCTCCGGGTCGTGGTTTTCGTTCTCGACGGGGTGCGCCTCGGTCACCAGCCTTGCCCAGATCCTTCCATTCCGCCCGGCCAGCAGCCCCTGGTAGAACGGCTTGTGCTCGGGGATCGGCGGGCCGGTCCAGCTCCAGTCCGGGTCCGTGTTCCGCATGCTGCGCACAACCCGCTCGCGCGCCTGGGCGCGCTCCTCGTCGTGGATCGGCGCCGGAGTGGCGGTGCGCTCGATTCCGAGCACGCCATCGTCCCGGGGGACGTTGATCCGGTACTCCGAGGGCAAGCCGCTGATGAAGTGGCCGCTGGGGTGAACGGTCCACTGGAATACCGGGCCGAAGGGTATGTGCGCGCTTGAGCTGCTGGTTCCCCACTCCGCGGCATGCTCGGCCGTCAGCATCGGTAGCTCGAGGGGGCTCGACGGTTCGGGAAGTGTGTCGAGATGCGTCCCATCCGGTCCGATCACGATGATGTGCATGGCCCAATCGGTGCGTGACAGATCGCGGGTGTTGAGATATGTACGGCCGTGCACGTCGGTGTGGAGCGGATAGTTCGAGCCGGAGTTGCCCGAATCGAATCCCCAATGGCTGGTTTCCCCGGGACCCGGACCGAAAACCGAAATGCGCTGGTTGCGGGAATCGCGGACCACCAGCCGGCCGTCCGGAAGAAGGGCGATGGCCTCGGCGTATCCGAACTCGCCCGGCCCCTCACCCCGTCTGCCCAGCGTTTCCACGTAGACCCCGGCGGAGTCGAAGACCCGGACGTGCTGCGCCTGCCCGTCCAGCACGTAGAGATCCCAATCGTCGTTTACCGCGATCGACGAGATGCCGCCGAAGAGATATTCCTCGGCCCCGTCGACTTCGCCGACGGAAATCTCCGGAACCAGGGTGGCCCTGGCGTCCCAGACGCTTCCCGACACCGTGCGGACCACGGTCGTGTCGCCGATGGTCTCGGTGACGATGTCCGGTCCGTCTGCGGCAGGGCCCGTGTCGGCTTCGCAAGCCGCGAGAATGATCGGCGTTGCCAACAGCACCAGATGGGTTCTCATCGTCCGATCCTCGCTTCGCCAGGTGAATTGCATCGTCATCCCCCCGGCGCCGCCGATGCGTGCGAGCCACCCACCACGATCCGGAACCGCGCCACCCGCTGGATGCCCAACTCATCGCGGGTCACCGCCCACACGTGGTCCCCGTCGAAGACCGGTTCCACCCAGGGACTGAAATCGTCCGGCGGCGCCACGATCCCGAGATAGGTACCGTCGGGTTCGAAGACGTCGTAGCGTAGCGGCTCTCTCCAGTCCACCGGCATCGAGGAGGGGTCCTCCGGGTCGTGATCCTCGTTCTCGACCGGATGCGCCTCGGTCGCCAGCCTCACCCAGATGCGTCCGTCCCGTCCGGCCAGCAGCTCGTGGAAGAACGGCTTGTGCTCCGGTATCGGTGGCCCGTTCCAGCTCCAGTCGGGGACCATGCCCCGCATGTACGCCACCACGCCCGCGCGTTCGTGTGCGCGCTCGTCTTCGGGCACCGGAACGGGATCGGCGGCCCGCTCGACTCTCAGCACGCCGTCATCCCGGGCGAGGTTGATCCGGTAGTCGGAGGAGAAACCGGTGAGAAACCGGCCGCTGGGGTGAACCGTCCACAACAGCTCGGGACTGAAGGGCACGGGGTAACTTGCCGAGATGCCTCCTTGCCGGGCCTCCAGGAGCGGGGGCTCATAGGTGCCCGACGGCACCGGGAGCGTGTCGATCTGCGTTCCGTCCGGTCCGAACACGATGAGGTGCATGGCGAAGCCGTCCCGGGCATAGTCGCGGGTACGGAGAAAGGTGCGGCCGTGCGCGTCGGTGTACAGTGGAGACGACGAATGCAGGCCGCCCACGCTGTACCCCCACTGCTCCGTCTCGCCGGTCCCGGGAGCGAAGACCTCGAGCCGCTGGTTTCCGGGATCGCGTACCACCAGCCGACCGTCCGGCAGCATCGCGATGGCCTCGGCCCGGCTGAACTCGCCGGGACCTTCGCCCGGCCTGCCCAGCGTCTCCACGTACATTCCTGCCGAGTCGAAGACCCGCACGTGCTGTGCCTGTCCGTCGAACACGAAGACGTTGTGGTCGTCGTCCACCGCGATGGACCAGATGCCGCCGAAGAGCAACTCCTCGGGGCCGTCGAGTTCGCCGATCGAGACTTCGGGGACCAGGGTTGCCTCGGCCTCCCAGACGCTGCCCGACAGCGTTCGGACGATGGTCGTATCGCCGATGGTCTCGGTGACGACGTCCGGTCCGGAGGCGGAAGAGTCGGTGTCCGTTCCGCAGGCCGCCAAGGCACAGGTCGTCACTGCGGATAGCAGCCGCATAAGATCGCGTCCAGTCACCTTGTCCTCCTCACATTCTGTAAACGACAGTTTACAATCTGACAACTGCGCTTGTCATTCCTGGGTATCACGACCCCCCGAACAGCACACTCACCCCCTGCTCGAAGACGATGTCACGCGGAATCCCCGCCGCGTCCAGCCGGTCCAGGTCAGCCTGCAGATCCGGCGGCACCACCCCCTTCTCCTCGATCAGCGCGGCGACGCCTTCATAGTCACCATCCCCCTGCAAGGTCAGGATCAGCCTGCTCAGCCCCGCCACCGCCTCCCGCATGGCGTCGAAATCCACCCGGTATCTCCCGGTCGCCTCGTCCCTGCTGAACGCCCCCTGCTCACGGAAGTAGTTGAAGCGCACCATGTTCGCGCGGCCATGCGCGCTCGCGGCACCGAAGCGCACCGAACGGAAGATCCCCGCCAGGAAGGTCACATAGTGGTGCTCGACCGAGTATTCGGTCAGCTCACCCCGTTCGAACAGCTGGGTCACCATGTGAAGCCCCACCACGTCCGCCTTCCCCTCCTCCATCGGCGACGCTTGCTCGAGCAGCGCCTCCCGCACCGTCCCCCTCCCGTTGATCGTGTTCTTGATGCCGAGCCCGTGCGCCACCTCGTGGAACATCGTGTTGCCGAAGAAGGCGTCGAAGACGACGTACTGCTGCTGGTCCTCGTCGATCAGCTCCTCGGCGATCCCCACCATGATCTTGTCGAACTTGGCCCGCATGGCATTCTTGAGCTGGAGCCGCCGGGTCCCCTTGGCGAGCTGGACATCCTCGTCGTTCGGGAGGTTGATCGCGATCGTCTTGGCGCCCGCGTTGGCGTCGCCGGCGTAGTAGACGGCGTCGTAGGCGTTCAGGTCGGAGTCGGTGCCCGGGGTTTCGGCCTTGTATTCGTCGGGGACGGGGAGGCTTTCCTGGAGGCTGGGCAGCAGTGCGGCGAAACGCGCCAGCCGCTCGCTCCACGCCAGGTCCTTGATCAGGACGAAGCCCTCGTGGGCGGCCTTGGCCCCGAAGAGCTGGTCCTCGTACGTCTCGATCGGACCGATGACCACGTCGATCGGGTTGTCCTTCATGTCCAGCCACGCCATGTCGCTCGGCTGGTAGTCGTCGGTCTCGAGGGCGTCGGCGCGGAGCATGAGGTAGTGGGCGAGGCCGGGGTCGCCGGCCAGGCCGGCCGCTTCGCGCAGGTTGGCGGCGGCGGCGGAGTGGGCTTCGGCGAAGGCCTGGTGGTAGGGGTGGGCGACCAGTGTGCCGTCGTCGTCGCGGCGCACGAGGGTGTAGAGGGAGCGGAGGGCCTCGTTGTCGGCTGCGGCAGCCTCGAACTCCTCGGCGGTCATGTCGGCGGGGTAGAAGTTGGCGCCTGCGGGCTTGTCGCCCACGCCATCGATGAAGGGACCGTCGCCCCGCAGCCTGTCCCAGGGTCCGTAGTTGATCTCGATGAAGCGGCGGGTGGCCTCGTCGCCGTCGGCTAGGGCGAGGGCTGCGTCCCTGTCCCCGTAGGCCTCCTGCCAGAAGACCCCGTCCATGGGCTGGGCGGCCTCGATCAGGAGACGCACCACCTGCCGGTCGTTGTCGGAGAGGTGGGAGAGGTCGGCCTCGAGGCGGAAGCCGGCGTACTGGTCGACGAGGGCCTGCATGGAGGGCCCGTCGTCCGCAGCCGCGGGCGCGGCCTCGTCCGGCGCGGGGTCGCCGCAGGCGGCGAGGGAGAGGGAGAGGAGGAGGACGGCTGGAATCGCGGTCCGGATCATTTGCGAGCCGGCGTTCATCGGATGCTCCTTGGCACGTTATCTCGTCGGCATCCGCCCGCGGTGGGTGTTACGGCGGGCGGAGGATGGGGGGATGAGAATAGAGGACGCGGGGGGAATCTGCCACGGGCAGGGCGAGAGCGATAACGGCGATCGCGACCCGGCGACTCATACCGACCGTCCCTGCCGTGAATCGTCCCGGAACCAAACGGACGCGCCCCTATCCGTCGCGTGTCACCGTCTGCCCCGTGTGGCAGGTTGCTCCCGCTGACGCACGGTCACCTCAGGGGAACCGGTCGGCGGCGGGTGCCGGGATTCGTCGGCAGCCGTGTAGGGGAAGACCACCCTGAGTCCCTGCGAACAGTTGTTGGCCGAATTGTACTCATGAGTTGCCGATTCGCCGCAGAGGCCGAAGTACGGTTTGCCCGGGTCGCTCAAGTTCCGGAATCCATAGCGCAGGAAATGAGCGGCACCCGGGGCCATGTCGAGAATCACCCAACGGGTTGGGATTGCTTCAGGCAGGATGGAATCGGCGATGGTGATGAGGGGGTCGCTGGAAACGCGCACAGTCCACTCGGAGCGCCTGGCACGGGTCTCGCCCACATTGCCGATCTCGAAATGCAGTTCGAAGTAACCGACTTGGCGGGGGGGTTCCATTGGAGTTGCGCGACCCGGGCCGCACACCCTCCCCCTCCACTTCCGTCACTCCAGAATGATGTCCCCGATCACATGCGTCGCGTGTTCCCACGCGTCCAGCGGCGCCTTCCAGTCGCGGTCGCGGATTCGGCGCAGGTAGGTCATCTGCGCCAGGTGGTACAGGTAGTGCTGCGCCATGTGAATCACGTCCACGCCCATCCGCGCCCCGGTCTTCCCGTCGAGCGAGGTCCGCTCGGCCATGAGCTCCTCGTCGTCGGTGCAGCCGTTCACCTCGGCGATTACCTGCTCCTGAATCGTGCGCATCCGTCCGGCGATCTCGTCGGCGGTGCCCGGCGCGTCGTGGGTGATGACCGGCTCGATCCCCAGCCGCTTCAGGAACCAGATGTCGACCCGGTACATGTGACGGCAGATCCTCCCGATGCCGCGCGATCCCGGCGCGGGGTTCCAGTCGAGGTCGTCCTGCGCGATGCCGTCGAGCACCATGAAGAGGGGTTTGCGCGCGGCCTCGAAGATCTCGATGGTGTGATTGATCCGGGTTCGGCTCCGCGTGGTCATGCGTGTCCTTTCTCGGGCCTCAGCCGGTGACGGCAATCCGCCCGGACCACTTCCGTGGACGGGGTCACGGCCGCACCCGTCACAGTTTGTGCGCCGCCTTCAACCGATCCACCGTCTCTTCGAAGGTGTGAACCGGCACGATTTCGAGCGTGTTGAACGAAGCGAGTCCGGTGTCGATGGCGAACGCCTCGATGAGGTGGGGATCATCCGCCTCGACGATCCACAGGAAGGTGTGCTCCAGCGCCGAGTGGTACCGGGCCTCGATCTCGTGGATGCCGTAGGCCGAGGCCAGATCCGCAGGGTCGAGTTCGGCGATTTCCGCGAACACGCGGGCGAACTTGCGAATGTAGATCGGGCAGGTTTCCGGGGTGTGACTTCCGTAAATTCCGTATTTCGCCATCGTGAGTGATCCCCCTCGGTGTCTACCGGTCGGTGCCCAGCGGTCTGCCGTCGAGCCCCCACACCGGATCGATCCCGATCCCGAGGTGGGCGAGCCCGGTAACCGCGACATCGACGATGAAGGCGGGACCCGGCTCCGGCCAGCCCTCCGTCGCCGGCCCGCTCGCCAGGATGAAGATCGTCATCTCCTCGGGGGAATCGCCGCCGTGACCGCCGTCGGGGCGGCGGCCGTGGTCGGTGCTGATGAGGACCAGCCAGTCCTCGTCGGCGTGGGTGGGCCGCGCGCGGACCGCCTCCATGAGCATGCCGACGTGACGGTCGGACAGCGCGATCGCTTCCCGGTACTCGGTGCCGATCGAGCCATGGCGGTGGCTGGTCTCGTCGGGATTGCCGAGGTAGACGAAGAGGGCGTCGGGGTCGGCTTGGCGGAGGTGCGCCACGGATTCTTCGGTGACCATCCCGTCGGCCTCGGCCCAGCCGTGCTCGTAGCCGTCGTGTGTGACGCGCGTGTCGATGGTGGGCGGGAGGACGGGGCCGGGGTCGTCGGGCAGTTCCGCGAGGGGAAGCCAGTCGAGCGCGGCGAAGGTGGCCAGTTCGGGGCGGATCTGCTCGACCCGGGTGAGGAACGAGGGGTACTCTGCGTAGTTTCGTCCCGTGAAGTTGTTGTTGGTGACTCCGTGCTTCTCGGGCCACACGCCGGTGAGCATCGAGGACCAGGAAGGGCCGCTGACGGAGGGGGTGGTGGTGCGGGCCTGGTCGGTGTACCAGCCGGCGGCGGCGAGCGCGTCGATGTTCGGGGTGGGGACTTCGGCGAGCACGTCCGGACGCACCCCGTCGATGCCGATCAGGAGGATCTTGGGAGTGGGCGGTGTCGAAGCCTCGTCGCCGCAGGCGAGCACCGCCGCCACGAGTACCGCCGCCCATCGCGACTGTGGGTTCATGGTTTCCTCTCCATCGTGGGTGTTACCCGTCTCCAACCCAATAGAATTCTCCAGGCGGCGCGAGTGAAGGGGTCCTGCTAACTGGCCATTGTTCATGACCAGTCATATAATATGTCCAGTTTATCACGAAAGGAGTATGCCATGGAGCCGATGACCATCGGAGCGGCGCGGTTCAAGGAGCAGTGTCTCGCGCTTCTCGACAGGCTGGCCCCGGAGGGCCTGGTGATCACGAAGCGGGGCAGGCCGGTCGCGAGGGTGCTTCCCTACCACCAGGACTTCGCGAGCCTGATCGGCTGCCTGCGGGACAGGATCGCGGTCCGAGGCGACATCATGACGACGGGCGCCCGCTGGAACGCAGATGATCAATCTTGACACACATGTCCTGATCGACGCGCTGGGAGGGCGGCTGAAGGCGGCCGAGCAGCGGTTGCTGGAGCGGAACCGCTGGTCGATCTCGGCGATCGTCCTGTGGGAGATTGCGAAGCTCGTTCAGCTGGGCCGGCTGGAAGTGGATCTCGATGACCCGGAGGTCGTCCGTGCCCTGAGCGGGATGCATGTCTGGCCGTTGGACCTGACCGTGGCGCGTGCCTCGACGCGCCTCGACTTCCGGGGCGACCCTGCCGGCGAGATCATCGCGGCCACGAGCGTCGTGCACGGGATTCCGCTGGTCACGCGTGACCGCGCGATACGGCGCTCATCGGTGGTGCCGCTGGCCGGCTGAAGCGTGTACCGGACCTGCATCTTCTGCACCAGGCCCCTCGGGTCGAACCAGGTGATCGAGCACTTTCCGGTCGGGCGCCGCCTGGCCTTCGACGGCGAGAAGGGACGGCTGTGGGTGATCTGCAGAAAGTGCCTGCGCTGGAACCTGACGCCGATCGAGGAGCGCTGGGAGGCAATCGAGGAGTGCGAGCGGATCTACCGTGAGACGCCGGTGCGGGTGTCGACGGAGAATATCGGGATCGCGCGGCATCCCGGCGGGCTTGATCTGGTGCGGATCGGAAGGGCGCGGCGGCGCGAGTTTGCGGCGTGGCGGTATATGCAGCGGTTCAGGCGGAGGATGTTCCGCACGCAGGGGGCAGTCGTTACCTACTATGCCGCAATGTTTGCCCTGGATGCAGGGGTCCTTGTGCTGCCTACCGGTCTCTTGCCGGTAACCGGCACGGCGGTCCTCGCCTGGCTCTTATTGCGAACGGTCGGCAGGGTTCGGGTTGGCGGCGGCGGCGAAGACGGCACGCCGGGTCATGGCGACGTCATCAGGTTCAGATTCAAGGACCACTGGTCGATCCGCCTGCTTCCCGACGACGGAGCGCCCGGGTTTGGGGTGGAGGTCCACAAGCTGGCCCGAAAGACGTGGTTCGAGGGCGAGGACGCCCGCCGTGTCGCCGTAGCGGTAATTCCGGCGTTCAATCCGGTCGGAGGGTGGCGTCACCAGGTCGAAGACGCGGTGGCCGAGATCGAATCCAGCGGCCGCCCGAGCCGTTTCATCACCGACACGGCGAAGAAGGGCTACCGCGGCTTGAGGTTCCGCGAGGGACACATCCGGTCCTTCCCGACCACCACAAAGCTTGCCCTCGAGATGGCGCTTCACGAGGAACAGGAGCGCCGCGCCCTCGAAGGCGAACTCTGGATCCTGGAGCAGGCTTGGAAAGAGGCGGAGGAGATCGCCGCGATTTCGGACAACCTGTTGCTGCCGGCGGGGACGGACGCATTCTTTGAGAGGCACGGGCGGGAGGGGGATTGAGTCACGCTATTGCCATTCTTTTGTCCACTTTAGTCACACTACGGCCACATCAGGGGTACTAAACTTAAGGGCTTGGCCGCAACGGCGTGCCACTCTTGATCTTCCGTGACAGGAGGCTCCAATTGCTGCCGAGAAGCGCAACGGCCCGGCGAGGCTGGGTCGCTACCACCGCTTGACATGGAGACCACCACATGCGGAACGCGACAACCCCCCTCCTCAGCCTTGCATTGCTCACCGTCCTTAGTTGCCGCGACTACCAACAATTCCCGCCTGTCCCGATGGCCGTGTTCCACGACGACATACTGGTCGTCGGAGTCGAGACGGCCCGGATGGACGAGGTGGACGGCTTCGATCTCGTCTGGGGTGTCGGTGGCCGACATGTGATCACAAAGCAAATGCTGACCTCTATGCCAGCCCCTCCGGGGATGCCGACAACTCACACTTGGATGGGTATGAGGGCCGAAGACTACCCGGCCTGTCAGGAACAGGAGGATCCGTCCACCACGACCATCACATCGGTCTGGACCTGGACGTGGGATAAGATTTGGATGGGTAGCGAGTACTACCACAATGGCCCCAACACCCTCACGCCGGGCGTGCGTTGGATAGGGGCGATGAGCGACCCCGTAGAGATTCCTTGGCTCGATTGCTGAGGAGGGAATCTGGCGACCTGACTGACGGCGGGGGGCATATGGGCTCGGGCTCAGAGCGATTCGGCGGAGTTCCTGGACACGCTGGGTTCGCCACAATCGACCGGTGATCCCATGACACGCGCGGGGAATCCGGTCACGAATCGTCAGTGGCGGCCAGACCGTACCCCACGCCGCGCTCGTTGAAGATGTAGGTGGGGTTCCCTGCGTCGTCGCCGAGCTTCTGGCGGAGCTTCTTCACGCAGGTACGCACGGCCTCCGACGGGCGTCCGCCGCGCAGCCCCCATACCTGGCGCAGCAGGGCGTCCCGGGTCACGACCCGTCCTGCGTTGCGCGCGAGAACTCGCAGGAATTCGTATTCGGTGGCAGTGAGGGCGACCCGACGCCCGGCCACGCTCACCCGGCGCCGGTCGAACCGGATGCGGAGGTCACCGGACACGAAGGGTCCGGTCTCGGGACGCCGATTCAGCGCCGCCCGAACCCTCGCCACGAGCTCGGTCGGCGAGAAGGGCTTGACGATGTAATCCGCGGCGCCGAGGTCGAGCGCTCTGGCGATGGTCTCGTCCCGGCGGTAGGCGGAGAGGAAGATGACCGGCAGATCGGCCAGCCCCGGGACCTCCCCCATCAGCGCGATCCCGTCGGTGTCGGGAAACACAAGGTCGAGCAGCACAAGCGCGGGCTTCTCGCTCCGCACCAGGCTCGACAGCTCGTCGGGGTTGCCGGTCACCAGGGGCGTGAATCTTGCCCTCAACAGGACATCGCGAACGACGCGGAGGGTGTGTGGGTCGTCGTCGACCACGAGGATGCGCTCCCGTTCGGCTTCCTCCGCAGTTGTCGGTTGGGAGGTTGAGACGGCAGCGGCCCCCGAAGACGCCGGGAGGGTGAATGCGAACCGCGCCCCCTGACCCGGCCCCCCGCTTTCGGCCCAGATACGCCCTCCGTGGGCCTCCACCAGCCCCTTGCAGATCGCAAGGCCCAGCCCGTAGCGCAGTGTTCCGGCCGCGTCGTCACCCCTGGCGTGCTTTCGGAACAGGTGCGGCAGCCGCTCAGGCGGTATCTCCTGCCCCTGGTCGGTGACCGAAACCGCGACGTATACGCCGTCGCGGACCGCCTCGACCAGGATGGGCGACGATTCCGGAGAGTACCGGCCGGCGTTGGCGAACAGATTGTTCAAGACCTGCACGATGCGCCTTTGGTCTGCCACCACCAGAGGCAGGTCGGACGGCAGATCGATGTTAATGGTGTGCCGGGCGCCACCGCTGAGAAAGTTGTTTCTCGCCTGGTCCACCAGAGCACCCACCTCGGTGGGCTGGGGCGTGACCGACAGTGTGCCCGAATCGATACGACCCGCGTCGAGTAGGTCGCCAATGAGGTCCTGCATGTGTTCCGCCTGCTCGTCGATGATGCGGTGGAACTCGCGCTCCTCGGCGGGATCCAGCTCCCGCGTCGGCGAAAGCAAGATCGCGGTCGAGCCCTTGATCGAGGTCAGCGGTGCCCGCAGCTCATGGCTGACCAAGCTCAGAAACTCGGCGCGCTGCCGCTCCAGTGCTTCCAGTGGTTCCAGGTCCTGCATGGTAACTACCATGGATTCGACCTCGCCGTCCTCGCCGCGGATCGGTGTGGCATTGACCAGGGTCCGTACACTCCGGCCATCCGGCACGGAAAGTACCAACACCTCGGCGCGAACGGTTTCTGCGTCCCCCAACACTCGCGTAAGCGGGAGCTCGGCGAGCGATACCTCCTGTCCGTCGCCACGCCGAACCGTGACTACCTGTAGTAAATCCATTACCGAGCTGTCCGGGGTGCGGAGGTCCTCGATGATCCGCTGCCACTCGCGATTGAACCGTACGAGCCCGCCGGTCTTCGCCTCGAAGACCGCGACGCCGACGGGCGAGGTCTCGACAAGTGCCTCCAGATGGCCGCGGGCCCGCTGTTCGTCTCGATATGCCTGCGCGTTGGCGATGGCCGTGGCAGCCTGCGATGAGAACAGGACCAGGGTTTCCTCGTCCTCCTCGGTGAATTCCCGGCCTCCGTCCTTGTTGGTGAGATAGAAGTTGCCGATATGCGCGCCCCCGTGACGAATGGGCGCGCCCATGAAGGTCTTCGAGAGAATCGGTGCCGTGGGGAAGCCGAGAGCACGGAGATGGGATGACAGGTCAGCGAGCCGCAACGGCTTCGGGGTCCGCAACAGGTACTCCCCAATCTCCCTCCCCTGGGGCAGGCTACGCAGCTGCTGGAGCTCCGCGGGCGTCAGGCCCGACGAGATGAAGTCCTGGGCCTGCTCAAGTCGTTCTCCGATCGTGATTACTGCGTTCGCGGCGCCGGTCAGAACCCGCGCGTTTTCGACCACCTCGCGCAAGACCGACTCAAGGTCGAGATTCTCGCTGATGCGCAGGATCGCGGCACTGAGCCGGGACATGCGCTCCTGTAACCTTGCGATTTCCCGCCCGAGTTCGTCGATTTCGCTCAAAAGAGCCCTCCTCGCCGGCTCACCGCGAGAATCAGATTGTAGCATCTCATTGTGCAGTGCGCATAGCGCCCGCTTCTCGTTGTTGACGCGATCGCCCCTGTCCAACGCGAACAGATTGATGATAACGGCAGCTTCCACGATGGCGCCACCTACACCGAATCCTACACTCAATCCGGGTCACCACCCATGGCGCGAGGCGCACCTGTGGTCATTGTGCGCCATGCGGACCGCTGCAGGGCCGGAGAGCTGCGAGGAGCACGATGTGGACCGTGTTCTGATCCCCGCGGAGATCGATCGAAACGGGGCACACCCCCCTAAGGGAGGAGGGTGGAGCGGAGACGGGGGCCGACGGGTTACCGGCGAGCACGAACGAGTCGCGGACGGATACGGATGCGCTTCAAGACCTTCGGTGGGTATGGTCCGACGAGATGGGCACTTTGTTACCCGTGTAGT
Source organism: Gemmatimonadota bacterium (assembly GCA_028873845.1). Lineage (GTDB taxonomy): Bacteria > Gemmatimonadota > Gemmatimonadetes > Longimicrobiales > Gaopeijiaceae > Bin94. The sequence continues at coordinate 52,784 of JAPPNO010000010.1, read as the reverse complement.
TCGTACCCCCGGGCCGCATTGAACGCCTCGATCGCCAAGCTACCCTTGAAATGCGGGTCGTTGCCGGTATCCACGAGGTCGAACAGGTTCCAGTGGATTCCCGCAAAGCCGAGGGCGTGAGCGAGCTGGTGAAGCATGAGTGCCTCCAGCGAGCTGTTCGACAGTCGGTCAATGTCATCCTTGTCGAGGCGTATCATGGAGAGAACGGATGACTGGTCCCTGGCACGGCTAACACAGTAGCCGGCTTGGGCCAGAACGCCGCCGTGACCGTCGATGTTAGCCACACCCACGAGTGCCAGATGATCGTCTATGGCGGGACTATCGGAGGAATAGCCACCGCACGTGACCGTGCCTGTATAGATGACGTTCGTCAGTTCGGTGGGCTGCAGGGCCGCCTCCCAACGATCTCGCGCATTACGCATGATTGGCTTCCTGGGAATCAGGTACTGAAGTGTCCCATTCAATCCCGATGTTGAAGCCGTGTCGGTCACACTGACTACAAAATTGTCTGAGGCCGAGAGGCCATCCGGGTCGGTCGCGATAACAGCGACCTCGGCCCAACCGAGTGCGATCGTGCTCACGCGGAGCGTGTCCGCCACGATCTCCAGACTGGCCACGTCGGCGTTCGTGGTCAAGGCCAACCAGGTGAGATCGTCGCCGTCGGGATCGGAGAAGTACTCCGTAAGCGTGAACGAGTACACTTCCGAGGGCCCGGCGTCGAGATCCTCGAAATAGGTGTCGACGGTCGGCGCCCGGTTGACCGCTGTGACGGTAACGGTGAAGGTGTCGGCGGCAAACAGGCCGTCCGGGTCGGTCGCGG
>JAPPNO010000010.1:0-51864 GCA_028873845.1 Gemmatimonadota bacterium | reverse complement strand
CCGTCGGGATCGGAGAAGTACTCCGTGAGGGTGAATATGTAGACTACCCCGTCCGCTTCGGCGTCGAAATCGGCGATCGGTACGTCGACGGTCGGCGCCTGGTTGACCCCTGTCGTGACGGTAACGGTGAAGGTGTCGGCGGCAAACAGGCCGTCCGGGTCGGTCGCGGTAACGATGATGTTGGCCCTGCCGGTCTCGCCCGTTGTCAGGTCGAGCGTGTCCACCAGGATCTTCGGACTGGCCACGTCGGTGTTCGAGGACGAAACGGCCCAGGTGAGGTCGTCGCCGTCGGGATCGGAGAAGTACTCCGTGAGGGTGAATATGTAGACTACCCCGTCCGGAACGGCGTCGAAATCGGCGATCGGTACGTCGACCCTCGGTGGAAGGTTGCCCTCTGCGACAGTGACGGTGAAGTTCTGGGTAGCCGAGAGATTGCCGGGGTCGGTGGCCCTTACGGTAACGGTCGTTTGGCCCGCAGCTACGCCCGTCAGCTCGACGCTGCTTCCGCTGACCGTGACCGTGACGAGGGTGGTGCTGTCTGAAGTGGCTGTATAGGTCAGGTCGTCATTGTCGGGGTCGGTAAAGTACGACTCGACTTCAACCGACACGCTATTGCCGACGCCCACCGACCGGTTCGAAATCGTCCCTACCGCTCTGGGGGACTGGTTGGGCACCACCACCTCGACCTCGACCGCGTTCGAGCAGTTGTTGTCCGTGGAGGATTCATTGCCGGCAGTATCGGCACAGGCACCGTAATAGTAGATACCGTCGGTAGACGGAGCCGCTAGGACGATCGACTGGGCGCTGGTCTCCGAGGCGCCCAACTCCGGTACGTTGTCCGTGCCGACCTGGTTGTCGGCGGCACTGATGGTCGCGTCGAGGGAGGAGTAGTAGCGCAGAGTCGTGCCCGACGAGGCATCGCCCGTCCCCTGGTTCTGCACGACCACGCTCAACCTCAAGATCTCGCCGGGTCCCAGTGAGTTGGGGTTCGCCCCGGGCGGCTGGACGACCAGATCGGACTGTCCCGGCGCCTGCACGGTGACCGCGAAGCGCTGGTTGGCCGTGAGACCGTCGGGATCGGTGGCGGTCACCGTGATGGTGGCGGTGCCCACGGCTACGGCCGTTGCCGTGACCGAGCTTCCCGACAGTGCAACCGAGGCCGCGGCCGGGTTCGAGGACACGGCCGTGTAGGTCAGGCTGTCCCCGTCCGGGTCGCTGAAGTGCGGGTCCACATCAATCGCGACCGTGTCACCCGGGTCCAGTCTCTTGCCGGAGATTGTACCCACGGCACGCGGTGCACGGTTGGAGGTCGTGACTTGCACCGTCACCGAGCCGGAACAGTTGTTGTTCGACTCGGATTCATTGCCTACGGGATCTACACAGGCACCATAGTAGTACGTGCCAACGCTGGAGGAAGCCGTAAGGTCGAGCGATTGCGCGCTGTTTCCCGACGGACCCAGCACTGGCACGCCGTCCGTACCGACCTCTATGTCGCCTGTGCTGATGTTCTCGTCTGTGGAACGGTAGTAGCGCAGCGTGGTCACCGAGGAAGCACCTCCCGGTCCCCGGTTGTGAACCCTGGCCTTCAGCGAAAATGACTCTCCGGGACCCAGGATGTCCGGGTTCGCCGACGCTGCCGTGACGACAAGGTCGGACACCGTCATCGCCTCCCCCACGGTCACGTCGAATCGTTGCACGGCCGAAAGGTTGGAGGGATCGCGAGCGGTGACCCTGATGGTGGCCGTGCCTTCGGCCACAGCCGTCACCGCGAGCGTCGAGCCTGACAATGCAACCGTGGCAGTCGCCTGCCTCGACGAACTCGCCGTGAAACTCAGGCTCTCCCCTTCGGGGTCCGTGAAGGACGAAGACACATCGATCGAGAGCGTATCTCCGGTCTCCAGGGAGGGATCTCCAATTTTGCCCACAGCGCGCGGGGGAAGGTTCCCCTCAACCACCTGCAACTCGAAACTCCCGGTGACCGAGAGTTCCGCAGGATCGCTGACTGTCGCTGTCACGGTGACGGTTCCCGGCCGTATGCCCGTGAGGGTGAGTGTGGCGCCCGACACGCTTACGGTGGCTATCGACTGGTCCGACGACCCGGCACTGTACGTAAGGTCGTCGCCGTCCGGATCGCTGAAGTATGGCGAGAGATAGAGGGTCGTCGATGCGTCCTTGGCTACCGCCTGGTCCTCGATCGCTGCGAGGCTTTGGGGGGCCTGGTTGGGAACCGTCACACCGAATCGGTGTTCGGCCGACAGACCGGCCGAATCGAGGGCTGTGACCAGGATCGTGGCGCTGCCGCCGGCCACACCGGTCACGGTGACCACACTCCCCGACACCTCCGCCGTCGCCCGGGTCGGGTCTGACGAAGTGGCGGCGTGGTCGAGCGCATCGCCATCGGGATCAGAGAAGTGGTCCTCCATATCCACCTCGAACGACCTGCCCGCCTCGACCGCCCGGTCGTTGATTGTCCCCACGGCCACGGGGGCCTGGTTCGGTACCGTCACCGAGAAACTCTGCGCCACGTCCAGCCCACCCGGATCCCGTGCCGTGACCGTAACCGTCGTGCTCCCCACCGCCATCCCCGTCACCGTCACCATACTCCCGGACACCGCCGCCGTCGCCCGCGTCGTGTCCGACGAGACCGCCGTGTACGTCAGCGTGTCGCCGTCCGGGTCCGCGAAGTACACTGCGGCATCGAACACCAGCAAGCTGTCGACGAACACTTCCCCGTCCGGGATCGTGTCCGCGATCACGGGTGCCTGGTTCGTAACGTTCACCGCGAAGCTCTGGGTGGCTGCGAGGCCGTCAGGGTCGCGCGCCGTGACGGTCACCATCGCCTCTCCCGCAGCCAGACCCGTGACGCTGAGCGCGCTCCCCGACACCGTCACCGTGGCTGTCGCCGGAGCGCCCGAGCTCGCCGCGTAGGTCAGCGTGTCACCCTCGGGATCGGAAAAATCGGCACGCAAATCCAGCACCGCCGTACTGTCTACCTGGACGACCTGGTCGGGAATCCTCCCCGCCGCTTGCGGCGCCTGGTTTTCCGGGCCGGCGGTCCCGTCACAAGTCAGGACCCCGGCCAAAGCGATGAGGAGACCGAGCCGGAGACCGACCGTTCGTGTCGGAATCCCCGTGCGGGTTCATGGCCGCTGTGAAATGGGTTGGTGCTCATGCTCTGCCCTCCGTCCATGTCGGCAGGACCCCTGGCCCGGCGTGTCGACCGATGGGAGGCTGGCTTGGAGTCAGGTGACTCAGGTGCTCCGGTGAGGCGAGGTGCTCCATCGATTCACAGTGGTCCTATTATACAGCCTGCTTTGTGAGTGGTACGTGGCAAAATGGGCGATTTACATGGCGACAATGTGGCGAATGAAGCGATCCGGTTTTCAGCCCCGGATGGACGATTCCCAAGGGCCGCCGCGGCGACGGTTCCGCGACGCGTCTATTGCGCCCCGAACAGCTCCGCGAGCCTGCCCAGACAGATCTTCCACCCTTCCTCGTGACCGTCCCTGTCGGCGGGCGTGGGGAAGCCTTCGTGGGTCAGGCGGATCTCGGAGCCCTCCTCGGCCGGCACGAACTCCACCGTTACCACCGTTTCCTCCTTCATCGGGTGGGTATCTTCCGCCCAGGCCCAGGTTTGAACGAGCCGGCGCGGCCGGTCGATCACCCGGTAGGTGCCGTGGGCGGTGAAGGGTCCACCTTGGGCATCCATGCGAATCGAGTAGTGCCCGCCCTTCCGCGGATCGATGTCGATTGCCACCCTCGCGCCGGGGTCGGGACACGTCCAGCGTCCCAGAAGCTCTGCGGTGGTCCAGGCGTCGAAAATCCTCTCGGGACTGGCCGGGATGATGCGGGTGAGGCGGAGGGATTCCGTGTTTGGGGACATGGGCTGGTTCGTGGATAGAGCCCGAGCTCGGAGAGCGGTGAGGCGCGGGCCGGCCGCACAGCTTGGAGCTGGTCGGTCGAGTGGATTCGGTCGGACTGGCGATCTGGGGAGGGGATGGCGATTGACCGGATTCACGGTACGAACGAAGATGGGGGGCGGCCAGTGCTTCCGGGATGGCGACAGCTGAGGTTGCCATATCACCATACGTTTCATATGGTCATCTGTATGAAGACGACGCTCAACATTGACGACACCGTCATGCGGCGCCTGCGCGAGGAGGCCGCCCGGCGCCGGACTACAATGTCTTCGCTGGTCGAGGCGGGGTTGCGGCTGGTGCTTGCCGACACTGGTGATGGGAAAGAGGACGCGAAGCCCCTGCCGCCTCTACCGTCCTGGCAAGGCGGGGGCCAGCGGGTCGACATCGCGAACCGCGAAGAGCTGTACGGGGTGATGGAGGGCCAGTGACGTGGTGGTATTCGACACGAACGTGCTCCTCTACGCTGCCGACGAGGACTCGGAGCATCACGAGCCCTGCCGCAGCCGGATCGAGGATGCCCGGCGGAGTGCTTCTCCGGCCTTCCTGACCTGGAACATCTGCTATGAGTTCCTTCGGGCCAGCACGCATCGTCGGGTCTTCCAATCGCCGTGGACACCGGCGGAGGCGCGCGGGTTCGTCGCGGCGCTGGTCGGATCGCCGGGGATGGCGCTCCTCCTTCCGACACGCCGCCATTCGGCAGTGCTGGAGCAGACGATGGCGGAGTTGCCGGACGTGCGCGGGAACCAGATGTACGATCTGCACACGGCAGTTGTGATGCGGGAACACGGGGTGAGCAGGATCTGTACGCGCGATACCGGGTTTCACCGGTTTCCGTTTCTCCACGTTGTGGATCCGCTGAGGTAGGGGGTGTGGAAGATGACTGATTCCTCCCACCAACACCCCCGATGGCCCTACCCGGGTGCACGCTGGTGGAAGTTTGACTTTCATACGCATACGCCGGCATCGGTGGACTATGGGGCAGGGTCGCAGGAAGAAACCATCACGCCATCGGAATGGCTCCTTCGGTTCATGCGAGCGGAGATCGACTGCGTGGCCGTCACGGACCACAACTCCGGCGATTGGATCGATAAGTTGAAGTCGGCGCTTGCGGAAATGGAGACGGATCCGCGCGAGGGATTCCGGCCGCTGTACCTTTTCCCGGGCGTGGAACTGTCGGTCAACGGCGGCTTTCATCTCCTGGCGATCTTCGCTCCAGGGACAAACTCGGCTGTAGTCGACTCTCTCCTGGGCGCGGTGGACTATCGTGGAACCAGGGGCGACAGCGACGACGTTACCGGGAAGTCGGGATTCGAGGTCGTGAAGACCGTACTGGAGCACGGTGGCATTCCGATTCCCGCGCATGCGGATCGCGACAAGGGACTGTTTCGGCTTGAGACAGGGGACGATGGAACGGGACGCGGTACGGCACTCGATTCGAACACGACGGCCCGGATTCTCGGTTGCGACGGGATTCTGGCCATGGAGATCGTCGATCGCAGTGTGCCGAAGCCGGACATCTACAGTCAGCGCAAGCTCGGGTGGGCGGAGGTCATCGGGTCGGACGATCACGGTGTCCCCGGCGGCGGCGCGCCTGGTTCATCCTACACGTGGGTCAAGATGGCCGAGCCATCGTTGGAGGGATTGCGGCTGGCCCTGCTGGATGGAGATGCGTCTTCGATCATTCGGAGCGACGAGGAAGGAAGCGGTGCTGCCAACTCGACGCCGCAGTTCTTCCTGGAGTCCATCGAAGTACGCGACGCCCGATACATGGGACGGGGAAGCGGCGCGATGTTGCGATTCAGTCCGTGGATGAACGCGCTGGTGGGGGGGAGAGGTACGGGAAAGTCCACGGTGATTCACTCGCTGCGGCTGGCCCTGCGCCTGGAAGACGATCTGAGTCGGCTCGGGGAGGGAAGCGATACACTTGCGGTGTTCGAGCGGTTCAACCGAACTCCCCGGGACCGTTCCGACGACGGCGGACTCACGAAAAACACGGAAATAGGCGTCGTCGTGAGGCGCAAGGGCGTGCGACACCGGTTGACTTGGCGGCAGAACAGCGGTGAGCCAACGGTGGAGGACGATCAGGGTGGTGGGTGGATCAAGTCCGCATCTCAATTGGTGGCTCGCACACGGTTTCCGGCACGGGTCTTCAGCCAGGGACAGATCGCGGAAATGGCCGGCAGAGACCAGAGGGCCTTGCTGCAGGAGATCGACAAGGGTTCGGGTGCGGCGGAGCGACGGGACGAGGTGCGACAGGCGCGTGACGCATTCCTGGCAACTAGAGCGCGAATTCGGGCACTTGAATCAGAGATGTCAACCGAGGCCGACAGGCTTGTGGTGAGCCTCGAGGATGTCGAAAGGAGACTCAAGGACTACGAGAAGGCCGGGCATGCCCGGATCTTGAGGGAGTACAGGCAGCGAAAGCGCCAACGGGCCGAGCTCGAACGGCACTTCGAGACAGCTGAGGAGGCCGCGCAGCGGATTGAGCGAACCGAGTCGGAGCTCCTTCTGGATGATCTGCGGCCCGGGCTCTTTGACGAGGCCGCGCCGGAAGATCGAGAGGCGCTGGAAGTGGTGAGGGCCTTGGACCAGGCTGTGCGTTCAGCATCCGCGAAGCTCGAGAACGAAGCCGGTCGGTTGCGGCGGGCGGTCTCGCGCCAGCGCACCGTGCTGGAGAAGAGCGGCTGGCGCGGCGCAACGGACAATGCCCAATCCGAGTACAGCTCTTTCGTCGACAACGTTCAGGAGGGAGTCGAGGATCCGAGCCAATATGGCCGCTTGGTTCAGGAGCGTACGGCCTTGCGCGCCGAGCAGCGTCGTCTGGAGTCGAAGAGGGAGGAGCGCGATCGGCTGCATGCCGCGGCGCATGAGCAATTCACCCAACTCTTGAGTGCTCGCCGTTCGGTGACCGATTGCCGCGTGAAATTCCTGGCATCGGCATTGGGGACAAACGAATTCGTGAAGATCGAGGTGTGTCCGTACGGCGTGGATCCGATCTTCGTTGAGCGGTCCTGGCGGAAAGCACTGGGGGTCGAGGACGACCGGTTTGCCGACGACATCCTCAGGATGGAGGACGGGCGGGCGGTGAAAGGCATCGTTGCCGAGCTCCTCGCGGGAAGACCACGCAATCTGGAAGACCAGCGACTTACAGTTGAGGGCCGGCTGGACACCCTCAGACAGGACCTGACCGCCGCCAGTGACGGGCAGGGCAGATTCGGCGGCTTCTTCAACAAGCACATCATGCGGAGGAACGCGGAGGATTCGGGGTTTCTCGACCGGCTAATGACCTGGTTCCCCGAGGACGGGTTGACCGTGGAGTACAGTCAGTCGGGCAAGGGAACGGACTTTCGCCCGATCGGGCAGGCGTCCGCCGGCCAGCGCGCATCGGCGATGCTGGCTTTTCTGCTCGCTCACGGCGAGGAACCGCTAGTGCTGGACCAGCCGGAGGACGATCTGGACAACCATCTGATCTACGATCTGGTCGTGCAGCAGATTAGGCAAAAGAAGATGCGGTGCCAACTGATCGTTGCGACCCACAATCCGAACATCGTCGTAAACGGGGACGCCGAGATGTTGCACGCACTTGACTTCAAGGCAGGGCAGTGCGTCGTGCACCAGTCCGGCTCGCTGCTGCGGAACGCCATGCGTGAGGAGGTCTGCCGCGTGATGGAAGGAGGCCGGGAAGCCTTCAGGCGCCGGTACCGAAGGCTGGGGCGGGAGGTTTCCGGTGTTTGACGGTCGCACGGAACTGTTGGAAGCGATTCGGCTGGGTGAGACGACCTTCCTAGAGTTCAAGGAGGTTCGCTTCGCGGGCGGCAAGGTGCGCGGCCCGAAGCGGGGGGACCTGGCCGACGAACTGGCGGCGTTTGCCAACGGGCGCGGGGGAGTGTGCGTACTGGGGATCAACGACAAGTCTCGTGAGATTGTGGGAATCCCCGACGATCGCGTACAGCAGGTGGTTACCCTTGTTCGCGATGTTTGCACGGACTCCATAGAACCCCCGCTGGTCCCGGTCATCGACGCGCTCCTCCTGCCTTCGGAAGGCGGCGAAGAGTTGGCCGTGGTCAAGGTGGAGATCGAACGCAGCCTGTTCGTGCACCGGAGCCCGGCAGGACACCTGCATAGGGTCGGTGATTCCAAGCGGGCGATGTCGCAGGATTACCTGGCGCGGCTGTTCCAGCAGCGAAGCCAGACGCGCATCATTCGCTTTGACGAACAGATCGTCCACCAAGCTCGTCTGGATGCGTTGTTCCCCGGGCTGTGGGAGAGGTTCCGGACCTCCCGAACAGGTGATGACCGAGACGACCTGCTGACCAAGCTTCACATGGCTCGGAGAGACGACAGCGGAGTGCTCAGACCGACCGTCGCTGGAGTCCTGCTGGCGTCAAGGGATCCGCGCGAGTGGCTTCCCAACGCCTTTGTTCAGGCGGTCGCGTACCGCGGCAAGCGAGTGCAGCCGCAGGGGTGGGGTGCGCCTTACCAGATGGACGCATCGGACATTGCGGGACCCTTGGACCATCAGGTGGAGCAGTCGTGCCGGTTCGTTGCCAGAAACATGAAGGTGCTGGGGTTCAAGGAACTAGGGCGAGTCGACCGCCCGCAGTTCGACATGACTGCGGTCTTCGAAGCCATGGTCAACGCCGTGGCCCACCGTGACTACTCTATCCACGGCTCAAAGATACGGCTGCGCCTCTTCGACGATCGCTTGGAGATCTCCTCGCCGGGTTCCATCATGAACTCGATGACCGCCGAGAATCTCGTGCACCTCCAGGCGTCCAGGAATGATGTGGTCACCAGCCTGCTGGCCAAGTGCCGCGTTCCGGCCGACATACCATGGCTGGAAACGGACCGCGAGACATTGATGGACAGACGCGGCGAGGGCGTGCGTATCATTCTGGAGAATAGCCTTCAGCTGTCGGGCCGGGATCCCGAGTACCGGCTCATCGACGATGCCGAGCTGGCGCTAACCATTCATGCGGCGCGCGCGCAATCGGACAACGTGTAGATCCCGACGCGCGTCGGCGCGTCCAAGGTCGTCGTAACCAACTCGCTCCGGGACGTAACGGTCGTGTGACCATATGGCCATAGTGATCGTATGGACATATGGATACTCGTCATCCGTTCGGGCAAACGAGTGTCGAGGAAGGCGTTCAGTCCGGGAGCCGGTGGCTCGAACGTGGCTTCTGGAAGACGGCCACATCGGCACCCCCCACTCACCCCCGCAACAACGCCAGCAGCTCCTCCGTGCTCAGCCGCGCCGGCGCATCCGCCCCCTCCAGCAGCCGGTCCGCCAACTCCCGCTTGTGGCGGTGCAGTTCGACGATCTGTTCCTCGATGGTGCCTCGGGTCACCAGCCGGTAGATGGTTACCGGACGGGTCTGGCCGATCCGGTGGGCCCGGTCCGATGCCTGGTCCTCGGCGGCCGGGTTCCACCAGGGATCCATGTGGATCACGTAGTCGGCGGCGGTCAGGTTGAGACCCGTGCCCCCGGCCCTGAGGGAGATCAGAAACGCGTCCCCGTCGCCCGACTGGAAGGCGGCCACCCGCTCGGCCCGCTTCTTCGCCGGCGTCGAGCCGTCGAGGTACTGGTAGGGCACCCCGGCCTCGAGCAGATGTTTCTCGACGAGCTTCAGGTGGCGCACGAACTGCGAGAAGACCAGGACCTTGTGCCTGCTTTCGCGCAGTTCGTCGAGCATTGCCGCGAAGGCCTTGAGTTTGGAGCTCGGCGGACCCTCCGGCCGCACCAGCCGCGGGTTGCACGATGCGAGCCGCAGTCTGGTCAGGTGGGCCAGCACCTGCAACCGGTTCCCGCCGGCATCGGAGCCTCCGTGCGCGAGGGCCTCCAGATCGTCGACGGCCCGCCGCCGCACCGCCTCGTAGAACGCCGTCTCTTCCGGGGACATTTCGACCTTGAGCGTGACTTCGGTCCGTGGGGGCAGGTCGTCGAGGACCTCGGCCTTGACCCTGCGGAGCACGAAGGGGGAGATCAGCCGGCGGAGGCGCGTACGCGCAACCGGGTCGCCGTCGCGCTCGATCGGAAACGCCAGGTTCTCGCGAAACCTCTTCATTGAACCCAGCATTCCGGGATTGATGAAGGCGAAGAGCGAGTACAGGTCCATCAGGTTGTTCTGGATCGGGGTGCCCGTCGTCACAACTCGGAATCCGGCCTTCAGCTTGCGGGCGGCGCGGGCGCGCTTGGTGGCGGGGTTCTTGATGGCCTGCGCCTCGTCGAGTACGACGGTGCTCCATTCGGTCGCGGAGAGCGTGTCGATGTCGATGTGCAACAGTCCGTAGGTCGTGACGACGACATCCAGCGGTCCCAGGTCTTCCAGCTGCCGGGCCCGTGTGCCGGCGAGACCGGTGTACGGACGCGTCCTGAGAGTGGGGGCGAAACGGCGGGCCTCGTCGAGCCAGTTCGCAACGACCGAGGTGGGGGCCACGACGAGCGCGGGACCCTCCCCTGCCCGAGCGAGGAGCAGCGCGAGGGCCTGCACCGTCTTGCCCAGACCCATGTCGTCGGCGAGGCAGGCGCCCGCGCCCCAGCGGCTGAGGCGGCTGAGCCAGCGGAACCCGTCTTCCTGGTAGGGACGGAGCTCGGCCTGCAGGGTGCCCGGCGTTTGCGGCTCGAAGCCCACCGCTTCGCGGATCGCCTTCCGATGTGCCCGCCAGCCGGCGTCGGTTGTGAGTTGCATGTCGTCGAAGAAGTCGGGCAGGGCCGCGGCTGCCGTGCGGTGCAGGCGGAGCTGCTTCTTCCCGGAGGGCGCCGAGAGACTGCGCAGATCGGCGAGCTGCCGCTGGAACGCGGTCGTCAGCGAGACGAAGGCGCCGTCTTCCAGCGGCACGAAACGGGATGCCGGGTTTCGGTCCATCAGCTCGAAGAGCCGCAGGAGGCCGAGGGTGCGTTGCCCGTCGATGTCGAGCTCGCCGGAGGCGCGGAACCAGTCTGCCGCCGCCTTGACGGACACACGAAGCGAGGCGGCGTCGGCCCGGGCCACGATCCTGAACGGCTGGCCCTGCGGCCACAGGCAGCGGGCCCCCGCGGCATCCAGCTGGTCCACCAGCTCGAGGCAGTCGTGCGGCTCCAGGTAGGCGAGCGAGCCGTCCGGATCGATGCCGGCCAGCATCGGGCACGATCGCAGGAGCTCCTCGAATTCCATGGCTTCGGTTGCGAGATCGCGGGTCGCCTGAACGTTGTCGCCGTTGAGTGTGGCGAAGACGGTGGTGCCGCCGATCCCCGGCGGGAAGTGCGTGCCCGAGTCCGGGACGGGCTCGACCACCACCGCGGCGGTCAGCCCGGGACCGTGAGGCTCCAGGCGCACCCACGGCCGCGGGTCCGAATCCACGCGGGTCGCCGCGTGCGCGGTGTCTTCGAGCGCACCCTGAATCCGTATCTCGCCCGCCAGAGCCGAGACCGCGTCCACGAGACGGTCCCTGGCCTCCATGGGCAGCTCCAGACCTCCGGCCGGGACCACTTCACAGAGCTTCCTGTGGCTCCTTGTGAACCGGGTAACCTCGCAGCGCACGTCGGTCGCCAGGACGATGAGGTAGTGCTTAAGGTAGGAGTCGTCGACGTGCGGCTCGACCTTCGCCCGCATGACGCCGCTGTGCTCCGAGAGCACCAGTTCGGGGTCCCGGCGGACGATCTCGACCGGATCTCCGGCCTCGTTGAAGACGTAGGGATGCCCCGCCAGCGCATGGATCCCTCCCGGCGGAAGGTAGTAGGGCGGCTGGGAATGCCATCGGTAGGTGCTTTGTTGGATCTGCGCCGCTGCCGCACGGTCCTGGGCGATGAGAAAGTCCATCGTGCCGGCCTGCGCCTGGAGCCTCTTCAGCGCCACCGCACGCCCCTTGCTCCACTTGCCGCTCTTCAACGTCCGCTGTTCCTTCGGCGCGAGGGAGATCTCCCCGAATCTGTCGACGCCCAGTACCCAGGCCAGCCGCAGCTTCGGAGCCGCGGCCGTTCTTGTGGACCTGGATGTCTTCTGCCGCGTCTCGTGGGCGAACTGCTCGATTTCCTGCAGGGCGTACTCCCACTCCGCCACGGGAGAGATGAGGGAGGCCAGCGTGGTCGTCCCCAGGTCCCGGTGCAACGCGGACGCCGTTTCGGCCGGAGTGGCGGGCACTCCGTCAAGTGTGACCCAATCGACCTCCCGGTCCGTCGCCTTCGCGACCCGTGCAACCACCTCAAGACATTCGGCGGCGATCCAGCGGTAGCCGTTGAGGGACGCGAGCGTGGTGAATGCGCTCAGGCCGTGGAAGCGGTCGTCACCGTGCGGGGAGTCGCCGTGGAAATGCGAAAAGTCATCTTCCCAGCAGGCGGTCCAGCCCTCGATCAGCCTGGTGAGCGACGGGGTCCCGCAGTCCTGCGCCCAGGAGATAGAGCCTCCCGCGCGAATGTGAACGGCAAGCGAGACGAAGTGCAACAGGCGCGGGTCGGCATCCGTCTTCTGGGCGACCCGCAGGAGGTGCTCCAGCCTTGCCTTGTGGTCCGGGCCGTGGTCGCGGACCAGCGTGAGCAGGGCCAGGGTGAACGCGCGGGACACGGGAAAGACGTTGCGCTTGCGCGTGCCCGCCTTTTCCGATGCGATTGCGTCCTCGATGTACCGCAACGCTGCGGCGTCGTCACCTTGCAGGGTGGCGGCCAGCGCGTGAGTGGCCGCGCGTCCCGTCCTGGCGGCTTTTGTCAGCGGCAGCTCACCGGGGAGGGCGTCGAATACCGCAATGGCATCGTCCCGGCGCCCCTGCAGCAACCGGATAAACGCGACGTCGTCGGCTCCGCCGGGTGCGTCGGCCATGCGCTCGTGCCAGGCGGCGAGGAGGGGTTCTGGATCGGCGGCCGTCGTCTGGGTCAGGTAGTCGACACAGCCGTGGAGTGCGTCGTTCAGGTATCGCGCGGGGAGCTTGGCCAGCAGCCCGCCCGCCCCGGGTGTCCCAAGCCACCACCATTCCTCCGGATCGATTTCGTCGAAATCCTGATCGAGACGCTGGATGCGGCCGGCCACCACATGGCAGCGCTTTTCCATGGCGGCGAAAAGGTGCGCCTCTGCGTGCCAGCGGTCCTGGCGCTCGGTCCGGAACGCCCGCTCGATGATGGGCAGCTTGTGCTGGCGAAAGGCCTCGATCGTGAGCCGCGCGGCCCACATAGGGTCGGCCACCAGCTTGCCGCGGTCGGTTGTCTTGTGGACGATCCCGGCGGCAACGACCTCGTCGCATGAGACCTTGTAGCGGTATTGGGGCACGGGCCGTCCGTCGAGCTTGAACCCGGCTTGCTTCAGGAATTGGCTCATCTGCAGCGGTGTACGGCGGCACGGATAGATGGTGCCGTAGGCCATCGCGACGATCCGGGCCGCGGGCTTCAGGGCGCGAAAGGGGGCGAATAAGTCGGCCGTCGGTCCGGGTCGGTTGCTCACCCCACCCCCCTCCCCGGCGTCCACGGCGCTCCCGCGGCCTCCATGTCCCGCTCCAGCGCGGCCAGCTCCCCGTCCAGCAGCGACCTCAGCGCGGCGGCCACCTCGTCCAACCCCTCCCGCGCAATCGCAAGGCTCGCCCGCTGTGTCCCGGTCGGCTCCTGACGCGTACCCCAGTGCCCCCCGGCCACCTGCCCGATGCGCCCCATGATCGAGGGCACGATCGGCTCGTTGAGGCGGCGCGGTGCGGGATCGCCCTGGAGCTCGGCCGCGAGGACGGCCAGGCGGCCCTCGATCGCCTCGAGGCGCTGGTAGAGTTCCGGGCCCGCCTTCGGCGTTTCGTCGAGGGCGGCGCGCATGTGACGGAGGCGGTCGCGCGCGCGGGCGATCTCGGCGGCGGCGCCCCGGGCGCGGCGTTGCAGCTCGGCGGTCTCGGCGGCGAAGGCCATCGCGGCGGTGAAATCGGTGGTGGGGTCGATGTTGGGCACGGGCTTGACGGTGAAGGGTTGGGTGTCGCCGAGCGGTAGCGTCCCGGTCTCGGTGATCAGCGCCATCTCGACGGTGTAGTCGCCGGGAGGGGCGAGGGGACCGCGTGACGGGCCCGCCCAGGGGGGCGTGAATCCCGGGGGTGTGAGGTCGACGGGATCGGGGGCGGGGCGGCGGAGGTCCCAGGTGACGCGGTGGAGTCCGCGGGTGGCGGGGCCCATGACGCGCCGGACGGGATTGCCGGCAGCGTCCCGTACGAGCATTGCGACGCGCGGGCCGTTCTCAAGCGCCTCGGCGGTGAGGCGGTCGTAGCCGGGGAATGCGATGTCCTCGCCCCGTTCGGCGGCTGCCTTCTCCGCTTCGCGACGCTCTTCGCGCATGGTCGTGGGGGGATCCGCGAGCCAGTAGGTGAAGGTCGCGCCGAAGTCGGGGTTGGGCGCGACGAACGAAGTCGTGCCGAGCGTGGGCTGGCCGGGGGCCTGCAACGGGGCGTTGGGGACGTACCACCAGGCGTCCCGCACGGGGAACAGAACGGCTCCCGCCGCAAGCGCACCGCCGGCCATGTCTCGCAGGGCAGCGTAGTCGTCGAGGACGTAGAAGCCACGGCCGAAGGTTGCCCCCACCAGATCACTGTCGCGGCGCTGAATCTCCAGGTCACGGAACGAGATCGTGGGTGCGCCCGTCCCCAGCAGGATCCAGTTGGTTCCACCGTTCGGCGTGAAATAGATGCCGTGTTCGGTGCCGAGGAATAGCAGATCGGGACGTACGTGGTCCTGTTCCACCGACCAGAGGATGATCCCGGCGGGCAGGTCGCCCGCGATCGAGCGCCAGGTGCGGCCGTGGTCGTTGCTCTCGAAGAGGTAGGGCGTGTAGTCGCCTTCCTTGTGGTTGTCGGCTACGGCAAAGATGGTCGCGGGGTCGTGTCGGGACGCCTTGACATCGTTCATGAAGGCGCGCTCGGAGACGCCCGGGAGCGCGGCCGCCCGGCGCCAGGTCGCGCCGCCGTCCCCGGTCACCTGGACCAGGCCGTCGTCGGTGCCGGCGATCAGGACATCCTCGTCCAGCGGCGATTCGGAGATGGCGGCAATGGTGGAGTAAACGGACATCGCGGTGTTGCCGTACAGGGCGTCCACGCTGCGGACCCGCCCGGCCATCGGCAGCTCGTAGCGGTTGTCGTTGCGGGTCAGGTCGCCGCTGACGGCGCGCCACGAGTTGCCGCGGTCGTCGCTTTGCCACAGGCGCTGCGAGGCGTAGTAGATCCGGCCCTCCGCGTGGGCGCTCACAATCACCGGGCTGTCCCAGTTCCAGCGCTCGGGCGGGTTGTCAAGATCCGGTAGCGGACGGATGTTTATCAACTCGTGGTTGACAAGATTGACTCGTTGCAGATTCCCCTGCTGGGACTGGATGAAGGCAATGGCCGGATCGGCCGGGTCGAAGGCCAGGGCGTAGCCGTCGGCGCCGAGTGGCGCGTACCAGTCGCGGTTGCGGACGCCCTCCATGTTGAGGGTGCGGGACGGTCCGTGCAGCGTCCCCAGGTCCTGCGCACCGCCGAGGATGTTGTAGAAGGGCTCGCTGTTGTCGAGCGCGAGCTTGTAGAACTGCGAGATCGGCAGGTTGGGGAAGTGCCGCCAGGTCGTGCCCTCGTCGAAGGTTTCGTAGAGGCCCGCGTCGGTCCCGGCCAGGATGTGCGCGGCGTTGGCGGGGTCGATCCAGAAGGCGTGGTTGTCGCTGTGCTTCTCGCGGCCGGTGCCCAGTTCGGTGAAGGTCGTGCCGCCGTCGCGGGTGACGTGCACGAAGACGTCCATCTGGTAGACCACGTCCACGTCGTGCGGCGACGCTTCGATCTCCTGGTAGTAGTGGGGACCGGTGCCGCCCGAGATGTAGGAATTGCGGTGCTCCCAGCTCTCGGCGCGGTCGGTCGAGCGGTAGAAGCCGCGCTCGCCGGGGGCGGCCTCGATGGTGGCATAGACGACGTTGCGGTCCGCCGGCGAGACATCGATGCCGATCTTGCCCATGTCGCCATTGGGTAGCCCAACAGACACACGCCTCCATGTGCGCCCCCCGTCGTTGGACTTGTGGATCCCGGAGCCGGGCCCGCCCGCCAGGAGCGCCCACACGCTGCGCCGCCGCTCGTAGGTGGCCGCGTACATGATGTCGGGGTCCACCGGATCGAACTCGACGTCGGTGACGCCGGTGTTCTCATCGACCGTGAGGACCGCGTCCCAGGTGTTGCCGCCGTCCTCGGTGCGATAGAGGCCGCGCTCCCCGCCTGCCGACCAGAGGGGACCCTCGGCCGCGACGAACACCGTGTTCCCGTCGCGCGGATCGATCAGGATCTTGCCGATGTGCTCCGACGCCGCGAGTCCCATGTGCTGCCAGGTGCGGCCGCTGTCCCGGCTCCGGTAGACCCCGTCGCCCCACGCCACGTGCCGCCCGCTCACGTTTTCGCCCGTGCCGACCCACACAATGTCCGGATCGGACGGGTCGATCGCGACGTCGCCGATCGAATACGAAGGCTGGTCGTCGAAGATCGGGGTCCAGGTGATCCCCGCGTTCGTGGTCTTCCAGACGCCGCCGGAGCCGACCGCGACATACCAGGCGGTGGGGTCGCCGGGGTGGACGGCGATGTCGGCGATGCGGCCGCCCATCAGGGCCGGGCCGATTCCGCGGAGTGCGAGGCCCCGCGCGGCTTCGGCGATGAGGGTGGGGTCGGGCTGTTGGGCCTGGGAGGGGGCGGGAAGCGCGATGGTGGCGACTACCGCGGTAACCAGCCGTAGGGTCGGCAACCTCTGCGGGGTTGCGACGTTCACCGGGAAGAGGTTGGAGATTTCGCGCATGGTATGGCCTTGAGTTGGCTGGAGATTCCTCTGCCGGCTGCCGGCATCATTGAGTGGCAATGAATGGCGGCCGGTGGGCCGCCGCAAGGACTCTGGCGAGGTGGAGATTGGCGGTGGCGCCCGGACTGACCGGAAGATAGCGTTCCGGGCATCATGGGCAGGTTCGACCTCGTATTCCCGAACCGGCCGAAGGGGGCTCTCTGCCTTCACGAGGTCGGTGGATGGCACCTGGTACGACGACCGCGGGCACCGGACCCCTTTATCGAACAGGCACAGGAAATGGCAATGGCCCGGAAGGCAAGGCGCAACGCTCGGCGCACCCACCGCATGGACGTGACCACCGCCCTCCTCGGCGCCGCCCGGCGCGCCCGTGGAATCCTCCTGCTCCCCCCTTCCTTGCTGCTGCTCGCCGCATCCCCCTGCACGGCCGCGGCCCGGCAGCCGCCCTCACCCCCGGACACCACCGCCCTCGAACTTCTTCGCGCCGAAGGCCTCGAGAACTCTCAAGTCATGGAGACCCTGAGCTGGCTGACCGACGTGAGCGGCGGCCGCCTCACCAATTCTCCCTCGATGCACGCATCGGCCGAGTGGATCGAGGGCCGCCTCGCGGATTGGGGGATCGACCGGGTCTGGCGGGAGCCCTGGGGACCCTTCGGCCAGGGGTGGACGAACGACCGCGCCTGGGCACGGATCGCCGAGCCGCATCCGGCGATGATTCTCATGCACCTCGAGCCGTGGACGGGCGAAACCGATGGCGTAGTCAGGGGGCCCGCGGTGATGGCCGCCGGCATCGCCACCGGCGACGATATCGAACAATACCGGGGTAAACTGCAGGACGCGTTCGTGCTGCTCTCGGAGCCTCCGCCAATCGAGCCTCCGGGCTTCGAGCCGCTGGCCGTCCGGCATTCCGCGGAAGATCTGCTGCAATACGCGTGGCCAAGCCGCCCGGCTTCCGGGAATTCCGCTTCCGCCATTCCTCCTGAACGCCTGGCGGAGATCAGGGCGCGAATGGCCGCGACCGCCCGCCTTCGCGAGATCGGACTCGAGTTCTTTGCCGAAGAGGGTGCCGCCGCGGTCCTGCTTGCGGGCCGGGGGGCGCGTGGAGTCATCTTTCGAAACAACATCTACCGCGACTACGGTCCCCGCAGGGTGGCGCCGCTGCCCGTCCTCACACTCGCGAGCGAGCACTACGGCCGGATCACGAGAATGCTCGACAAGGGAATGCCGGTCGTGCTCGAGGCGGAGGTGGCGAATTCGCTGAACGGATCGCCCGGCGACATGTCCTACAACCTCCTCGCGGAGCTGCCGGGGTCCGACAAGGCGGACGAAGTCGTGATGTTCGGCGCCCACCTGGACGGGTACGCCTACGCCACCAGCGCCACGGACAACGCCGCGAACGTCGCCGTCATGATGGAGGCCATGAGGATCCTCAAGGCGACCGGCGTCCCGCTCCGCCGCACCGTCCGAATGGCGCTCTGGACCGGCGAGGAACAGGGACTGTACGGATCGGAAGCGTATGTGCACGAGCACTTCGTCGACAGCCTGACCAGCGAGCGGAAGCCGGCCTTCGATCGCTTCGCGGCGTACTACAATCTCGACAACGGGGGCGGCGCGATCCGGGCTCCGATGGTGGCGTGGGGCATGCAACCGGACATGCAGGTCGACTCGACCTTCCGCGCGTGGACCGGGCGGCTCGATCCCGAACTGGGCGTGGACATCGTCGCCGCGCAGACCGGCGGAGGGACCGACCACGTGAGCTTCATGCTCCGTGGCCTGCCAGGGTTTCAGTTCCTGCAGGACTGGCTCGATTCTCCGGCGGTCACGCACCACAGCAACATGGATACGTACGAGCGCGTGGTCCCGGAGGACGTGCGGAAGAATGCGGTGATCGTGGCGTCCTTCGTGATGCTCACGGCCAACCAGGACGCGCTGTTTCCGAGGATGATCACCGTATTCGAGGAGTAGGGACGCACTCTCCGGCCCCGGGCGCGTGCTCCTCGTCCGCGGTCGCCGGAAGCCGCCGACTCGAAACCGGTGGGGAAGCGGACCGTCGCCGAAGTTGTCGGCGTCAGCGTACCATGCTCTATTGTCATTCCTACGCCTCATGGGCGCGATGTTCGCCATCGGCCGGGAATCTCGATTCAACATGTCCGATTCATCCAATCAGAACGCCGCCGGCCCCGCGCCGTCCGTCTGCGAGAACTGCGGCAGCGTGCGCCCCAGCCCGTTCTGCCCCCAGTGCGGACAGAACGACCGCAACTACGCCCGCGGCCTCGCCACGGTGGTCTGGGAGTTCGGCCGCGAGGCCTTCGAGATGGACTCGAGGTTCTTCCAGACGCTGAAGCTTCTCCTCTTCAAGCCCGGCAGCCTGACAATCGAGTTCTCCCGCAACCGGCGCGCCCGGTACATGTCGCCGATCAGGCTGTACCTCTTCACCAGCTTCCTCTTCGTGCTGGTGCTGTCGTTCGCCATGCCGGACTCCTGGTCGGAGGGGGCGATCCGGATGGGCGGCGACACGGAGGCACTGCCCGAGGGTGTTTTCGTGCCGGCCGGCGACTCGCGGGAGCCACCGTCGGTTGCCGGAGAGGTGACGGACGATGACACGGACGAGTCGCCCCAGCCGGTCCGGCAGCCGCCGAGACCCGATGGCGGTGATCCCGTTCTTCGCACGGGGGGACGCAACCTGGACCTGTCCGTCGATGCGCAGGTGAGCGAGGCGCAGATTGAAGCACTGAAGGCGGCGGTTGGGCCGACGCATGGCCGCAAGCTGGACGACATCCTGGGGCGTCCGGACGAAAACACCTTCAAGAGAGTCGGGCTGCTGATTGCGGGACTGATGTCCCCCGACGAAGCGGACCGTGCGGTTTCGCGGCCGGCCGGCCAGGAAGACCCGGACGGGTCCAATTCCTTCGTCAGAATGCTGCTCACCAGCACGATCGACTTCCTCCACGACCCCGAGGTCTTCGTCCAGCGTGCGATCGGGAACCTGCCGATCGCGATGTTCTTCCTGCTCCCGTTTCTCGCCCTGGCCCTCGGTTTCTGCTATGTGCGCAAGAAGCGTTTCTTTGTCGAGCACCTGGTGTTCGGAATGCACAACCAGACCTTCACCTTCCTGTGTCTTGCGGCCGCCCAGCTCACGCCGGCCGGATGGGCCGGAGCGTGGATCCGGGCGTTCTTCGTCCTGATTCCCCAGGTGTACTACCTGATTGCGCTTCGCCGGTATTACCGGGACGGCTGGATACGGACCATACTCAAGGGTTCCATCGTTTGGTGGCTGTACATGATGATCCTGCTGCCGGGGTTCCTGTTCGTTCTCTTCCTGACGGCGTGAACAGACACAGTCCGTCGACAAAGCCGGCCGGGCAGCGAGCGCGGTGAGTCGCCGGGCTGCACCCGGAAGTTCGGACTAGGGCACCCGGCCCTCCCGAAGGAACCCGGCAAAGGCGCTCGGAAGAGGCTTGGGGCTCGAGAAGCCTCCACCGGTCTCGATGTCGACGGCAATCGCGCCGAGCAGATCGCGGATGGCCTTCTCCCCGCGGCGCAAAGCGTAGCGATACAACCTGCGGTAGCCCAACATGGCCAGCCCGCCGAGCGATCCTCCCCCGGCAAGGAAGCCCATTGCCGCCACACCCACCGCGACACCCCCAATCCCGAAAGCGACGGCCGCGGCGCCGCCTGCAATAGCACCACCGACCCCGCCCAACGCAGCGCCAATCCCGGACATGATGCCCCCGACCCACATGTTCTTCCTGTGGCTGGGTGTCAGGTTCCCTTGAACGGTCAGCTCGGTCGCCGGGGGACTCGTGTCCAGGCGCCGGAGGCTGAAGACCAGCTGCCGCAGGTCCGCCCAGCTCATCTCGTATGCGAACGACTGGTCGGCCACCGTTGCCGTGTACGAGAAGGCGGGCACCTTGAAGACCAGCATGCCCCCGTCGACCGGATCGGCACCGTGGTGATCGACGAGGCTCAGGCGATACGGATGCTCCGGGAGGACGCGCTGCATGGCTGCGTAGATCTCCTCGGCCGGTGCGTGGAACACCCGGGAGACTTCCAGCGTGCGCGGCGGCTGGCCCAGGAAACGGGCCGCCATCCCCGATGGCCGCGGCTGCGCTCCTTCGACAAGAGCCATGTTGCGGGACTCCGCGAGCGCATGATCGACGAACTCCGGCGAGATGCCGGCGCCTTCCGCGGCGGCCCGGACGTCTGCCAGGAGGTACCCGTCGGCCTCCGCCGTATCGGAGGGGTCCTCCCGGGGGGCCAGCTGTCGCGAACGCTCCTCGAGGCGGTGGGCGGCCTCGGCCTGCAACTCGGCCGCGCGGCGCCAGAGCGCGCGTGCCTCCTCATCGGAGATGCGGGTGTCGTCCAGGCTCATGGGTGGGGAATCGGGGCGGGGGATTGATTGCCGCGAGAACATACAACGCGGTTGAGACGTCCGACCAGCGCTACGCTGTTGCGATGCCACCGGCCACAGGCATCTTACGGCTGAACGGCCACCGCGACCGAATCGTATCGTCCAGCGGGGTTCCCGATCCCGACCGGCCCCCTCTTCCCGTGAACTCACCGGAGTGAATCACCGTGACGACTTGTCGAAGATTCCCGAAAGGCGTCCGCGCCGACGCCCGCCATCTCGCGCTGGCGGTTCCATTCGTGGCACTGGCCCCCCTCTTCGCCACCGCACCCCTCGCCGCCCAACCCCCCGGCAGCATCGCCGCCGCCCTCCAGTGGCGCTCCATCGGCCCCGCCATCGCCGGCGGCCGCATCAGCGATGTCGAGATCGTGCCCGGCACCCAGTCCCATATCTACCTGGGCGCCGTGTCGGGTGGCGTGTGGGTGAGTCTCAACCACGGCACCACCTGGACCCCGGTCTTCGACGACCAGCCCAACCTGTCGGTCGGCGACATTGCGCTGGCCCCGTCGGATCCAACACAGGTGTGGGTCGGCACCGGCGAGCCCAACAACCGCAACAGCTCCCCGTGGGGACAGGGCGTGTACCATTCCGATGACGGCGGCGAGACCTGGCGGCTGACCGGACTGGAAGAGACCCGGCACATCGGCCGCATCGTCGTCCATCCCACCGATCCGAACACCGTCTGGGTCGCCGCCCTCGGCCACCTCTTCGGCCCCAACGAGGAGCGCGGAGTCTATCGCACCACCGACCGTGGCACGACCTGGGAAAAGGTCCTCCACATCGACGAGAACACCGGCGTCGTCGACCTCGCCATCGACCCGTCCGACCCGGCCACCCTCTACGCGGCCGCGTACCAGCGCCAGCGGCGCGCCTGGGGGTTCATCGGCGGCGGGCCCGGCAGCGGCATCCATAAGAGCACCGACGGCGGCGACAGCTGGCGCGAACTCACCGAAGGGCTCCCCGAGGGCAACAAGGGACGCATCGGCCTCGTGGTTTCGGCCCGCAACCCCGCGCTCGTCATGGCTGTGGTCGGGGCCGAGGAGGGCGGCATCTTCAAGTCGACCGACCGCGGCGCGTCCTGGACGCGCGTCAACGAGCTCAACCAGCGTCCCATGTACTACAGCCAGCTGCGCCTCGATCCCAACGACGACGAGACGGTCTACCTGGTCGCCGGCTCGCTGCACCGCTCCACCGACGGCGGCGAGACCTTCAACACGGTGGCGCGCGAGGTCGTGTACAACACCGGCGTGCACGTCGACCACCACGACCTCTGGATCGATCCCGCAAACTCCGCCCACATGATCCTCGCCAACGACGGCGGCCTCTACTCCACCTGGGACAACGGCGACAACTGGACCTTCATCTCCAACATCCCCATCGGGCAGTTCTACGACGTGGACCTGGACATGGCCGACCCGTACAACGTCTACGGCGGCCTGCAGGACAACAACTCGTACCGGGGACCGAGCCGGACGCACCGCTACCACGGCATCCTCAACCGCGACTGGCAGGTGATCGACTACGGGGACGGCATGTATGTCGAGACCGACACGTCCGACCTGGGCATGGTCTACGTCACATCGCAGAACGCGGGGATCATGCGGGTGGATCTGGCGACGGGGGACCGCAAGGCGCTCCGCCCCTTCCCGCGCGACACCGCCGACGAGTACCGCTTCGACTGGAAGTCCCCGATCCTCGTCTCCCCGCACGACAGCGACCGCGTCTACCTGGGCGGCAACCGCCTCTTCATCTCCGACGACCGGGGCGAGAGCTGGCGCGCCACCGGGGACCTCACCCGGGCGCTCCACCAGGACAGCCTGCCGATCATGGGGATCCTCCCGGACTCGACAACGCTCTCGAAGCACGACGGCGCATCGGGCTATGGCGAGATCACAGCCGTTTCCGAATCGCCGGTCACCGCGGGCATCCTGTGGGTCGGCGCGGACGACGGCACCGTGCAGGTGAGTCGCGACGGGGGCGAGAGCTGGACGGATGTGACAGAGGGAATCGTGGGCGCGTGGGGCGGGCCGCCCTTTCCGTACTATGTGAGCTGGGTGGAGGCCTCGCACCACGTGGCGGAGCGCGCGTACGTCAGCCTGGACGGGCACTGGGACGACGACTACGAGGCGTACGTTTTCGTGACCGAGAACCTCGGGGCGTCCTGGAGGTCGATTGACCGCAGGTTGCCGAGCGCCACCGTGAACGTGGTCCGGGAGCACCATGACAATCCGCGCGTTCTGATCGTGGGTGCCGAGGACGGCGTCTTCGCGTCCACGAACCGCGGCGCCAGGTGGGGCCGCCTGGGCTCCGGCATGCCGGCCGTCCCCGTCGACGACATCGAGATCCACCCGCGCGACGACGATGTGGTGGCCGGGACCCACGGCCGCGGCATCTGGATCCTGGACGACATCGGCCTGATCACGCCGTACCTGCACTTCGAAATGTTCCGGATCAGCGGGATCGATGAACCCATGTTCACGCCGCTCCGCCCCGTCACCCTCTTCCAGTACCGCACCGACGTGCCGTCGCAGGGGCAGGGGATCTACCAGGCCCCGAATCCCCCCTACGGCGCCCACTTCGACTATTGGCTTCCCCGCGCGGTCGAGGATGGCGTGCGGTTCACGATTCGTGACGCCGACGAAAACGTCGTCCGCACGCTCGACGGCCCCGGCGCCCGCGGCCTCAACCGCGTCCACTGGGACCTGCGCCACGACCCGATCCCCCATGACACCGCCCGCTACGAGGTGCCCACGCTCGACGCGGGACCCAGTGGCCCCCTCGTGCTGCCGGGCCGGTTCGGCGTCATTCTCGAGGTGGGAGACGAACGGCGCTCACAGCGGCTCACCGTGCGGCCGGACCACCGGCTCGACATCTCGGACGAAGAGCGCCGGGCCCGCCACGACTTCACCATGGAGGTGCACGAGCTTCAGCGTTTCGCGTACGAGCAGGGGGTGACGGCGTACGACGCGCAGCGCGCCGCGGATGAAGGGGTCGACGCGCTGGCCGAGGCCGAAGAGGTGGATGAGGGGGATCTGGAGCGCGCCGGGAAGCTGGCGGCCGAGATCAGCGAGGTGGCCAGCGAGTGGCGCCGCATCAACCGCGACATCCGCGGTTGGTGGAGGGGACTGCGTGGCCAGTTCGACGGAGGGCCGTCCACGATGGGGTCGCTGACGGGGCCGTCGGATGACCAGCGGCGCCGGTTGGCGCGGATTTGGGAGGAGGCGCGCGCGGCGGAGGAGGAGTTGCGTGAGGTGGTGGCCGGGGTGGTGGCCGAGTTGAATGAGTTGCTGGAGAGGGCGGGGGTGGGGCGCGGTTCGTTGTGACCTGATTGTTACAGGACCGTCGCGTTACCGTGCGCCTGGGCTTCGAAACTCAGGCATGCAGACAAGCGCGATCCCTTTCCCCGGGCGGCCCGGCAAGCGCAGGGCCGGACCGTCCAACGTGATCCCGTTCCTGGCGGCACCCCGCCGCGATGGTTGCAGTTCCCTGCAGCTTGCCGCCGCCCTGCGTCGCCTGCACAAGGCGGGGTTGCGGGGCGGCTTCGTTCTGGTGGTGCCGATGTCCGGTGGCGCGGAGTCAGGGGCCTCTCACAGCGACGTGGCCTGGTGGAGTCGGCTCTGTGACCGGATCAGGGAGCGAACCCGGCTTCGCGTCGCGCTCATGGACGTGCCGACTGGTGCCGGCATTGCGTCCGCGGTCGCGAATGAAACCCTGCGACGGGTGCATGTGATTGACGAGGTCACTCCGGCCGAGCGGCCGGCCCTGATCGAACTCTCGCGCGGAGTTTGCTCTTCTCACCCGCGCCTGCTCGCGGAAGCGCACGCGGCGGGAGTGGCGGCGCTCCGGCCCGGTGAACTCGATGCCGCCCTTCGCAACGGGACGCTCTCCGCTCTGTTCGGACACCCGATCACGGCGACGTTGCCGATCCCGGCGTAAGTCCGGACGCCCCCCGGGGAAGGAGTCCCTCCCGCTTTCCGTTCGCTGCCTTCCATTACGTCAGGTAATGTTAACATTACAAAATGTAATCGTTAGTTTACAGCAACGGACCATTTGGGCTCCTTGCCCCCTCAATCCGACCGCGCCAGCTCCCAAATCTGTACGTACTCCACCCGCAGTTCGTCGTAGACCTTGCCCACGATGTAGTCCTCGCCGATCTCGTAGATCGCGAGGTCGGGCGGTGTCTCCATGAAGCCCAGCACGATCCCGCCGGAATCGAAGACGGTCCACAGGGCGCGATCGCGCTCTTGACCCGGCAGATCGTACTCCCGCACCCAGAGGTAACCGACCGCATCGACTTCGATGGCCGAGAAGGCGGGGAATGACGGCGGCACTTCCAACGCGCCCAGGACCGGGGCCATCATCTCTCTGTACTCGGAACCGCGTATGGATTCCAGTTGGCCGTTCCGGTAGGACTCGAGATCGGCCTCGGTGGGAAGCCGGACGGCGTGATCCCGCCGCACGATGCGCTGGAGGGTGCCTTCGGGGCCATACGCCCTGATCTCGTACCGGTCCGAGGGGCTGACGATCGCCAGTCCGTCCCACGCACCCCACACCACCGTTTGCTGAAACGGAGGGTCGAGCATCCAGAAGCTGAACGGAGGAAAGACGGTTTCGTCCAGGTAGTAGAACTCTTCGGCTCCGGGATGGCTGCCGAGTTCGGCCCGCCGCGTGCCGTCTCCCTCCACGAGGAAGAACTCCATCTCGTTGCGCTGCATCCCGGTGGGAGGGTATCCCGACCACTTCGGTTCGCGGCTCGCGAGGATCGAGCCGTCGGGGAGCACATCGCGGCAGCGCGTACTCGACCCGTCGGGTGCCAGGTTGATGGTTTGCCCGTGATTGCCGTCCGAGTCGAAGGTCGAAAACAGGTCCAGTCCCAGCTCATACGTGCCGTGGCACACGGCGATGGAGTCACCCGGCCATGGTTCCGCCCAGAAAAGCCTGGAGCCGAGAGCGTCTCCGCCCCATGCGCCGCCGAAGTCGCCGGGACCCTCGCCCTTCTGTCCCCACGCTGCGAGATAGATGCCGACCTCGTTGAAGACCAGCAGCTGGTGCGAGCCTCCGTTCGCGACGACGAGGCGGCCGTCCGGGAGCTTCAACGCGTCGTCGACCCGGTGTAGCTGAAATGCCTCGTCCCCCGAAACCGAGCCGATCGTCAGCGCGGGTTCGGCCCCGATTCGCCACCCGAGCCGTGATCCCTCGGCGGGCCTGCGATTCTCGATGATGCGGATGCCGGCGCTGTCGCGGGCCTGGTGTTGTGGGATTGCCTGCGTGCCGGGCCGAGACTGTTCCGAGTCGGTGTCGGTTCCGCATGCGGCGAGGGAGACGAGCGCGACGAGGGCCGTCGGTCGCGGGTTCGGTGTGTTCATGGTCGTGTTTTCCGGCGGTGACCGCCTTCGGCACCCGGGTACGGCATCAGCGATTCGACCTGCCGAGCTCCCACAGCTGCACGTACTCGACATCCACCTCGTCGGTGGTACTCCCCAGAATGTAGTCCTCGCCGATCTCGAAGATGCTCAACCCGCCCGGCGTCTCCACGAACCCCAGCACCCGCCCCTCCGCGTCGAAGACGGTCCATAACGCCCCCTCGTACGCGGCCTCGGGAAGCCTGAACTCCCCGACCCAGAGGTTGCCCGGGGCGTCGCCGCGGAGTCTGGAGTACGCCGGAAAACTCTCTACCAGCGGGACAGTGGCGGCGACCTCCATCCTCGGTTCGCGGTCTTCCTCCGAGAGCCCCGCGAACCGGTCGCTAAATGCCTCGTCCTGTTCGGCCTGTGTGGGGATTCTCATCTCGTGGTCGCGGCGGACAATCCGGGCCAGCGATCCGTCGCTCCGGTAGGCCCTGATCTCGTAGGTCTCGGTGTCGCCGATTGCGGCCAGATCCCCCCACGCCGTGGTGACCGTCGTCTTGCCGAAGGGATGCCACAACGGAATGACGGCATAGTTCCCGTCGGCCTGCTGGTAGAACGCGGAAAAGGTCTCGATGCCGAGGTAGTTGCCGAGCGACGCGCGGGTCGCTCCGTCGGCGTCCATCAGCGCATACGGGGACTCCCACCGGTGGAACCCCTGGGCGTAGCCCCGGGGGGTGCGCGTGAGCAAGGTGCCGTCGGGCAACACTCTGAGTACGATATGGGGCTCGACGCTGCCGATTTCGGCCTCCGGCGCCTGACCGGCCGCCGCCATCTCCCGCGTGGCAGGATCGGGCGGGCCGCGCAACGACAACGTCCGGCCGTGCGCCCCGGACAGGCCGAAGATGGAGGCCCGCCCCTGCAGGTCGTCCCCGGCGATCAGGGAGTCCCCGGGCCACGGACGCACGGTGGAGAGGTCCCAGAACTCGCCGGGTCCATCGCCCTCGCCCGCCCAGGCGCCGAGGTGGTTCCCATCCGCGTCGAAGACCAGGAGCTCGTTCGAGCCGCCATTGGCGACGACGATCCTACCGTCCCCGAGCCTGGTCGCGTCGCCGACCCGGTGGAACTGGAAGGCGTCGGAGGCGTCGCGAGTGCCGATGGACACAAGGGGCTCCTCTCCGACGACCCACCCCAGGCGCGAACCGGGTGCCGGTGCCCGGTTCTGGATGATCCGAATCCCGGCGCTGTCGTGAATCTCGTGTTGCGGCGCGGCTGCCGCGTCGGACCCCGACGCTTCCGTGTCGTCCCGCGGCTCGCACGCGGCGACGGCCACGAGCGCCATGGCCCCCGCGACGCGCCAAGTTCGGCTTCTCTTCATATCAATGTCCTCCATGGTGATGCGGACGAATGGCGCCCGGAAATGCGGCTCACATACCTGATCGCGCCAGCGGCCACAGCTGCACATGCTCGACCATGAGCTCATCCCGCACCTTCCCCAGGATGTAGTCCTCGCCGATCTCGTAGATCCCCAGGCCCTTCGGCGTCTCCACGAACCCCAACACCCGCCCCTCCGCGTCGAAGACGGTCCACAGCGGTGCGTCCCTCTCCATGTCGGGCAGGTCGTATTCCCGCACCCAGAGGTGACCTGCCGCGTCGGTCATGATCCTGCCGAAGGCGGGGAAGTGCTCGGGGACCGTCAGGGATTGGAATTGGCGGCGGATCTGTTCGGGACTCATTCCGGGAGGGGAGTTCTCCTCCATGTAGGCGAATACCTCGGCCTCGGTGGGCGCCCGCAGCTCATGGCCGCGCCGGACGATTCGGGCGAGCTCGCCGTCCCGGCCGAAGGCCTTCAACTCGTAGCGCATCGTGCTGGTGACGATCATGAGATCGCCCCAGGGCACCACGGCCGGTTCTCCGGCGTAGGCCTGGGTCAACAGCATGGGCTCCGGGCCCGGATGCGTAACCGGGGAGCTCAGTTCCCCTCCTTCGCTGCCTCTGATTTGCGCGACGGTCGTGTTCTCGTCCGTGCCGCCCGCAATTGCGAGGATCCCGCCGTCTGTTGTGGCTGAAACCGGGAGCCACAGCAACATCCCGGCAGACATGCCGCGGGGGACCGGTCCACCCTGGTGTCCGGCGGGCGTCGTGGCTGGTGCGGCGGACTCGGGCGACGGGCGCAAGGGTCGTGGATTCGCGTTCAACAGTGTGAAGGTGCGTCCGAAGCTGCCGCCGCTGTCGAATACGGAGAAGCCGAGACGCGGCGCCTCCCAGGCTACGATCGAATCGCCCGGCCACGGATCGACGCGCCGGAGGAAAACGAACTCACCGGGTCCTTCGCCGGAGCCCCCCCGGTTTGCCAGGTGGTTGCCCAGGGAGTCGAAGAACCTGAGTTCGCTCGACCCCCCGTTCGCTACGACGATCCGTCCGTCGCGCATCCTCGTGGCGTCGGAGACCCGGTGCAGCAGGTAGGGGTCCTCGCCCTCGCGCGTGCCGATGGACACGGCCGGCTCGGGGCCGATTCGCCAGTCGAGCCGCGAGCCATCGGGAGGCCGGTCGTTCTCGATGATGCGGATGCCGCCGCTGTCGTGCATCTCGCTGGCGATGGGGTTCTCGACTTCCGGTGGGTCCTGCTCAGCGCCACCGCAACCCGAAAACGCAATGCCCAACAGGCCCGCGCAGCATCCGGCGATGGATCGGAGGGCCCGCAACCGCCTTCCCGCCAAGACCGTCTTCGCTACTTCCCTCTCGCAATACACTCGATCTCCACCTTCGCCCCGAGTGCCAGCCCGCTCCCGGCCATGGCGGAGCGCGCGGGCGGTTCCATGCCCTCGAAGTATGTGACGTAGACCTCGTTCATGGCCGCGTAGTCGGCGATGTCGGCCAGGAAGACCGTGCACTTCACGAGGTCCTCGAAGCCGAGCCCCGCCGCCTTTAGGACGCGGCCGATGTTGTCCATGGTTGCGCGTGTCTCGGGGCCGACGCCGCCCTCCACGACGCGCAGTTCACCGGTGGGCGGAGTCCCGATGGCGCCGGAGAGGAAGACGAGGTCGCCGACGCGCACCGCAGGGGTGAAGACGGGAAGGCGGGCGACGCCCTCGGGGACGATGTGTTCGATCGGGGTGGGTTCGGCCATTGCGCCGCCCTCCTGGGCAGTGTGTTCGGTGGGGCCCGTTTCGGCCATTGCGCCGCCCTCCGGTTGTTGATTGTCGCCGGGTGAAGGGGGTGACTCGCACGCGATGATGGTGACGAGCGCGGCCAGGGGAAGGCTGATGCAGGCGCAACGGGGCCGGAGGGCGGCCGGTCCTGAACGCGGCCGTTGCAATGGCGCAAACCGTCGCCCTTCATCCCCCGGACCACCTCTTCCGCGCATGTGGCGCGGACCTGGCGACAAGCCCCTACCGCGCATACCGCACCTCCCCGCCCACGATCGTCACGTCCACGCGCGCATCCGCGAGCTCCGCGTCCGGCACGGTCAGGATGTCGCGGTCGATCACGACCACATCGCCCAGCTTCCCGACCTCGAGCGACCCCTTGTACGCCTCCTCGAAGGCCGCGAATGCGTTGTTGATGGTGTAGCTGCGGAGCGCCTCGGTGCGGGTCATCTTCTGCTCCGGGTAGAAGACGGATCCGTCCGCCGTCTGACGCGTGACCGACGAGCGGAAGCTGGCCAGCGGGTCGATGTCCTCGACTGGAACATCTGTTCCGTTGTTGATGGGGACGCCTGCGTTCATGAACGCGCGCCACATGTAGCTTCGCTTTTCGGCGCGATCGTCGCCCAGGCGGAGGGGGATCCAGGGCGCGTCTGAGGTGGCGTGGACGCCCTGCATGGAGGCGAGTACGCCCAGTTCGGCGAAGCGGGGGATGTCGTCGGGGTGGACGTGCTGCGCGTGCTCGATGCGCCAGCGCAGGTCGTCCCCCGCGCCCGCCGAGTCGAAGACGGCCTGGTAGATGTCGAGGACTTCGCGGTTTGCGCGGTCGCCGATCGCATGCGTGTTGACCTGGTAGCCGTGCTTGACGGCGACGTGCGCGGTGCCGGCGATGTCCTCGACGGGTTCCAGCACGAGGCCGGTAGACGAGGGCATGTCCTCGTACGGCTCCAGCAGCCACGCCCCGTGCGACCCCAGCGCCCCGTCGATCTGGCGCTTGACGGAGCGCACGGTCAGGTAGTCGTCGCCCTCCGACGGCATGTAGTAGCCGGCCAGGCGCGCGTCCATCTCCTCGTTGGACTGGCCGCGCACCATGACGTAGAGGCGGACCGGGAGCGCGCCCTCGTCTTCCAGTTGCTTGAGCCGGTCAATGGTTGAAAAGGGCGTGCCCGCGTCCTGGAACGAGGTGACACCCTTCGAGAGGGCCTCTTCGGCGGCCAGCGCGACCTCGCGGCGGAACTGCGCGTCGATCTGTTCCGCGGTGCGGCCCGACTGGGAGCGGGTGAAGGCTGCGGAAACCGGGCGCTGGGCGGTCTCGCGGAGGAGGCCGGTGAGTTCGCCGTTCTCATCACGGACCAGTTCGCCTCCGGGCGGGGGCTCGGAGTCGCGGTTGTAGCCGGCGGCGGTCAGGGCGGCCGCGTTGGCGAAGGCGGCGTGACCGGAGGCGTGGCCCAGGAGGACCGGGTTGTCGGGGCTGACCGCGGAGAGGGACGCGTGGGTCGGATTGCCCTCGGCGGCCGGATCGGGCGCGCGATCCCACTTCTCCTGGTGCCAGCCGCGCCCGCGTATCCATTGACCTGGCTCGGCTTCCCGGGCCGCCTCGGCCACCATCTCCACGATGGCGTCCCAGTTTGCGGCGCCGTTGAGGTCCAGGATTGTCTTGCTGTTGCCCAGGCTCATGTAGTGCCCGTGTCCCTCGATGAACCCGGGCGCAGCGAAGCGGCCATCGAGCTCAATGACCTCGGTTTCGCCGCCTATGTACGCGCCCACCTTATCGTTGCTGCCCACCGCGACAATCCAGCCGTCGGTAATGGCGAGGGCCTCGGCCATGGTGTTGTCGGCGTCGACGGTCGCGACGACCCCGCCGCGGAGCACGAGGTCGGCGGTCGTGGGCGCGTCGGCGCCGGGCTGCGAATCGGCGCAGGCGGCGAGGAGGAGGATGCCGCCGGCAAGCGAGGCCGTGCGCACGAACCGCTTGGCCGACAGTGCGGAGTATCTCATCGTTTCGGTCTTCCTGTTGGTTGGGAAAAGCCTCATGCCCTTCGCCCCAATAGAGGGTTCGACCCGGCCCGCCGAAACGCCCGCCACAGATCCAGCACCTCGCGCTCCCGCTCCGCCCCCACCCCCGCCCGCAGCGCCGCCTGCCGCTCGGCCGGCCGCGAAAAATGGTACTCCAGCGTCGCCGCCGCCGTATCCGCCAGCGACCGGAACGTCAGCCCCTTCTCCACCTCGGGCGTGAGGTCGAACCGCGCGAACCCCTCCGCCCCGTCCCGCGCCGGCCGCCACACCGGCAACTCCCGGTACGGCCGCAGCCCCGCGTTGACCAGGAAGTCCGTGTCGACCCAGGTGAACGTCGTCTCGGCCGTGGTCACCGCGCGTATCCCGTAGAGCAGCTCCGCCATGGGCCGGGGCGTGCGCGGTCCCACCACGTTGTACGTCCCCGACTCCCCCGCCTCGGCCATCTCGATCAGCCATTCCCCGAAATCGCGCACGTCGATGATCTGAACGGGGTCGGTGCCGTCGCCGGGCGCGAGGACCTCGCCGCCGCGATGAATGCGCACGGGCCAATAGGTGAAACGGTCCGTCGTGTCGCCTGGACCGATGATCAGGCCGGGCCGGAAGACGAGGGTGCGCTCGGGCCCGAAAGCGTCACGGGCGATCTGCTCGGACAGGGCCTTGGCGAGCCCGTACGGCAGCCGCCCGGCACCGGGCTCGACCCCCGCACGCTCATACGTCCACACGGGCGCGGCAATGGTCATCGGGACCCGGCTGGTGTCCGCGTAGACCGAACGCGTGGAGACGAAGATGTAGCGTTCGCAGCTGTCCTTGAGCAGGTTCGCGCTCAGCTCCACCCACTGCGGGGCGCTCGTCGCCGAGTTGTCCACCACCGCGTCCCAGCTTCGCCCTTCCAGCGCGGAAAGGTCATTCGCGCGATCCCCGACGAGCTTCTCCACCCCGGGGAAGAGGTGCGTGTTGGTCCGTCCCCGGTTGAAGAGGGTGACTTCATGGCCGCGCGACAGGGCGTACTCGACCTGGTGCGGGCCGATGAAGCCGGTCCCGCCGAGGATGAGGATCCTGAGGGAACGGGGGGGTGGGGGGCGCGACGAGGCGAGACCCGGGTGGCCAGCGGCGGTGGACCCGCCCGCCAGCTTGCCGGCCCCCGCCAGGCCCGCCGCCAGCGCCCCGCCGGCAGCCGTGGCGGTCTTGAGAAAGGCTCTCCGGTTCGTGTCCATCGTTCGTGTGTCTCCCTCGCTGGTGGTCTGTCGGCTCAGGCGTCAGGCGGCGCGAACCGAGGTGCATCTCGATACTTCGCTCGCATGTCGCGCCTGCGCGTGCCCGGGAATCCCGTCACGAGGAAGATGGCCGCCCAGGCCCGCACCGCAATGATCGGCACCGGCACCGCCGACCGTCCGGGGTCTCCCGTGGCGCAACATCTCGCCCCATCTTGATGTCCTATTCACAGTAGGCCTATTCGACCAGCCGCGAGCCCGCAGTCACCCGCGAGGACCGAAGTGACGGATCCACAGCCCGACATGCAGCAGCCGAACACCTTCTGGGCCGAAGTGCGCCGCCGAGGCGTCTTCCGGGTCGGCGGCATCTACGTCGCCGGAGGTTTCGTCCTGCTGCAACTGGGCGAAATCGTGCTGCCCGCCTTCAACGCGCCGGATTGGGCGCTGCAGACGCTGGTGGTCTTCGTCACCCTCGGGTTTCCCGTCGCGGTGGCCCTGTCGTGGGTATACGACCTCGGTGACGAGGGCCTGACGCGCACACGGTCCCTCCTTCCCGCGAGCCGGGGACGGCTGCTTCCCGTTCTGGCTCTGATCGGCGTGACGGCGGTCTCGGCGGGACTGGGCGCCTGGTGGTTCAGCCGGAGCGCCATGGTACCGCCGGACGCCAGCCGTCCGCGGGAGGCCGCGCAGCCCGCGGACGCCGCCTTCGCCTCACGCGACCCCGCCGCCCCCATCACCGCCATCGCCGTCCTTCCGCTGGCCCACTTCGCCGAGGGTGACGACCTCTTCGCCCGCCAGCTCCACGACGAGATCATCACGCGGCTGAGCGAGCTGACCAGCCTGCGCGTCGTCTCGCGCACCTCGGTCGAGCGCTACCGCACCACCGACCAGCTGCTCCCGGAGATCGCGGCCGAACTGCGGGTACAGGCCATCGTCACCGGTTCGGTTGCCATGACTGCCGAGAGCGACAGCGTTCGCATCTCGATCCAGCTCCTTCACGCGCCCTCGGACACCCACATGGAGTCGCTCACCTGGCAGCGCGAGATGAAGGACATCCTGCGCCTCCAGACCGAGATCGCGGTCGACATCGCCACGCTGGTGCAGGGGGAACTGGGCGCGGAGGTGGTCCCCGCGCCGGAGCAGATCGCCCAGGTGGATCCGGAGGCGCACCGGGCCTTCCTGCACGGCCGGGAGGAACTCGAGCGCGGCTCGCCGGAGGGACCGGAAACCGCGCTGACCTGGTTCGACCGGGCGGTGGCCAACGATACGACCTTTGCGAGGGCGTGGGCGTGGCGCGCGGGTGCCCGGGTGGCGGCGCTGGCGCAGGCCGACTCGATCCCCCCCGATGTGATCGCGAGGGTCCGGGAAGACCTGGAGATGGCCGCGGAGCTGGGCGGGGCCGAGGACGAGGTCAGGACCGTGATGGTCGTCCTGGAGGACCGGCTGGACCAGGAGCACGGCGGAGCGTTCGAAGGGCTGCGGGCCACGATCCAGGAGGCGTTCGGCGGAGGCATGAGAGCACTTGAGGCGGGCGATTCGCTCCGGCGCAGGTACGCGCGCGAGGAGACGGGGCTCGGCAGGCGACTCGGACAGCCGTCACCGATGACCGCGGTCCGCCGCCACTGGGAAGCGGGCCAATACGACAGCGCGGCCGCCGGACTCCGGTCCATGGTGGACGAGAGTCCGCGGCTGGTGCCGGCGTGGATGGCGCTTGAGGACCTGCACCTCAGACAGGAGGACTACGCCGGCGCGGTCCAGGTTCGGGAGGAGCGGATCCTGGCGACGATGGGTGAGACGGCGGACGCCCGCGCGGCGGTCGAGGAATTGCGCGGCCGCTTCGACCCCCTGGACCCCGCGACCTACTGGGAGTGGAGGGACTGGAACAACCAGGCGCGGCAGCAGCGGGGCGAGCGGGTGTCCAGCGTGGAGCTTGCGTTGACGGCGGTCGGTCTGGGTGACTTCGAGGGGGCCCTTGAACAGCTGGAGATTGCGGTGGACAGGAGGGATCCGGCGTTGCTGTCGCTGAGACGGGACCCGGTTTGGGATCCGCTGAGGGCGGATTCCCGGTTCAGAGCGATCGAGCGGCAGGCCCAGGGGGTGTGGCAGGGCAGGGGGCGGGACCGGTCAGCGACCGGAAGGACGCCGCCGGGTTGACGGGATGCGGGTCCAGCGGACGGGTCCGTCACTGTCGCGGCGGTCGAGCTGCACCTCCCTGCGTTGGAAGGACGGCAGGACCGTTCCCGGCGGAGGAGGAATCACCCGAACGATCCGGCCATCGGCATCGATGACCATGACCGGTCCCTGCACGACATCGTTGCTCAGGTCGATTACCGGGCCGGCCACCCGCGGCGGCGAAACGCCGGACAGCTGATAGTCGTCCGCCAGCGACACGTCGACCACATAGCCCAGATCGGCCATGGCCTGCAGCGTGACGGCGCTGTAGGGGTGTGTCCTGGCGGGGTCCATCAGGGGAGTCATCACCTCAAGTTCGAATACGGACTCCGGCCAGTGGGCGTGGTCAGGTGACGAGACCGGCACCTTGGCTCCCGTGTACGAGGTGCCGCCCGCGGAATTGAACGCCGCGATCGCCAGCGGTCCGCTGAAGTGCGGGTCGGAACCGGTGTTGAGCAGGTCGTGGTCGTCGAAGTAACCGGGCCCAAACCCGAGGCCGTGGGCAAACTCATGGAACGCGACATCTTCGAGATCCCCATTGCTGACCAGAGCGCCGATATCATCCACGTCGAACATCGTCCTCGCGACGATGGGGGTTCCGTCGGATAGGCGCCTGTGGCAGTAGCTGGCGCGCGCGACGGTACCGCCGGGACCATCGACCCTCCGTGACCTCGACCGACACGGCGCTCGAGCAGTTGTTGCCCGCGTCGGATTCGTTGTCCACGGCGTCCACGCAGGCACCGTAGTAGTACGTCCCGAGGCCGGAAGGCGCGGTGACCTGGAGCGACTCGACACTGGACCGGGATGGACCGAGCCCCGGCACCGCATCCGTGCCGATCTCGGTGTCGTCGGCGGAGATCGTCGCGTCCACGGAGCGGCGGTAGCGCAGGGTGGTACCCGAAGACGCAGCCCCACCTCCCTGGTTATGCACGACCGCGCTGAGCGTGAACGCCTCGCCGGGGCGGAGGACGTTCGGGTTCGCCGAGGGAGGCGGCACCACGAGATCGGATGGCGCCGGGGGCTCGACGGTGACCTCAAAGCGCTGGGAGGCCCAGAGGCCGGGGGGGTCGGTGGCGGTGACGGCGATGGTCGTCCTGCCCTCGGCGGCGCTCACAACCGTGAGCGTGGAGCCATTCACCGCTGCCGTGGCGACGGCGGGATCCGAGGAGGTGGCGGTGTAGTCGAGGTCGTCACCGTCGGGGTCCCTGAAGTACGGCGCCACGTTCACCGACAGCGTACCCCCCGCGGCGAGGGTGGCGTCGTCCATCGAGCCCACCCTGCGTGGCCTCCGGTTCCCCTGGACCACCCGCACGCGGAAGCGCTGGGTGGCCGAGAGGCCGCCCGGGTCGCTGGCGGTCACCGTGATCGTGACGGTGCCAACCCGCTCGCCCGCGATGGTGATCCTGCTGCCCGACACGCTCAACGTCGCCCTGGATGTGTTCGAAGAGGTGGCGCCCAGCGTCAGGTCGTCGCCGTCGGGGTCGCCGAAATAGGGTGCGACATCGAGCGTGACGGACCTGTTCACCGACACCGCCCGGTCCGGAATCGTGCCGACCGCTTCGGGCGCCTGGTTGGGCACCCGTACACTGAACTCCTGGCTGGCCGACAGCCCGGCGGAATCACGCGCCGTGACCATCACGACGGCGTTTCCGCCCGCCACCCCCGTCACGTAGACCACACTGCCCGACACCAACACCGTCGCGCGGGTCGGATCGGACGAGGCGGCAGCGTACTCCAACACGTCTCCGTCGGGATCCGTGAAGTGGGCCGCGATATCCACCGTGACGGAGTTGCCCGCAGCCACCACACGGTCGCCGATCCTTCCCACCGCTCGTGGACCACGGTTCGGCACTGTCACGGCGAAGCGCTGCTCGGCCTCTAATCCGCCCGGGTCGGCCGCCGTCACCGTCACCGTGATGCCGCCCTTGGCCACGCCCGTCACGGTCAGCGTGCTCCCCGACAGCGCGACCATCGCCCGTGCCGAGTCCGAAGACGCGGTCGTGTACGCCAGCGGGTCCCGGTCCGGGTCCGCGAAGAAGGGCGCCACGTCCAGCTCCACCACGCTGTCGACTTCCAGCTCGCGGTCATCGATCGTGCCCACGGCCGCGGGCGCCCGGTTCGGAACCGTCACGGCGAAGCTCTGCTCGGCCGCCAGACCGGCCGGATCCCGTGCCGATACCGTCACGGTGGCGGCCCCCACCGCCATCCCCGTCAGCGTGACCGTGCTCTCCGACACGACGGCCGTCGCCCGGGTCGTGTCCGACGAGGACGATGAATACGTCAGATCGTCGCCATCCGGGTCCGCAAAGTACGCCTCGAGGTCAATCACCAGCGTGCGGTCGACGAAGACCTCTCCGTCGGGGATGGCGCCCACCGCCACCGGGCCCCGGTTCGGCACCGTCACGGAGAAGCTCTGCGTGGCCGTCAGACCGTCCGGGTCGCTCGCGGTTACCGTGACCCGGGTCTCGCCCTTGGACACACCCGTCACCGTCAGCATGCCCCCCGGCCCGGCGGCAGCCGCCGTCGCGGGTGCGGCCGACACCGCGTTGTAGCTCAGCGAATCCCCGTCCGGATCCTCAAAGTAGCCGGCCGGATCCACCGTGACCGCGCTGTCCACCTCCACGATCTGGTCCGGGATCGTCCCGAGCGCGCTGGGCGGGTCGTTGCCCAGCGCGGTGATCCAGTCGCAGGAGAGAAGCCCGGCTGCCGGCAGCAGGACCGCGAGGCGGAGGCCGAACGTGCGGGCCGGACGGCCTGGCAGACGGCCTTCCGCGTTGATGGGGTTGTCCCATCGGCTGTGGACGGCTGGGCAGTGTGTGACCCCGAAGAAGGGGCGACCCTGGCGCTGCATGATGCGACGCTCCCTTGACCGGTCAAGCAGGGCTCCGCATCGGTGTGGCTCGGTCCGACGGGCATTCCCGCGCGCCGATGTGAACCGTTCTGCTCACGGGTGTGTCTTGATCCCGGCCTCCCCGGGATTGCACACAGCCGCAGTCGGAGTCTCGCGCGCAGCACAATGGGTAATGGCAAACCTAGAGTGTGGGATTGTCCCGCCGCAAGCCTGATGTCCCACCGCAGCCTTACTCCCGACGGCTTCACGCTCAGCATGGTCGCGGGCGGCCGCGTCTACGGTGTCCACCGCGACGAGTTGGGAGTCGCGACGGCGCGGGTGTACCGCCTGGACCGAGGTGGGTGAACGCCCCCGCTCCACGCTTCGATATCACATCCTGACCAACCTCTGCATCAACGGGGGCAGCGAGATCGCGACGATGTCGTCCCCCAACGGGTACTCGTCGGTCCCGGGGTGAACGATGAAGCTCCGGGTCGCTCCGACGTCGGCAGTCGCGATGCGGAATCCCCTGGGCACACGGGGCGCGCTCGACCGTTTCACCTCGACGGCCCACAACTCCAGGTTCGGCAGGAGGAGGAGCAGATCGATCTCCGCTCCCGCGCGCGTGCGGTAGAAAAAGGCGTCCGTTCCGCGTGGCGCGGCTCCGATGAGATTCTCGATCACGAACCCTTCCCAGCTCGCGCCCGCTACCGGGTGGCCCAGAAGCTCTTCGAGTGAACGCAGGTTGAGGAGGGCGTGCACCACGCCGCTGTCCCGGACAAGGAGTTTCGGGCTCTTGATGAGCCGCTTGCCCACGTTCACAAAGTAGGGCTGCATTCTGCGCAGGAGCATCAGATCCACGAGGGTGTCCGCATAGCGGTTGACCGTTGGTACCGAGATCCCGAGGCTGCGGGCCAGTTCGGCCGCGTTGAAGATCGAAGTCTGGCGATGGGCGAGCATTGTCCAGAATCGGCGCAGGGTCACCGCGGGAGCCCTCAGCCCCGCCTGGGGCAGGTCACGCTCCAGGTAGGTGCGGATGAAATCGGCGCGCCACCGCAAGCTGAGGTCGTCGCTGGCGGCCGTGAAACTGTCGGGGAATCCGCCTCTGAGCCAGGAACGGTTCAGATCGGGTCCGGTTTCGAGCGCATCGAGGCCCGGAAGCTCGTGGTAGGCCACGCGTCCGGCGAGGGACTGGGCGGACTGGCGGAGCAGGGCGCCCGACGCGGAACCGAGGAGGAGGAAATGGCCGGTCCTGCGCCCGTCACGGCGGCGCGCGTCGATCTGGCCCCGCAGGACGCCAAAGAGATCCGGCATGCGCTGAACCTCGTCGATGATTACGAGCCGGCTGCGGTGCAGATCCAGGTAGCGGCCGGGATTGTCGAAACGGGCTGCATCGGTGGGATTCTCAAGGTCCAGATAGAGGGCGTCCGGGTCTTCGCTCGCAAGCGCACGGGCGAGGGTGGTCTTCCCCACCTGACGAGGTCCGAGCAGGACCACTGAGGGGAAATGGGCCAGGTCGTGCTGGATGAGTTTCTTGTGACGTCGGGTGATCATACATGCTAATCTGTAATGTCAATTTATGATTAGCAAGGATATGATGCTACATCAACTGGATACGCTTCCCAACTCCCGCACCCCCGCCCCCCGCCCCGCCTTCACCGCAAACATCACGTCACGACCCGGTGGCCCGCCCAGGCGCCGCGCGTAGAATCGCGTCGCGAGGGCGTCCGTCACCGGCGCGACGGCCCCCGCATCGCATAAGGCCACGATGCACCCCCCGAACCCCGCCCCGGTCAGCCGCGCACCGGCCGCCCCCGCCTCGAGCGCGATCTCGACCATCTCGTTGAGGTCGGCGGTGCTCACCTCGTAGTCGTCCCGTAGGCTCCGATGCGATCCCACCATGAGTTCGCCGAAACGGTCCATTTCACCATTGCGCATGGCCTCCTCGGCGAGCGCGACCCGGCGGCCCTCGGTGACGACATGGCGGAAACGGCGGAAGAGCACGGGGGCGAGGACCCGGCGGGCACGGCGAAGCACACCATCGGGATTATCATCAGCGACCAGGTCTCGGTAGCCGCCCCCCACCCCTTCCAGCGCCTCGCGGCATTGCCTTGCCCGCTCATTGTACGCGTCACGCGCACCCGCCGACTTCTCGGCACGCCTGAGCGACGACGCCACCACCCACCGCCACCCCTCCGGCACGGCCACCGGCGTCACCCGCAGCGGCTCGAACTCGATCCTGAGCGCATGCCCCGGCATCCCATGAAGGCACGCCGCCTGGTCCATCCCGCCGCCCTGCAACCCGACGAAGCGCTCGGCGCGGGCCATCAACGCGGCGAGTTCGAGTCGGGAGATGGCCTTCGCGGCCTGGTGCTCGCCGGCCGCCTCCTCGTCCGGCGCGAGTCTCACCGCTACCGGTCCCACGCTGCCCTTTGCGCGGCCACCCATCCCGTCCACGTCCGGCGCCAGTCCGGCAGCTACAGGTCCCGCGACGCTTTCTGCGCCGCCCTGCATCCCGTCCCCCACCTCCACCCCATTCGTCTTCAACAGCGCCAGCGCACTCGCCACCACCAGCGCCGAAGAGGACGACAGCCCCGACGCGATCGGCACGTCCCCGCTCACCGTCCCCTCGATTCCGCGCCTCAACTCGACGCCATGCTCCAACAACCCCCGCGCCGCCGCCCGCACGTAGTTCGACCAGTCCCCCTGGTCCGCCGCCTCGATGAGACGTTTCAGCTGAAACGCGAAGGGCTCAAAACGGGCCAGCGGGCTGTCCAGCCGCACCATTGCATCGCCCGTCACCCTGAAATCCACGCGAATCGCCCGATCAATCGCGATCGGCAGCACCGGCAACCCGTTGTAGTCGGTGTGCTCCCCGATCAGGTTGACCCGTCCGGGGGCCACCGCCCGCCAGTGGTCAGGGGTCCCTCCGGCCACCCACCCCCCTCACTCCGAATACCCCAGTCGCGGCAACACCCTGAACAGCCACACCCCCGCCCCCCCCGACACCCCCAGCGCCACCACCGCCGCCACCCACTCCCCATACAGCACATACCCCGTCCCGAACAGCGCCGCGTACACCACCACGCACCCCAGGAACCACGCCAGGAACGCCGCGGTGATCGACCCCGCGTCCGCGCTCCCCTCGCCCACATCCACCACCCGCCCCCACCCGCGCCCCATCGGACGAATCCTGTCATAGAACCGCTGCAGTGTCCTCGCGTCGGCCGGCGGCGTCACCAGCGTCACCGCGAGCCACCCCGCCGTGGTGATGCCCACCCCAATCAGCAACTGCCGCGTCGTCGACAGCGCTTCGAAGCCGAGCAGCCCCTCGTGCGCGAAGGCGAAGTACAGCGCGACCAGGAACGAGATCGTCATCCCGGCCAGCTCGCTCCAGACGTTTACCCGGTACCAGAACCAGCGCAATAGGAAAATGAGCCCCGTCCCGGCCCCGATCTGAAGCAGGATCTGGAACCCCTGGCGTGCGGTGTCGAGCTGGAGCGCGAGGAAGGCGCCGAGCACCATCAGCCCCACGGTCGACGCGCGTCCCACCGCCACGAGCCGCCGGTCGCTCGCCTCGGAGTTCACGAAGCGCCGGTAGAGGTCGCTCACCACGTACGACGATCCCCAGTTGAGGTGCGTGCTGATCGTCGACATGTACGCCGCGGCCAGCGACGCGACGACCAGCCCCAGCAGCCCGGCCGGCAGGTAGACCAGCATGGCCGGATACGCCAGGTCGTTGCCCACGAGCGACGGGTCGAGGCCGGGGAAGCGGGCCTGGATGTCCGACAGCTCGGGGTAGATGACCAGCGAACAGAGCGCCACGATGATCCACGGCCACGGACGCAGCCCGTAGTGCGCGATGTTGAACCAGAGGGTCGCCTTCATCGACTCCTTCTCGTTCTTCGCCGCCAGCATGCGCTGCGCCACGTAGCCCCCGCCCCCCGGCTCGGCTCCGGGATACCAGGTGGCCCACCACTGCACCGCGAGCGGCACGATGAAGATCCCCGCCGCGACGCTCCAGTCGGAGAAGTCGGGAAGGAACCGCATCGCCTGCCGCAGCTCCGGGTTGGCGACCAGCCCGGCGAGCCCGCCCACCTCCGGCTGCTGCAGCGCGAAGTACGCGGCCGCGATCGAGCCGATCATGGCCACCGCGAAGAGGACGAGGTCTGTGACGACGACCCCCCAGAGCCCCGAGGTGGCCGAATAGACCATGGTCACGGTCCCCGCGATCAGAACCGTCGTGAGCGGGTCGAGCCCGAGTAGAACGCCACCGATCTTGGTCGCCGCCAGCGTCACCGTCGCGATGATGATCACGTTGAAGACGACGCCCAGGTAGAGCGCGCGAAAACCCCGCAGGAAAGCCGCCGGCCTGCCCGAGTAGCGCAGCTCGTAGAACTCGATGTCGGTCAGCGCCCCCGACCGCCGCCACAGCCTGGCGTAGAAGAAGGCCGTGCACATCCCCGTGATCAGGAAGGCCCACCACACCCAGTTCTGCGCGACCCCGCCGGTGCGCACCAGGTCGGCGACCAGGTTCGGCGTGTCCGTCGAAAAGGTCGTCGCCACCATTGACGTGCCCAGCAACCACCAGGGAAGCTGCCGCCCCGAAAGGAAGAACTCGTCGGTCCCCTTGCCCGCGCGCCGCGCGAAGTAGAGGCCGATCGACAGGGCTGTGAGCCCGTACAGCGCGATGACGAACCAGTCGAGGGTTACGAGTTGCATGGTGTCTTCAGTCGCGGCTGGTGGAGGGCGGGGAGTCCCAGAGGCGCCGGGGGTAGACCTTCGAGTCTACAAGGGTCCGCAGCGTTTCGGCCACTCCGGCGTGATCGCCGGGGAAAGTGACGCCGAGCCAGGTCTCGTCGGTGGGCAGAACCCGGCAGTGGACGAGCCCGCGGGCGATGAGCTCGTTCATGGCCTCGGACAGATAGTACTCGGAATCTGTCCCGGGGTTGGTGTGCAGGAACTCGGAAAAGAGGGTTTTGAGGTGCGAAAGGATGCCTGTGACAGATTTGGGGACAGATTCTGGGGGAAATCTGTCACGGTGGGGGGTGTGGGCCGTTGCGGGACTGGTGGGGGAATCTGGAGAAGAATGGGGCGCTTCCGAGGCTGAACCGACGTCCGGGATCTCCGGGAATCCCCAGAGGTTGGTGCAGACAGGAGTGTCCAGGGGGACGTCGAGGGGCCTTCCGGCGACGTCCCGGCCGCGGACCCGGTTTCCGTCGCGGCGCATGCCGAGGCCCTCGGTGAGCTTCTGAAGTGCGCCCGTTTTGTCGACCTGGCAGAGGCCGCGGGAGACGCCGCCGCTCTCGGAGAGGGTGACGGAGAGGGGGTAGCCGACGGTGAGGGCGGGGGTGGGGATTGCGCGTGTCGCCGGGGTCGAATGTGTCGCTGGGGTCGAGGGTGTGGCTTGGCCGGGTTGCGAAGGTGCCGCGTGGGCGGCTGCGGTCGGTCCTGGGGTGGGAGCGTCATGGTGTGCGACACCCCGCATCGCTGCCGCCAGGGCCGCGTAGGCGCTGCGGCCGTAGAAGTCGTCGGCGTTGCACATGGCGAAGGGACCGTCGACTTGCTCAGCTGCGGTGAGGACCGCGTGGCCGGTGCCCCAGGGGCGGGTGCGGCCGGGAGGCGGGGTGTCGACGTGGCCGGGGTGCGAGAGGGACTGGTAGGCGTAGCGGAGGTCGAGTCCGGCGGTGGCGGCGGGGTGGAGGTGCGCGTCGAAGTCGGCCTGCAGGTCCTCCTGGATGACGAGCAGGAAGCGCGAGAATCCCGCTAAGGCGGCGTCGTAGAGCGCGTAGTCGAGGAGGGCCTCGCCGCCGTGGCCGATGGGGGTGAGTTGCTTGAGGCGGCCGAAGCGAGTGGAGCGGCCGGCCGCGAGGATGACGAGGGTGAGGGGTGGGGTGGTGGGGGGCATGGGCGGTTTCGTCAAGGCGGGTCGGAGTTCGCTCTACGGGTCGGCTGCGCAGGAGACGGGATAGCGCTCGCAGTTCCGCTACACCGCCGCGCGCCGGGGCGTCACCTGCTCGGATATCTCCCGCCCCGCCTCGATCTCTGCACGACGAAGCTCCCACGTCTTCTGGAGGTTCAGCCATAGCTGCGGCGTCGTCCCGAAATAGCGGGCTAGTCGCAATGCCGTATCCGCGCTCACGCCGCGCTGGCCGTTCAGGATCATTGTCACGCGGTTGACGGGCACGCCTAGTGCCTTGGACAGAGCATTCGCGGACAATCCGAGTTCGTCGAGTTCCTGGCGTAGGATTTCACCCGGATGTACCGGCCTCATGCGGTTCTTCACGTCCATGTCAGATATCCTCAGTGATAGTCCACGATTTCGACGTCACACGGTCCGTCGTCAGTCCAACGGAA
The DNA here is from genome assembly GCA_028873845.1 of Gemmatimonadota bacterium. GTDB lineage: Bacteria > Gemmatimonadota > Gemmatimonadetes > Longimicrobiales > Gaopeijiaceae > Bin94. The sequence continues at coordinate 7,729 of JAPPNO010000010.1, read as the reverse complement.
GCAAATGCGCCACTGAACGTTGATCCGAATGCTGTATTGGCCGACGCGATCGCCGCGCAGTGCTTCCAGCCGGTTGCTTGGCAGCGCGGCCAGGTCGGCCAGCGTTTTCGCGCTGTCCAGCAGGGCCAGTCGGCGCACCGCCTGATCGCGAAACCGTGAAACGCCGGGACATGCTGACCTTCGAAGAAGCGTCGCGTTTTCCGGTCCTTGAAGCTTCGGATCATGCGCTCTGATCGTAAGGCGTGTTACGACTTCCGTAAAGGACCGCCGTCCTCGTGCCCGCTTCAACCCCCCTCCCGGTCCAGCGCCCACAGCTGCACATACTCCACCCCCAGCTCATCCTCCGCCAACCCCAGCAGGTAGTCCTCGCCGATCTCGAAAATGTCCAGCCCGGACGGCGTCTCGACCAGCCCCTGAACCCGCCCTTCCGGATCGAACACCGTCCACACCTCGGCCCCCTCGCCGGATACCCGGTATTCCCGCACCCAGAGATACCCGGCCCGGTCCGAGAGGATCTCCCCGAAGGCCGGGTAGGCGTCCACCGGGGGCACGCCCCAGGGTGCCCGTTCGTCGTACTCGGCCTGGGTGGGGGTTCGCGGGTCCCAGTCGCGCCGGACGATTCTGACCAGCGATCCGTCCGCGGCGAAGGCCTTGATCTCGTAGCTGTCCTGCACCCCGACCGCCAGGAGATCTCCCCACACGGTGCCCACGGTGCGGCGCTGGAAGGGGTGCTGCATGTCTCCTCCCCACGTCTCGCTGAAATACGCCTCGCCGTAGGGAAGCATCCCAAGTGAGGCGGACAGCGTCCCGTCCACGTCCAGAACCGACCATTCCGTTTCCAGGCGAACGAGGTCCCTGGTCTCAAAGACGGCCGATCGGTTGAATACGTAACTGCCCCGCGAGACCATCCTCCCGTCCGGCAGCACGTCGAGAATACCGCCCCGGGTGGCCTCGAAGGCCACATCGCGGCCGTGGTTGCCGTTCATGTCGAAGATCGGCAGTCTGGGGCTGTAGGGCGCATCGGCGGCGGCGACCGAGTCCCCCGGCCAGTGTGCGACGGCTGTCGGACCGTGGGCGGTGAATTCACCGGGTCCCTCACCCCGGCGACCCCAGGTTCCGGCATGGGAACCATCGGGACCGAAGACCTTCAGCTCGTTGGAGCCCAGGTTGGCGACCACGATCCGGCCGTCCCCGAGCCGGATGGCATCCGTAACCCGAAACAATTCGTCCGCCCCGCCGCTTGCGACGGAACCGATCGAGAGGGACGGTTGCGCGCCGATCTCCCACGGGAGCCGGGAGTCGGGCGCGGGTTGGCTGTTCTCGACAATCAGAATGTCGGCGCTGTCCCGCATCGCCGCGTGGAGTCCGGGGCCGGCGGTGCCGCCGGGGCCCTCGCATCCGATGGTGAGGGGTGCCAGCGCGAGAATCGTGGTCCAGCGGGGCGTGGTCATTGAGTCACTCATTCTGCCTTGGTCCTTGATCAGGAATGTACGTGGCCACGCGGTCACCCGGCCCCCCGTTCCAACGCCCACATCTGCACTGCCATTTCGGCGCCCGGATCCCCGAATCGTAGGGGCTGGAGGCGCCCGCCGTCGGCGGATCGACATAGGGCCGCATCAGCCAGCCCCCCGCGACAGCGCCCACAACTGCACGGATTCCACCCCCAGGTCGTCCGATACCCATCCCAGAATGTAGTCCTCGCCGATCTCGAAGGTGCGGAGGCCGGGTGGGGTCTCGACCAGCCCCTGAATCCTCCCCTCCGGGTCGAACACGGCCCACACCGCATCCCCCGCGCCCGACGCACGGTACTCGCGCACCCAGAGATGCCCAGCACGATCCGACCGAATCTCCCGGAAGGCGGGGTAAGCGTCCACCAGAGGCATGTCCTTCACGTCATTCAGCGCGCTGGTCCGCTGCTCGTCCGGCCAGTCGGCGAAGCGCTCGGCGAAGTATGCATCCTGATCAGCCCGGGTGGGCTGCCCGAGGTCACCGGCACGGCGCACGATTCTGACCAGCGTCCCGTCGGCGGTGAACGCCCTGATCTCGTAGCTGTCCTGCACCCCGATCGCGACGAGATCTCCCCACGCGGCTCCCAGCGTGCCCCGGCCGAAGGGGTGGGGCCTGCCGCCCGCGATGCTTCCGTCCTCCCCGAAGACGGCCCAGAACTCACTCCCCGGAAAAACGCCCAGTGAAGCGTGCAACGTGCCGTCCGCGGCCAGGACCGCCCAATCGGCCCGGCTGCGAACAAGGCCCGAGGATCCCGCCATCTCCCGGTTCATGCCACCGCTGCCGCTCGTAAAGATCTTCCCGTCGGGCAGCAGGTCGACGACGTTGAGCAAACCGGCGTCGAGGGGCACGTCACGGCCGTGGTTGCCTTCCCTGTCGAAGAGCGACAGGCGGGTACCCCAGGGGTTCGGGGCGGCGATCGAGTCGCCGGGCCAGAGTGCGACTGCTGTAGGGCTGAAGCTCGTGAACTCGCCCGGACCCTCACCCCGGCCTCCCCACGTCCCCGCATGCGAGCCGTCCGCGTTGAAGACCCTGAGTTCGTTGCTGCCCGTGTTGGCGATCACGATTCTGCCGTCTGGGAGCCGGGTAGCATCCGTGACCCGGAACAGCTGGTCCGCCTCGCCACTGTCGACGGAACCGATCGAAAGGGACGGCTGCTCGCCGAACTGCCACGGAAGGCGGGAACCGGGCGGGGCAGGGTCGTTGGTCACGATGCTGACGCCGGCACTGTCCTCGATCACTACGCCGAGCCCGTTTGGAGTGCTATCTCCAGAGCTCTCGCACGCGGCAGGGAGTGCCAGCAAGAGGAACATGCTCCACGGTCGTGGGGATCTCATTCTCATTGGACTGGCACTCTGTCACGAGGCGAAGTGGCATCCCGGTGGATTGGACACCGCGGGAAGACTTTGGTGTAGCCCCGCTCGGTGTGTCAAGCACGGAAATTGTGGCTGGGAACAGCTACCCAGCGCCCCGGTCCAACCTCCACAACTGCACGTACTCCACCCCCAGGTCATCTCTGGACCGACCGAGGATGTAGTCTTCGCCGATTTCGAAGACGCCGAGGCCGGACGGCATTTCCACCAGTCCCTGCACGCGTCCCTCCTGGTCGAAGACGGTCCAGACGCGCCTCCGGTACTCCAGCACCCACAGATAGCCGAGCGGGTCGGACAGGATCGTGGAAAAGGCGCGATAGGAGTCCACGAGAGGCATGTCCCGTACCGCTCTCAAGGACTCGGCGCGGCGGTCGTCCGGCCGGTCGGCGTAGCGCCGCTCCCAGTATCGGTCCTGTTCGGCCCGGGTTGGGCTCCCCAGGTCACCGTCGCGGCGGACGACTCGGACCAGCGTCCCGTCCGCCGCGAAGGCCTTGATCTCGTAGACGGCCTGATCGCCGATCGCGACGAGATCCCCCCATACGGCGCCCACCGTGTTGCGGCCGAAAGGGTGCACCTGGCTGCTCTGGATCTGCCCGCCCCGGGCGAACACCGCCCACCATTCGGTGCCGGGGAATTTGCCAAGGGAAGCGTCCAGCTTTCCGTCCGGGCCCAGCACTTTCCACTCGACGTCCGGGCGCACGAGTCCCGTGGATCCCGTCATTCCCCCGTGCATTCCCGCAATGCCGCCGGTGACGATTCCTCCGTCCGGGAGCAGGTCGACAACGTTGGCGAGCCCGGCTTCAAGGTGCACGTCGCGGCCGTGGTTGCCGTCCTTGTCGAAGATCGACAATCGACCTGCCCAGCGGTTCGGAGCGGCGATGGAGTCACCGGGCCAGTGTGCGACGACGGTCGGGGCCTCGCTGGCGAATTCACCCGGTCCCTCGCCGCGGCCTCCCCACGTCCCCGCGTGCGATCCGTCGGGGTTGAAGACCCTGAGTTCGCTGCTGCCGGCGTTGGCGATCACGATTCTGCTGTCCGGCAACCTGGTTGCGTCCATGACCCAGTGGAGCTGGCCGGGGCCTCCGCCGGCGACGCTTCCGATGGAGAGCGAGGGTTCGTCGCTGATCCGCCAGGGAAGGCGCGAATCCGGTGGGGGACGTTCGTTCTCGATGATCGGGATGTCGGTCGTGTCCTGGATCGCCGAATGGGGACCGTCAAGGGGGGTGGCGCCGGTGTGGTTGCCCGCGAGGTTGGAGAGGGCGAGGAGGGTGAGGGCGAATGGGATCGACCGCATGACCTGGGCCTCTGGAGGTAACGGGGAACGGCGCACCTGGATTTGAGACGACCGTCGCACGCACGAGGGTTGCGCGAGCCGACCGCCACTTCGCGCATGTGGACGGGATCGCGTGGGTTCGGCTGAAGAGCGCGCGCTGCCCTACCGACCGGTCAGCCTCACGAAGAACACGTCTCCCGGAGGCCGACTCCGGTCCCATGGGTGTGAATGGTTCGTAAAAGCGATGATGCCGCTGGCGAAGAACGGATAGTTGCTCCACGAGCCGTGGACTTCGGGCTCGTTCGAGTCGTCCGGCGTGGGGTCGAAAAAGGCCACCTCCACCGGATTCTCCCGGTCCGCTATGCTCGCCACGCGCAGGCCGGCGGCATAGTTGGACTGGTACATCAGATCGCCGACGATATAGAGGTTGTGGTCGCTGGCCGGGGTGGTGCCCATGAATTCCCGCACGAGCACGGGGTCATCCAGATCCTTCACGTCCCACACGAGGGTGCGCGTGGCCTCGAGGAGTCCAATGCTCTCGTCGTACTCGTCGCCCATGTAGAGGTACTCCTGGCTCTCATCGAGCCAGGCCTGGTGGGCGTATTCGACGACGGGGTAGGCGGCCCGGGACAGCGCGACGGGCGCGTGCTTGTCCGACACGTCCGCTATGCTCAACACCTCGTAGTTCGACAGGAAGCAGATCTCCCTGCCCCGATGCTCGGCGTCGGGACCCCGGTACACCACGCACATGGCGTCGTGGGTCCGCCCGTGGAGGCCCTCCGATTCGTCCGCGAAGCAGCCGGCGAAGGTCGGGGTGGCGGGGGTCCGGATGTCGACCATGTGCATCCCGCCGCCGCAGGTCTCCTCGCCGCCGTTGGCGCTGAGCACGTAGGCGAAGCCCGTCTCTTCGTTGATGGCGATGTTGTGGGCGCTCTGGATCCGGTCGTAGACCGTGAGCGGCTCGATCCGCGAGGGCGTTTCGGTGATCTCCCGGAGTCGCGTCAGGTCGACGACCTGCATCCCGTGGTGTTTGGCACCGTCGGCCACGATGAAGGCGTGGTCGCTGTAGACCTTGATGTCGCGCCAGAGGCTCGGCTGCGCTCCCTGGGTGAAGGGGAGGAATGCGGCATGCACCGGGTGCCCGGGATCCTCGAGGTTCACGAAAGCGGTCCCATGTGACAGGCCCACGAGCGCCCACTCCGTGCCCGTCACGGGATCGGTCCAGCCCCACATGTCATTCAGATTCCCTTCGTCCATATCCTCCTCGGACAGACCGAGCTGATCGGCCGACAGAAGGGACACGAGCTCCATGCCCATGCAGGGGTAGATGTCGCAGAACTCCGGCTCCGGCGGCGGCGGATCGACCGCGTCGCACGCGGCAATGCCGAACGCGCACACCAGCAGCCATTGCCGTGGGGACGGCGGATGCGCGCGGTTTGCCGGTTCGCTACTCATTTTCGGGATCTTGACCGGGTCGTGGTTGGTGGTGAGCATCGGGAATCGAACCATACGCCTGCGGGAAAGCGCAACTGCACGTTGGACGCCAAGTCGCACGCGAAGGGTTGGCAGGAGATAGCGGCCAAATGAAACACAATCGTCCGTCCAAATGAAAACTCAAAGCCCTTCGGGTACCGCCGTCGAACTCTACACCCCCTCCGACAGCCGCCCCACCGGCACGGCATGAAGCCGGTCGCCGAACGGCACGGTGGCCTCTCCGTCGTACAGCACGACACCGCCCGCGAAGCGCTCGCCGAGCGCTCCCCGCAGCTTGCGGAGACCACGAAAATCGCGGGTCCTTACGGTCCCCGATGCCCTGACCTCGACCCCCGCCAGTGCCGTGGCACCACGCTCGACGACGATGTCCACCTCTGCTCCGTCCTTGTCACGGAAGTGGTGGAAGGACATCCGCGCATCGTGCCAGCCAGCCTGGCGCCGGAGCTCCTGAAACACGAAGGTCTCCAGGAGCTGGCCCAGCAGGGTGCGGTCGTACGCCAGCGCCGGACCGTCCAGGCCGAGGAGCGCGGCTGCGATTCCCGTATCGCCAAGGTGCAGCTTCGGCCTCTTGACCAGCCGACTCAGCCGGTTGCTGTGCCAGGCCGGGAGGGTTTCCAGGAGGAAGACCCGCTCGAGCAGGGTCGTGTAGTCCCGTATCGTGGGCCGGGTCACTTCGAAGGGCGCGGCCAGTTCGCTCACGTTGAAGAGCCTGGCCGTCTGGCCGGCGGCAGCCGCGAGAAGCCGAGGCAGGATTGCGAGGTGTCTAACGTGAGTCAAATCACGCACATCGCGCCGGATCAGGGCTTCAACGTGGTCGATATGCCAGTTGGCGCGCCGCCGCCCCGGCGGACGGGCGAGCGCTGCCGGGTACCCGCCCGCTACGATGCGATGGGGCAACTGCGCCCCGAGCCGGTCGGTCCGCTCGATGCCGAAATCGCCCTTGAACAACGCGTCCAGAAAGCAGGGCTTGCGCTGCTCCAGCTCACACTGTGCCAGGGGGTGGAGCCGGAGGATCTGCAGGCGGCCGGCCAGCGACTCCGAGAGCCGCGGCACCAGGAGCACGTGAGTGGAGCCGGTGAGCAGGAACCGTCCGGGGGTGCGCCGCCGGTCGATCTCCATCTTGAGCGCGGGGAACAGGGTCGGCACCTTCTGCACCTCGTCGAGGATGATGCGATCGGGCAAAGCGGCAGCGAATCCGTTCGGGTCGTCCGCGGCGGCACTGCGGACCACATCGTCATCGAAGGTGACGTAACGGTATCCGCGCGACGCGCCCACCATCCGGGCGAGCGTCGTCTTGCCGCACTGGCGCGGCCCATGGATCAGAACGGCCGGCGAGTCGTCGAGCGCTTCCCGCAGGTGCGGCTCGATGAAGCGGGGATAGATGGTGGTGTCGATCATCGACGGAATGTAGCGTCGGTGTCGGCCAAATGAAAGAAAGATGGTCGTCTGATTGAAAATTAGGAGCTGGTGGTGGCGGATTTCACCCCGTCACCAGGCTCGCTTCACCGAAACAGACCACTCGAACGGCCTTCCATACACCTGCTCGATGTAGGCCGCCGCGGTGCCCCATGCGGACGTCCCGGTCAGCAGATAGCGCTCGTTCGTCAGGTTGCGGAAGGCGGACACCACCTCCCACCCGCCGTCCGCGCTTGCCAGGCCAATCGTGGCGTGCAGCAGGTGATACCCCTCCTGAAACAGCTGGGGCGTGTTGACCGGGTCGTGATACTGCGACGCCGTGTATGTCCAGTGGAGCCGGGGGGTGACGGGCAGGCCGCGGGCGTGGAATGTCCTGCCGATCCGGAGTGAATGGTTGAAACGGGGTGTCTTGGTGAGCTTGTAGTCCGGCTGCAACGGGTTCCTGTTCTCGAGCACAGCGGCGCTCAGGCTGTCGTACTCCGCGCTCAATACACCGACGCTGGCCGCGATGTCCCACCCGCCGCCCGGTATCCACGCCGCCTCCAGTTCGCCACCCCGGAGATCGGCCGCCCCGCCGTTGACGGTGATGGGATTGATCGACTCGCGGATGACGACCTGCAAGTCCTCGTAGTCGGCCCGGAAGAGCGCCAGATTCAGCCTGACACGA